>JBGSBU010000001.1:0-30010 GCA_041730375.1 Solirubrobacteraceae bacterium
TTCAGAATATAATTAAATCAAATATAATTATATTTCAAACCTATTGCAAGGTAAATTAACCTAAGAAAAGACAAGAAAACTTTAGTTAACAAGTTGTAATATAGGGTAATTAATTATTTTAGAGAGATAAAAATAAAACAACTACGCTTTATATAATAGGTAGTATTTGTTATTTAATGTACGTAAGGAATATAAAAGCTATGTTTTCCTAATTTAATCAATACCTTTTTCATTGTTAAACAATTAAATTAACTAAAAAGTTAATTCAACCAAAACAGGGCAATGATCAGAGTGTTTTGCTTCGGGTAAAATGGCGGCTCTTTTTAGGTTGTTTTCTAATTCTTGACTCACCATATTATAATCTATCCGCCAACCTTTGTTGTTGGCTCTGGAGTTGGCTCTGTAACTCCACCAAGAATATTGGTGCGGTTCTTTTATCAAGTGTCTAAAAGAATCTATTAGGTTACATTCTTTTAAATGATTGGTTAGCCAGGCTCTTTCCATGGGTAAAAATCCAGAAACAGCAACATTTCTTATTGGGTCGTGTATGTCTATGGCTTCGTGGCACACGTTGTAATCGCCACTAATAATCAAATTGGGAAGGGTTTTTTTAAGTTCTTTTATATAACTTAAAAAATTATGGCAAAATTGCATTTTAAAATCTAGTCTTTCTATATTGGTGCCAGAAGGTACATAAACGCTTATTACAGAAAAATTATTAAAATCGGCCCTAATAACCCTTCCTTCAAAATCAATTTCTTTTATTCCTGTGCCATATTCAATATGGTTGGGTTGGGTTTTAGTTAAAATAGCCACACCGCTGTATCCTTTTTTTTGTGCCGAATGCCAATAATGATGATAGCCCAATTCTTCAATCAAATCTACACTCACTTGTTCTTGCATGGCTTTAATTTCTTGCAGGCACAACACATCTGGATTGGCGGCTTTTAACCAATCTATAAATCCTTTTTGCATGGCAGCTCTTATGCCGTTTACATTGTAGCTAATTATTTTCATACTAAAACTATTGATTTTGAAGTTGTTGTTTGTGTAAATACCGGGTAATTTTAATGGAAGTGTCTAAAAAAACCATTTTAGCGTTTACATTTCTTTCAATATGGTAGTGGGCTTTGTTTAGTTCGTTTAAAATTTCTTCTATATTGGCGCCATTAATATAGCTACTAAATGTTTCCCAATTAATGGTTTGTAAATTAAATTTGCAATTGCCCAATTCAAAATTATTTAAAAGAGCCTCTCTAAAAACAGCGATACTAAATGTTATAAAATTTTTTTGCTTTTCCCTGCCCCATAAACTAATTTCGTTAGACCAGTTAACCAGCTCTTTTAATGCCACAATATTTTTTTTTGCCATAAAAGCACTTCTAACCCATTTAACAAAGTAGTTTTCGAATTCTATGCTTTCGGGCGAATCTTCTGCTAATTTAATGGCTTTATTTAAATTTCCGTTACTTAGCACGGCAAGGTTATTTGCCATTTCTTGGTTGATGTTTTTGGTATCAATTAAATAAGAACTAACCCGCTCTACTTTGTAGGAATTAATTTTAACTAGTTGGCACCTAGAAATTATGGTAGGCAATATGGCATTTATATTTTCCGAGACAAGAATAAAAACAGACTGTAAAGGAGGTTCTTCTAATAGTTTTAGCAATTTGTTGGCTGCTTGGCTATTCATGTTCTCTGGATACCAAATGATTACAATTTTATGTCCGCCTTCATAACTTTTAAAAGACATTTTATGAATAATGGTTTCTGCATCTCGCACATTAATTATGCCTTGTTTTTTTTCTATGTCAATAAAAGATAGCCAATCTGTTAAATTTCCATAGGGGTGAGTTTTTATAAAGTCTCTAAATTGACTTAAATATTTGCTGCTCTCTGTTTTTTCTGCCTTAACTTTAGTTGAGCTATTGTTAGGAAAGATAAAATGAATATCAGGGTGGTTTAATTCATTTACAATAGAATTTGTTGTTTGATTTTTTTTGTCGTTTTCTATTATTGCTTTTGCATAAGCCAATGCAAGTAACAATCCGCCAGAACCTTCTTTAGAAATAAACAATTGTGCATGGCTAAGCCTATCTAGTTCTATAGATTTAATTAACAAATGCTTAACCTTTTCTTGACCTAAAATTTTATCCCAACTCATTTCTAAAAAAAATAATTGTAACGGCCGCCAGTTATAATTTTATGCATTAACTTTAAAACAGTTAAATTGGGCTAAACCTAACGTAAAGTTAATTTTTAAAACTTAAAGCCACAATTTTTTAAAAACTATAAAACAAACCAATTGAATTGATTAATGTCATAAAAAGTTAATTGCGGTTAAAACTATATTTGTACGATATAAATAATATATTTTTACACGTTTTTTTATGAGTCAAGGAAATAATTTACTGAGTTCTTCTATTGGAAGAAAAATTACAATGGCACTTTCTGCCTTGTTTTTATTATTGTTTTTAACACAACATTTGTTTATAAATTTATTATCTGTTATTAACAAAGATACTTTCAATGAGGTCTCTCATTTTATGGGTTATAATCCGTTGGTACAAAAAGTAATTCAACCCATTTTAATTTTTGGTACTCTTTATCATTTTATTTTAGGTTTTATATTAGAAATCACTAACAGAAAAGCAAGAGGGCCACAACAATACGCATACACAAACCCATCTGCAAACAGCACTTGGACGTCTAGAAACATGATAATTTCTGGTATTTTAATTTTAATTTTTTTAGCCATTCACATGGTAGATTTTTTCTTTCCAGAAATGAATTATAAATACATACAGGTTAATCCACAAGACCCAACCAGGTATTTTCCAGAGCTAGTAAAACATTTTCAAAATCCAATTAGAGTAGCACTTTATGTAGTTGGGTTTATTTTTCTTGGGTTACATTTAAACCATGGGTTTCAATCGGCATTTCAATCAATGGGTGCAAATAGTAAAAAACATACACCAACCATTAAACTAATTGGTAGTTTTTATTCTATTCTTGTTCCCATATTATTTACATTCATTACATTATTTCATTTTTTTAACTCTTAATTAAAATTGTAGATAATGCGGTAAGTACTACTAAAATAATCGATAAAAATATTATCTTAAGTAAGCTTTAGGATGGTGTTTCTACTGGAGATGTTTTGGAGTGGAATGGAATTTAATGTTTGCCTGTTACTAAGGTAAAAACCGTAAATGGTGTTAATCCTTCTTCTAACGCAAATGTAGCCGTTGTCGTTTCTAGAGTTGTTACTGGAATTGATTTGTTGATTGGAGCACCTCCTTATTTTTTAGTACCTAGCGTAATAACAGCCCCTTGGTAGATGGTGATATATATATTGTTAGTGGAGAAGTTTCTCCTAATGAGTTAAAAAATAGAGTAACCTATATTTTTGATGATATAAGTGGGTGGAATAAAGTAAATACCGACTTTACACAAAACGATGTTAGGTATTTAAATACCGCTGGAGATAGCGTGCTGGTGTTTTAAATATGTCTAATAACTTAATTACCGGAGTAGCCACCCCAATAAATAACACAGACGTAGCAAATAAAAAATATATAGATGATTCATTAACAGCCTCATCTGCCGGATCAATCAATTCTCCAGTTGGATCAATCTTCTTAACTAGCATTCCAGCAAACTCAACTTTTAAAAATGTTGGGTTCGATGTAAATGTAGATAACAATACACTTCAGATTGCCTCAACTAAAGCGCAAGTTAAAGATCTTGGAATTACTACATTAAAAATAGCTGATGATGCGGTTGATAAAACTAAAATCGCACCAAACGTTGCTGGCGATCGGTTAACTCAAGCAATTGATGCCTCTCTACAAATTGATGCCTCAAATATATCTCTAGTTGGCGATGTAACTGGTAAGGCTTCTAATTCTAAGGTGGTAAAGATTCAAAACATTCCAGTTTCAAGTATTGCTCCAACCAATAACCAAGTGCTAAAATATAATTCTACCACATCAAATTGGTAAGCGGCCAAGGAAACAACAGAGGTAGTTACTAATTATACAGATAATTTAATTGGAATTAAAAATAAAATTGGAACTTATGTAAACGGGTTAGGCATTTCCTAGGTTTTAAATGAAAGCGTTACAAAACTTTCAATTTTAAATGGTTGGTTAGTTTATGTAAACGAAAACGAAACAAATGTAAATGTAGTTCTTACCTCTGCAGATAGTAACAACGCCTTAACAAATGGCTCCAATTGCAACCCTTTTGTTATGCAACCCACTGGAAACGAAACGGTGGTAAATGCTGGCATAAATATTAACGTAACTGGCACTGGTACAACGGCTAATCCATACATAATAAACAACGCTTATACAGACCCAGATAACAGTAATGCAAACGAATTGAATACCGGCTTTACAAGTGCTTTAAATACCTTAACAATAGCCGATGTGGGCGGAGACAAAACCACATCTATTATTAATTTTAACGCATTAACTTTTGCTTCAAATAAAATAACATCAACCATAAACGGAATTGCGGCAGAAATTGCCCCAGTAAGTGGCGTTACTGCTAATAATGAAACTTTAGGGTTTGATTCTACTGGAAATCTGGTTAGAGGCTCAGCTTGCCATTCAAAACGTACTTACCAAAAACTTAAATAACATTGAGCTAGGGGGTGCAATAAATAAACCAACAATTATTAGTGGTATTACAAACACCAATAAATTAAGCTTTACCGCTACTGGGGTAGATGCAATAAATATAAACAGCACAACATTAAGTTTAGATGCCCAAAACAATAGAGTTGGTTTTGGAACAGCATCGCCAGGAAACACGGTGGAAATAGTTGGCACAGCAACAAATAGCGGACTTAGGTTGTCTTCCATACCAACAAAAGGTTTATTAGGGACTAATGCTACCGGCGATATCATATCTAAACCAGCCATATCTAATGAGTTATTTTTTGATGATACTAATTTCTACTATGTTTCTATGAAAATTGAAGCAACCAACTATAAAGTGGTTAGGTACAATAAAAACGATGTGAACGACGAAAAAAATGCCAGTGCATCTGGTACACAAACCACCACATTAAGCACTGTTCAATCATTAACCTATAGTTGATTACAAAAATGAAAAGCAGAATATATGCCATCGTAACTTTATTATTGTTATGTTTTAAATTTTTTTATGCAACATTTACTCTTGCAGGAGGAGTTATAACGCAGTCTGGAACAGATACTTCTTTAAGCGGTTTAAATGGTATTGCCGGTGTGTCTGTACAAACTATAACTGGGGTGTATTCCATTAAGATCTATACCCTAAGCAATGTTAAACTTAAAGTTACAGGTACATTAACAATGAATAGTACAGAAAAGTTAATATTTACAGCACAGTCTGCTGCTGATAATATACTTGAAGCAGATGGTGGAACGTTTAATGTAGGTGAAGCCTATACAAAAAATAGTTTTACCACTCAATTACCTATTGAGGCTATTGTTTGGTCTTTATTTTCAACCAGAAGCTGGAATACAAGGGTTTGGGTTGTTAGAAATGCAGGAAAAATGATTGCTTATAACGCAGTTTTTAGAATATCACATTCTATTTGGTTTGAGCAAAACAGCTCAGGTCAAGTGCTTTTAGATGATTGTATTATAGATAAAAGGAGCTCTGCAGGTGACATACAAACAAATCATTAAGATTCGGGTAATAACAATACAACCATTAGAAATTCAAGAATATATGCAGACTGTCAGTCGGGTTTAACCTTTAGAAATGCCAATTCACCATTAATAGATAATGTATCTATTTTCCAAGCCAGAGATGCATGGAATAACGAATCGGGACAGCCAAAAATAATTAGAAGCCTTGTTCCAGACACGGGAACAAATGCCGATGTTTCTCAGTGGGGGAATAATACAACAAACGTTATAAATGCAAGGAAAGGAATACAATTTACTTGGGGTGGGTATTTAGAAAATAGCTTCTCAAATACTGGGCAAGTTGGTGTTTGGCAAGAACTAAATGCTAATTTTAGACCTCCAAACGAAACTGGTGTTAGTCGTGCAGTTTTTTATCTTTCAGATAATCCAGTTGCATCAGATTCTGGTTAAACAGCTCTTTCAAAT
The DNA here is from genome assembly GCA_041730375.1 of Solirubrobacteraceae bacterium. Taxonomy (GTDB): domain Bacteria; phylum Bacteroidota; class Bacteroidia; order Flavobacteriales; family Weeksellaceae; genus JBGSBU01. The sequence continues at coordinate 6,114 of JBGSBU010000001.1, forward strand.
CCCACTACCGGAGGTACTGTTAATACCGCAAATAGATTAACTTATATTGCGACTTCTGTTTCTAATGGAGACATTCCTTTACAAACTATTTTAATAGGATCGGGAAGAAGAACAGTTGGAGGATTACAAATTACCGTAGGAAACAGAAACATAATTAGACCAAGAGAAAAAAACACAACAGCAATTTTTGATGCACTTGAGAATACTTTTGACTATACCATTTGGTCTTACCCTCATTTATCTCAAACCAATCCTATAGTTTTAAAAGCGGGGAACTCTGGCGGTGCGGTATTTGAACCTGCTATTTTAGCAAACGACTTGAATATAACACTTTCAAAAGTAGCAGCAGCATTAACAGGTATAGCAATAGACCACATTAATAAAACCATAACACTAACACAAGAAAGAAGCCTTTGCGATTTATATGACTTTGCGAAAAATAATAAACTTACTAATTTAGAATCACCAAGTATATCAGTTCTTTGTACTACTCCTATAGGACAAAACATAGACATAGGTAATTATAAGTTGGTTTTAGCTAGTGGAAGTAAATTAACACCCTGTGTAAAGTATGAAAAGTTAATTAGTTCGGTGTCTTCAAGTATTAATGATCCAAGCCAAAATTTAGAAGTTGCTTTAACAGACATTAACGGTACATATAAACTAATTAGAATTCAAAATATAAAATCAGGTAAAGTAATAATTAAAGATAATAACACAAATACTATTTTAAAACAAGTTAATAATTACACAGGAAACATAAATTTATCTTTTATTAGTAATAGCAACAATGTATCTGTATTAGTTGAAAGAATTGGATACACAAACTGGGGAACGAGTGTGGATTTAACCTCGGGTGATGTTTTTAGTTTTGTTGTTGTTCAAACAGCAGGCGTAGGAGACCCAGCATCGCTAATTAATCAACAAAGCGAGTTGTATTTAATGAAAAAATTATTAATGAAAGAAGAGGCTATTTATGGCTTTTTAAACAATCAATCTAATATAACCTTAACCGAAACGTTTTTAAACCAAACAACCGCAACAATTTAAAAACAGCAAGAATTAATAGAATTATTAAAAAAAATACTACGAACACACACGTCTAATAGAGAGAAATTAAAGTAAATTTCTAATTTAATTAGAGTAAAAAAAGTAAATACTAAGAAACGCTATTGATGAATATCATATAAGATTTATAAGTAGGATAAGTATATTTGTAGGCGATTAATAATAACTATAGTATTTTTTTATAAAATCAAAAATAGATTTAATATTAATAGGAAATTTCAATTTCATTAACATTTTGCTGGTTTTATTTTTTAACTCTTAATTAAATCTATACACATGAGCGTTTTAGATTCCAAAATACCCAAAGGACATATCTCTGATAAGTGGGTAAATTATAAAGATCACTTAAACCTAGTAGCGCCAAACAATAGGCCAAAAATAGACATAATTGTTGTGGGCACTGGACTGGCAGGAGCTTCTGCGGCAGCATCACTGGGGGAAATGGGGTACAATGTAAAAGTATTTTGTTTTCAAGATTCCCCAAGAAGAGCACATTCCATAGCAGCTCAAGGAGGAATTAATGCGGCAAAAAATTATAAAAATGATGGAGACAGCATTTTTAGATTATTTTATGATACAATAAAAGGAGGAGATTATAGAGCCAGAGAAGCAAATGTGCATAGGCTGGCAGAGGTTTCTGGTAATATTATAGACCAATGTGTTGCCCAAGGCGTGCCATTTGCCAGAGAATATGGAGGTTTATTAGATAATCGTTCTTTTGGAGGAACGCAGGTTCAAAGAACTTTTTATGCAGCGGGTCAAACCGGACAACAGTTATTACTTGGAGCTTATTCCGCTTTGTCTAGACAAATTGGTTTAGGGCGTGTTAAACTTTACAACAGACACGAAATGCTAGACTTGGTTGTCGTTGATAGAAAAGCAAGAGGAATTATAGCAAGAAATTTAATTACAGGCGAAATAGAAAGACACGCCGCACACGCTGTTGTTATAGCGTCTGGTGGGTATGGAAACGTGTATTTTCTTTCTACCAATGCAATGGGAAGCAACGTAACTGCTTCTTGGAAAATTCATAAAAAAGGGGCTTTTTTTGCCAATCCATGCTACGTACAAATACATCCAACCTGTATTCCCGTTCATGGAACAAATCAATCTAAACTAACCTTGATGTCAGAATCCTTAAGAAATTCTGGCAGGATTTGGATTCCAAAGAAAAAAGAAGATGCACAAGCAATAAGAGAAGGCAAGTTAAAGCCAACTCAACTTTCCGAAGAAGATAGAGATTATTTTTTAGAGCGAAAATATCCAGCATTTGGGAACTTAGTGCCAAGAGATGTGGCTTCTAGAGCAGCAAAAGAAAGATGCGACGAAGGGTTTGGAATTGAAGCAAACGACACCAATGAAGGAGTGTATTTAGATTTCTCTTCAGAAGTTATTTCAAAAGGAAAAGAAAAGGCATATGCCCTAGGCGATCAAAACCCTAGCGATGAAAAGGTTAAAGACTTAGGAAAAAAATGGTTAGAGGAGAAATATGGCAACTTATTTCAAATGTATCAAAAAATTACAGATGAAAATCCATACGAAACCCCAATGAAAATCTACCCAGCAGTGCATTATACAATGGGAGGTGTTTGGGTTGATTACAACCTACAATCTACCATAAAAGGCTGTTTTGTTTGTGGTGAGGCTAATTTTTCTGAACATGGAGCAAATAGATTAGGCGCTTCTGCTTTAATGCAAGGGCTAGCCGATGGATATTTTGTTTTGCCATACACCATTTCAGACTACTTATCTTCTGAAATTAGAACAGGAAAAGTTTCTACAGATTTACCAGAATTTGTTGAAGCAGAAAATAAAGTTAAAGAGCAAATTAATTTTTTCTTAAACAACAAAGGGTCTCATTCTGTAGATTATTTCCATAAAAAACTAGGTAATATTATGTGGAACAAAGTGGGAATGGGAAGAAATGAAGAGGGTTTAAAACAAGCGATTGCAGAAATAGATGAATTGAAGAAAGAATTCTATAGCGATGTATATGTACCAGGAGAAGCAAACGAATTTAATCAAGAATTAGAAAAAGCCATTAGAGTAGCAGACTTTATAGAACTGGGACAATTAATGGCAATTGATGCACTTAATAGAAAAGAAAGTTGTGGTGGGCATTTTAGAGAAGAAATGCAAACAGATAAAGGCGAAGCCCTAAGAGATGATGTTAATTTTAAACATGTTGCGGCCTGGGAATATAAAGGCACCGACACCAAGTTAGCCATCTTACACAAAGAAGAATTAAATTATGAATTCGTTGAATTAAAAGAAAGAAGCTACGAATAAACCTATAGCAAATAGTTGAAATTCTAGAGAACCATTTTAAAAACTAAAATCATGGCATCAGCAGATAAAAATATAGACCTAACATTAAAGGTTTGGAGACAAAAAAATTCTAAAGAAAAAGGACAATTAGAAACCTATAAATTAGACAAAGTTTCTAAAGATAGCTCATTTCTTGAGATGTTAGACCAGTTAAACGAACAACTAATAAACGAGAAAAAAGCCCCAGTTTCTTTTGATCATGATTGTAGAGAGGGTATTTGTGGCATGTGTTCTTTGTATATAAATGGTAGACCGCATGGACCAGACTCTGGAACAACAACTTGTCAATTACATATGAGGCATTTTAAAAATAACGAAACTATTTTTATTGAACCATGGCGTTCTGCTGCTTTTCCGGTTGTAAAAGATTTAGTTGTAGATAGAAGTGCTTTTGATAGAATTCAACAAGCCGGTGGTTTTATATCCATCTCAACTTCTGGTAATACAATTGATGCAAATACTATCCCAATTCCTAAAACTGACGCAGATTCAGCTTTTAATGCAGCAACCTGTATTGGCTGTGGAGCATGTGTTGCGGCTTGCACAAATGGTTCTGCCATGTTGTTCGTTGGTGCTAAAGTCTCTCAATTTGCTTTGTTGCCACAAGGTAAAGTTGAGGCTAAAAGAAGGGTTTTAAATATGGTTAAACAAATGGATTTAGAAGGCTTTGGTCATTGTACCAATACTGGTGCTTGCGAGGCGGAATGCCCTAAAGAAATTTCCCTAGAAAATATAGCTAGAATGAATAGAGAATATCTTTCTGCTACTATTAGTTCTGAGAATTAAGATTTTTTTCTTAAATAAAAAGGAGGCATGAATTTAAATTCATGCCTCCTTTTTTTATGTGGTTTAAAACTAGTTTGTTAAAGAATAACTAAATAAGGTAGTTTTAATTTTATAATCTAGCGGGGTTTATTTTTTATACTTTTTACTTGTTATAATATAATATTAAACCTATGGAGCGAATGGTTTTCTACTAAACTTAATTTACATTTTTATTGATATAAAAATTAATAAAATAAAAATATAGAATAAGTAAGATAAATTAAAACACACAATTAGCTATTTAAAGAAAAATACATGAGTTATTTAAAGGTTTAAAAAAAAAATAAGACAAAAGAATAATAATTTTAGTAAAATTTAAAAACAGCTAAATATATAATTATACTTTGTAAGCCACTTGACTATTTTGAGTATAAAATAAATCTTCTTTCTTTTCTCCGAAAAAAATTATTGAAAAATAAATAGTTACACTAAAAGATATAATTAGGTATATAAATAGTAGAATTAGAAAATATAAAAAATAATCTGTTGTAATCATCCCTAATAAATTGATTTTATAAATCATAAACATTCCTAAAATAAATTGAGGCAACTCAAAGGCCCAACTCCATTTATTTCTATCCATAAAAAGTGTTAGTGAGTTAAAACATAATAAAATAAAAATACTTATTAAAACCGGATTAGAAACAAATTCAACTATTGGTTTTAATGCAATAATTTCTTTTATGTAAACAAAGAAAAAGTAGTTTAATCCAACCAGAACAGAAAACATTAAAAAATTCCAATACCTTAACTCATTAGAATTATTTGGCTTATAAAAAAATTCTTCTTTATATAATTTAGGGTTCTTAATAGCCAAAATAGGGTATTTCTCTATTACATCATTAGGTCTCCAGCCTGTTGGCATAAACCAAATTCTTAATTTATCTAAATAATTATTTGTTCTAAAGGCATCTAATATTAATCTATAAAAATGATGAAGATTTAGAATTAAAGGATTGTACGATCTACTAGGTCTTGTGTCGCCAACTACAGGGTCAACTCCTTTAATGGAGGCTTGATAGGTGCCAAACATTCTATCCCATATAATTAATAAGGTTCCAAAATTTTTATCAATGTATTCTGTATTCATTGCATGATGTATCTTATGACTAGTGGGAGTAACAAGAATTTTTTCTAAAAAACCTAATCGACCAATAACCTCGGTGTGAGTCCAGAATTGTACTGTAGCATGCACAATAAGGATAATATAGTAGTCGGTTAGTGAAAAACCTAAAAAATATATAGGAATTAAAAATAAGGCTCTAATAGAGGTTACTGAAATAAAATCGCTTCTTATACCTGTAGCGTAGTTAAATATTTCGCCAGAATGATGTATTCTATGATCATTCCAAAAAATATTAGAGGAATGAGCCAATCTATGCCCCCAATAACCACAAAAATCTATAATTATAAATATTAAAACATAATGCCACCAAGCTAATGATTCTGTTTTTAAAAATCCAGAACTTTGAAAAAAATCTGGAAAAGCAAGTAAGGTTAAATTAATTCCCACTACAGTTACAACCAAACTCATCATCTTGGAAATAATACTTGAACAAGATTCTTCAATATAAAACCAAACATCATCAATTTTATCTCTAGAGAAATATGCCTCTATTAGAATTATTAATCCATATATGGGAATAATATAAGCTAGTGAATATGCGTAAGTAAAATCAATGCCTTTCATTTAAAAAATAATTTAAAAATTATACTGTTATTAAAGGTAGTAAAAAAAATTATAATATAGAATGTACAACATACAATTTATAATAGTAAAGATTTATTGTGGTTTTTTCTTGAAATGTTTGGTTTTGTTATTTTCGATAGAAAAAAAATCCTAAAATAATTAATAAATATGGCTATTTTTTCTGCGTTTTTATTTGAGTATTGTAAACTACAATTGATGTAAAAAAGTAGTCTTTTATTTTTAGTCTTAAATACATTGTATTAAGAACCTAAAGAAGATAGATAATATTTTTTCTAAGCTTAGAAAACTAACCCTTAAGAAAATTATAAATTTCTGAATTTTCTTTAAATTGTTTGAGTTTTGCCGTAATTCTGTCGAGTGCAAGGTTATGAATGCTGCCTATGTGCGTTGTTTTAAAATTCTTTTGGGGAGCAAAAGTATTATTTTCAACCTGCAGTCCTATTTCTTTATATGCGTCTCTGAAGGGAACGCCGCTTTGAATTTTTTGATTTATATTTTCAACCGTATAGATATTATTGTATTTAGGATCATCAATTTTATTTTCCACAACTTCTAGATTGTTAACCGCATGAATAGTTATTTCTATTACATCTAGAAGTTGTATAATGGGTTCAAAAAGTATTTCTTTTAATATTTGAAAATCTCTATGGTAACCACTTGGCAAATTATTTATGGTTAAAATTAATGAATTAGGTAGGGCTTGAATTTTATTGCACTGAGCTCTTATTAATTCAAACACATCTGGATTTTTTTTATGAGGCATTATACTAGAGCCTGTGGTAAATTCCTTTGGTAATTTTAAAAAACCAAATTCTTGGCCGTTATAAAGCACCATATCATAAGCAAACTTGCTAAGTGTACCTGCTAATTGTGCAATGGCAAAAGATAGTGCTTTTTCTGCCTTTCCTCTAAGCATTTGTGCACCAACAGAGCTAATTAAGGTATTGCTAAAATTTAATTCCTTTGTAGTAAAGTCTCTATCAATAGGGAAACTTGTACCAAAACCTGCAGCAGAGCCTAACGGATTTTGATCGATGGTTTTAAATACGCCTTCTAACAAGTACAAATCTAAAATAAGTTGTTCGGCATAGGCAGAAAAAAGCAATCCAAAGCTACTTGGCATTGCTGCCTGAAAATGTGTATAGCCTGGTAATAGGTCTGCTTTATGTTTTTCGGCTTTTTTTATAAAAACATCAAAAAGATCTTCTACTAGTTGTGTTAATTTTTTGCAATAATCTTTGTAGAAAAGTAACAAGGCGGTTAAAACTTGGTCGTTTCTAGACCGTGCAGTATGTATTTTCTTACCTGCTTCGCCACACTTTATAGTTAAATAATGCTCTATTTTAGAATGTATATCTTCGAATTCCTCTTCAATTATAAAATTTCCTTCATTTATTTCTTTCAACAAGTCTGTTAAAGCATTGTTAAGACTTATGCTTTCTTCGGTTGATATTAAACCAACTTTTGCAAGCATTTTAGATTGAGCCAAATTGCCTAACACATCGTACTTAGCAATGTAGATGTCTAATTCTCTATCTTTTCCAATAGTAAATTTGTCTATTTTTTCGTTTACTGTATAACCTTTATCCCAGAGTTTCATCTATATAAAAAAATAAAAATACTATAATTAAATTAAAATGAATTAATTAGTGGGTATTTTTTTAATAAATTTCGGGTAATTTTACTTAAATGATTTCAAAAGATACCATAGATTTAATTTTTGATGCTACACGTGTAGAGGAAGTAATAGGCGAATTTATACAGTTAAAAAAGTCTGGAAGTAATTTTAAAGGATTTAGTCCTTTTTCCGATGAAAAAAGCCCTTCGTTTATGGTTTCTCCTTCCAAACAAATCTGGAAAGATTTTTCTTCGGGAAAAGGAGGCAATGCGCTCACTTTTTTAATGGATCACGAACATTTTACCTACCCCGAGGCATTAAAATATTTAGCTAAAAAATATAACATTGAGGTAATTGAGGATAAAGACGAAAATCCGGTTAATATTCTTTCTTCTCAAAAAAAGGAAAATTTATTTGTTATTACAGATTTTGCCAAAAAATATTTTAACAACCAATTAATAGAAACAGAAGAGGGTAAGAACATTGGATTATCGTACTTTAAAGAAAGAGGTTTTACAGAAGCCTCTATTGCAATGTTTGAACTAGGTTATTCGCCTAAAGAAAATAATGCTTTTACTTCACAGGCTTTAAAAAAAGGCTATACAAAAGAAAATTTAGAAGAAGCTGGCTTAAGTATTTTTAGAGAAAATTGGAGCGTAGACCGATTTAAAGAGAGGGTTATTTTCCCCATCCATAGTTTTACAGGAAAGGTATTTGGTTTTGGAGGAAGAGTTTTAAAAACCACAGATAAAACAGCAAAATACATTAATTCGCCAGAGAGTTTAATTTATAACAAAAGCGAGGTTTTATACGGAGTATACCAAGCAAAACAAACCATAATTAAAGAAGATTTATGTGTTTTGGTAGAGGGCTACACAGATGTAATTTCTCTGCACCAAAATGGTATAAAAAACGCAGTTGCCTCATCCGGCACCTCTTTAACCAACCAACAGATTAGAATTATAAAAAGACTTACTAATAATTTAGTAATAATTTATGATGGAGACAACGCTGGCATTAAGGCCTCTTTAAGAGGTATTGATTTAATTTTACAGCAAGAATTAAACATAAAAATAGTTTTATTACCCGAGGGAGAAGACCCAGATTCGTTTTCTAAAGACCGATCAACGATAGAAATACAAGACTTTATTAAAGAAAATGCAGTAGATTTTATCTCTTTTAAAGCTAAAGTTCTACTAAGCGAATCAAAAGACGATTTCGTTAAAAAAGCCGAAGTTGTGCAACAAATAATTGAAAGCATTGCTTTAATTCCCAATTTAATTAAACAAGAGTTTTACGTTAAACAATGTGCTGTTTTATTGCAGGTTAGAGAAGAAATTTTATTTAAACAATTAACCCAGTTTACCAAACAAACCAGTAACGCAAAAAACACCTCAAGAAACAACAAATATTCAGAGGAAAACAAACCTATATTATCCATTGCAGAAAAATCAATTCTGCTTGATCCTATTTTAATTTTAGAAGAAAAATTGGTACAATTAATGTTAGAAAGTGGCGGCACGGTAATTGAAGTTAAAGATTTAGAAAACAGCGAAAATAATTATAGCGCAACGGTTATTGAGGAAATAATAAATCAACTTTCATCCGAAGAATTAGAATTAACCAATCCTTTTTATAACAGAATTTATACATTAATTAAAGAGGGTTTTAACAAAGAAGAGCTAAGAACCGGAAACTTTTTTTTAAGACTAATGGATGAAGAAATCACCAATAAAACCTCTTCTCTTTTAATAAATAAACACGAATTAAACAATTGGATAAAGAAAGACGTACATGTTCCATTGAAAGACGAAAACCTATCTAAAGAAACCATGGATATTTTACTTAGATACAAAGTAAAAATAATAGATAAATTAATTAAAACCATTTCTTTAGAATTAAAACTAATTGCTGATGAAGAAAGAAACAGTATATTAAAAAAAATTATTAGGTTAAACACTTTAATGAAAGGGTTAGAAAAACAACTTAATAAAGAAGTGTAATGGAATAAGTTGTTTGCTATAGACGCAACCAGCATTATTAATAATATAGCCAATCATAAATTTTTAATAGGAAAATTAAGTCTTATATTTGTTACTTGCTTTTTGTAAACAGCCAATTTAAATGATAAAATGAATACACAATATACCGCAGATAATATACAATCGTTAGAAGGAATAGAACACGTTAGGTTAAGGCCATCCATGTATATTGGCGATATAGGATCTAGGGGATTACACCACTTAGTGTACGAGGTAGTGGATAACTCCATAGATGAAGCCTTGGCTGGACATTGCACCACTGTAGACGTATTTATACATAAAAACAACAGCATTACAGTTAAAGACAACGGAAGGGGAATTCCGGTAGATTTACACAAAAAAGAAGGTAAATCTGCACTAGAAGTGGTTATGACCAAAATTGGTGCAGGTGGTAAATTCGATAAAGATTCTTATAAAGTATCGGGTGGTTTACACGGTGTGGGTGTCTCTTGCGTAAATGCACTTTCTATTGCACTAAAAGCCAATGTTTATAGAGATGGTAAAGTATACGAACAAAACTACTCTAAAGGAAAAGCACTAGAAGACGTAAAAGAAATTGGCACAACAGATAAAAGAGGAACAACCATTTTTTTTCAACCAGATGATACCATTTTTACTGAAACTGTTTTTAATTATGGCACCTTAGCCGCAAGGTTAAGAGAACTTTCTTATCTAAACAGAGCAATTACTATAACCATTACAGACGAAAGAGAGGAAGTAGAAGGGGGTTTTTTAACAGAAACATTCCATTCTGAAGGAGGACTAAAAGAATTTATCCTATTTGTTGATGGCAATAGAGAACCATTAATGGATGCAGTAATTTATATGGAAAGCGAAAAAGACGGCATTCCGGTAGAAATTGCTATGCGTTACAATACGTCTTATACAGAAAATTTACATTCCTATGTAAACAATATCAACACACACGAAGGAGGAACACATTTAGCGGGTTTTAGAAGAGCATTAACCAGAACGTTAAAGAAATATGCTGACGAGTCTGGGTTAACTACCAGAGAAAAAGTAGAAATAACAGGCGATGATTTTAGAGAAGGCTTAACCGCAATTATATCTGTAAAGGTAATGGAGCCTCAGTTTGAGGGTCAGACAAAAACCAAACTGGGCAACTCTGAAGTAAGCGGAGCAGTAGATAAAATTGTTGGCGAAATGCTTACTCACTTTTTAGAAGAAAACCCGAACGAAGCAAAAATAATCGTTCAAAAAGTAATACTAGCAGCTAAAGCTAGACAAGCGGCTAAAAAAGCCAGAGAAATGGTGCAAAGAAAATCACCTCTTGGCGGGAGTGGTTTACCAGGAAAACTTTCAGACTGCACCTCAAAAGACCCAAAAGAAAGCGAAATTTTCTTAGTAGAGGGAGATTCGGCTGGTGGAACAGCAAAACAGGGAAGAGACAGGTTTTTTCAGGCAATTCTACCTTTAAGAGGTAAAATTTTAAATGTGGAAAAATCTATGCAACACAAGGTTTTTGCCAACGAAGAAATAAAAAATATATACACAGCACTTGGGGTTTCTGTAGGAACGGTTGATGATAGCAAAGCATTAAATATAGAAAAACTAAGATACCACAAAGTAGTCATCATGACGGATGCCGATATCGATGGAAGTCATATTTCCACACTAATTCTAACTTTCTTCTTTAGATACATGAAGGAATTAGTAGAAAACGGATATGTTTATATTGCCAATCCACCTCTTTATTTGTTGAAAAAAGGAAGCAAAGAAGTGTATGCTTGGAACGAAAAAGAAAGAGAAAGAATAACAAACGAATTAACAGAGGGTACAGGCAAAGGAGTGGGTGTGCAAAGATACAAGGGTCTTGGTGAAATGAATGCAATACAATTATGGGAAACCACCATGAACCCAGAACACAGAACATTAAGAAGAGTAACCATAGATAACGCAACCGAAGCAGATAGAATCTTCTCTATGCTTATGGGCGATGAGGTACCTCCTAGAAGAGAGTTCATTGAAAAAAATGCCATCTATGCTAAAATAGATGTTTAACTTAAATCTTTAATTTTAAAAACGCGTAGAAAATATGTCAACATATGTTGTGGTTGGTTTGCAGTGGGGAGATGAAGGGAAAGGAAAAATTACAGATGTATTATCATCTAAGTCAGATTATGTAGTTCGTTATCAAGGAGGGAATAACGCGGGGCATACAGTTTATGCTGGAAAAGATAAATTTGTACTACACCTTTTACCTTCTGGCGTTTTACAATCTAAAGGTAAATGTTTTATTGCAAACGGAGTAGTAGTAGATCCGCAAGCTTTTTTCGAGGAAATAAAAGAATTAGAAAATAAAAACCAACGAACCAATCACGTTTTTATAAGTAGAAGAGCACATATTATTATGCCTTATCATATTTTGTATGATGCTTATAGAGAGGAATCAGCAGGAGATGACAAAATTGGTACTACCAAAAGAGGAATTGGCCCTTGCTACGAAGATAAAGTAGCTAGAATGGGTATAAGGGCAGTAGATTTATTAAATCCTGATATTTTAAGCGACAAGATTAGAAAAAATCTAGAAATAAAAAATGCCATCTTCGAAAAGCTTTATAATAAGCCACCATTAGACCACAAAGAAATTTTAGCTCAATATTTAGCATATGGCGAAAAACTAAAAAATAGAATTGTTGATACAGAAATAGAACTAAACGAAGCAATAGACAACGGTAAAACTGTTTTATTTGAAGGAGCACAAGCACTAATGCTCGATGTAGATTTCGGAACCTACCCTTATGTAACCTCTTCCTCTCCCTCAACAGGTGGGGTTTGTATTGGAGCAGGAATACCACCTACTAAGCTTAAAAACCTAATTGGGGTTGCAAAAGCCTACTGCACAAGAGTAGGAAACGGACCTTTTTTAACTGAACAGGAAAACGAAGCAGGAGAAAGAATTAGAAAAATTGGATTTGAATTTGGAGCCACTACCGGCAGACCAAGAAGATGTGGTTGGTTAGATTTAGTTGCACTTAAACACGCCTGTTTAATAAACGGAATTAATAATTTGGTAATCACAAAACTAGATGTGTTAAGCGGCTTTAAAACCATACAAATTTGTACTGGTTATAAAAAAGAAGACGGAGAAATTATTACTTATTTTAGCGCATCAACAGAAAAACTAAATACTTACACTCCTGTTTATGAAGAGTTGCCAGGATGGGATGAAGATATTTCTGGCGCCAAAAGTTTCGACGAGTTACCAGAAACAGCCAAGAACTATTTAAAATTTATTGAAAACTATCTAAAACTAGATATTTATTTAGTGAGCGTGGGTCCAGAAAGAAACCAAAATATAATTAGAAAAGAATTGTTTTAAGATGATTTATTTTTTTAAAATATAATTTCTAGCAGGTTTTTCAATTAAAAAATAACTAAAAAAAGAAACAATTATTAAGGTAGTTAGTTTAATGTAAAAAGGAATGGTTAAACCCAAATCTTGTTTAAATAAAACATTTAATCTTTCGTTGTTTAAAAATACCCCAATAGGATACTGATACAAGTATAATCCATAAGTTAAATGACCTAAAACAACAAATAATTTTTTCGAAAAAAATTCTGTTATTTTATCTGTGCTAGTAGATAATAAAATAATTAGAACCGCAAAAATAATGGCAAAAAGTCCGTTATTAGAATACCTTCCAAAATCAAAATACAATAAAATAAGCAGTAGTAGCAATAAAGAAAATATTTTTAAGCCATTATTATTTTTATAATAACTAAACTTATTTAAAAACACTAAGCCAGTTAAGTTTCCTATTAAAAATTCGTTTAAATGAAAAATGGGTAAATAAAAAATATCGCTAGAATTATAGTAAGGTAAATTTATTTTTCTTGTAATAACTAGGTAAAAAATAATTTGACTGATTAGCCAAAAAGTTAATATAGAAAAGGCTACAGAATTTAATTTATATTTTTTATAAACATAAATTAAAAAAGGAAAAAGTAAATAGAAAAAAACCTCTACAGAAACCGTCCAGCTGTGTACATTAAAAGCCGTTCCTTTTCCTGGAATCCATGCATGAATAAGCGAAATTACTAGAAAAAAATCTACAGTTAGCTTTTTGAACCACGAAGCAATTAAAACCAACAAGGCAATAAAAATAAAGGTGGGATAGATTCTTGCAAATCTATTTTTAAAAAACTGAAAAAGTGTAATTTCTTTATTGTAATAAGCTATAATTAAAACAAAACCAGAAAGAACAAAGAAATAACTCATTGTAATATTCATTTGCATAAGAATAGGAAAAATTTCCTTTAGATTAAAAGGGAAACTTAATCTTCCATAATGGAATGCTACTATTAAAATTGCAGTTACAAACCTGGTAAAGGTTAAGATTTTTATATTCACTTGATAAAAGAGTCTGGTATGTTTTTCTAAAAGTAAAAAAAACAATTTATTTATAACAAGTTTTATACACTTAAATAAATTGTTTAATTGCATTAATATAAGTTGAAAATGATGATAAAAAAATACTAGAAATGCGTCAAATTGTCATAAGTTATTTATATTTGTTAAAAATAAAATGTGCTTTAATTACAAATGGAACAAGTTAAATTAACCCCAATTATTGAACAAAAATACACAACCAAAACTTTCAATAAAAAAACTAAAAATCTTTTTATTGAAAGTTTTGGTTGTGCAATGAATTTTTCTGATAGCGAGGTGGTGGCATCTATATTAAAAGAAAAAAATTACGAAATAACTATAAACTCAGACCAAGCAGATTTAATTTTGCTTAACACTTGTTCTATTAGAGAAAAAGCCGAACAAACGGTTAGAAATAGGCTTGGGAATTTTAATAACCAAAAAAGACAAAATCCTAAGTTAATAATTGGCATACTTGGTTGTATGGCAGAAAGGATTAAAGAAAAATTACTTGTAGAAGAAAAAATTGTTAATTTGGTAGTTGGTCCAGATGCTTACAGAGACCTACCTAATTTAATAGAAAACTTAGAAAATACCGGAGAAAAAGGCGTTAATGTTTTGCTTTCTAGAGACGAAACCTACGGAGAATTATTGCCAGTTAGATTAAATAACAATAAAATTAGTGCTTTTGTTACTATAACCAGAGGATGCGATAATATGTGTACTTTCTGCGTTGTACCATTTACAAGAGGAAGAGAGCGGAGCAGAGATCCTTACTCTATTTTAAACGAGTGTTTAGATTTACAGGCAAAGGGATACAAAGAAATAATTTTACTCGGGCAAAATGTAGATTCTTATATATGGTATGGTGGCGGACTCAAAAAAGATTTCAACAAAGCATCAGACATTCAAAAAGCAACAACCACAGATTTTGCCCTATTAATGGAGATGATTGCAAAAAAAATACCCGCTATTAGAATTAGATTTTCTACCTCAAATCCACAAGATATAAAAGACAATGTATTGCACACCATGGCAAAATACCCAAATATTTGCAAAGCTATACATTTACCAGTTCAGTCTGGTAGCAACACGGTGCTTAAAAGAATGAATAGGCTACATACAAGAGAAGAATACATGGCGTTAATAGACAGAATAAGAAAAATTGTACCAAATTGCGGCATATCACAAGATATGATTGCTGGCTTTTGTGGTGAAACAGAAGAAGAGCACCAAGAAACCTTATCGTTAATGGATTATGTGAAATATAATTTTGGCTATATGTATGCCTATTCTGAAAGACCAGGTACGTTGGCTTATAAAAAAATGAAAGACGATGTGCCTTTAGCCGTTAAAAAAAGAAGACTACAAGAAATAATAGATAAACAACAAGAAAACGCTTTATTTAGAATGAAAGAATTTCTTGGCAAAGAAGTAGAAGTATTGATT
The DNA here is from genome assembly GCA_041730375.1 of Solirubrobacteraceae bacterium. Taxonomy (GTDB): domain Bacteria; phylum Bacteroidota; class Bacteroidia; order Flavobacteriales; family Weeksellaceae; genus JBGSBU01. The sequence continues at coordinate 21,548 of JBGSBU010000001.1, forward strand.
GAAAAAGAATCAAAAAAAAATAAAGACAATTGGTCTGGAAAAAATACACAAAACGTAACCGTAGTATTTAATAAAAATGGAAGTAATAAACCGGGCGATTTTGTTAAAGTAAAAATCATAGACTGTACCACGGGTACATTGTTGGGTGTTTCTATTTAATTAATAAAGCATGGATAATTTAAATACAGTAAAACAAAGATTCGGAATTATAGGGAACGACCCAAAACTAAACCATGCAATAGAAAGAACTTTAAGAATTTCGCCAACAGACATATCTGTTTTAGTAAGTGGCGAAAGTGGCGTTGGAAAAGAATTTATACCAAAAATTATTCATGCTTTTTCTGCCAGAAAACACAACCAATATATTGCAATAAACTGTGGAGCAATACCAGAAGGAACAATTGATAGCGAATTATTTGGACACGAAAAAGGAGCATTTACCGGAGCCTTAACCACAAGAAAAGGCTATTTTGAAGTGGCAGATGGCGGAACCATTTTTTTAGATGAAGTGGGGGACCTTCCCTTGTCTACCCAAATTAGATTATTAAGGATTTTAGAAAGTGGCGAATTTTTAAAGGTTGGCTCTTCTGCCCTACAAAAAACCAATGTTAGAATTGTAGCAGCCACTAATATTAATTTGGTAGAAGCAATCCAGAAAGGAAAGTTTAGAGAAGATTTATATTATAGATTAAATACGGTTGAAATTAAACTACCTACTTTAAGAGAAAGAAAAGTAGATATTCCTTTTATTTTTACTAAATTTTCTAATGATTTTGCTGAAAAATATAGACGACCCTCCATAAAGCTAAGCGAAGAAGCCATGGATTTTATTAAAAATTATTCCTGGCCAGGAAATATTAGAGAATTAAAGAATTTTTCCGAGCAACTTTCTGTTGAAGAATTAAACAAGGAGGTTGATTTAGAAAAAATAAAAACATATTTTTCTGAAAAATCAAATAGAGTATTGCTTTTAATAAATAAAAAAACAGATGAAAATAACTTTGCCAACGAAAGAGATATTTTATACCGAGTTTTATTTGATTTAAAAAAAGACCTAAACGATTTAAAGAAAATAACACTAGAATTGATAAAAAGACCAGGAGAAAAACTAGACAGAATTGAAGATGTTGAAGCCATTCAAAGATTATTTAACGAAAAAAACCAAATAGAAGTTATTGAAAACACTAACAATGATTTTAGTCCAATTTTAAATTCAACCTACAATCAAATAGCTAATTACCCAACCGATACAAACCGTAATAAAGATTTTTTGCCATTAAATTCAATTGAGCTAGAATCTTTATCGCTTCAGGAAAAAGAAATAGAAATGATTAAATTAGCCTTAGATAAAAATAAAGGGAAAAGAAATAAAGCCGCTCAAGAGTTAGGCATTTCAGAAAGAACGCTTTACAGAAAAATAAAACAATTTGATTTATAAAAAACTAAACTATTATGAAATTTATTTTTAAAATTGGGTTACTCTTCATAACCCTTCATTTATTTTTTGGGTGTTATTCTTTGGTTGGTTCTTCTTTAAATAAAAACATTAAAACAGCAAAGGTTTTTACTATTGTAAATAATGCGCCGTTAAAAAACCTTGGATTAGCAAATAATTTCACTAATTCTTTAACCAATAGAATAGACGAAAGAACTAACCTAACTTTAACAAACGAGCAAGGCGATATTAGTATAAAAGGAGAAATAACAAAGTATGAATTAAGTTTTGCCAACATCTCGTCTGAGGGGGGAGCAAGTCAAAATAGATTAAGTATTGGTATAAATATTATCTACGAAAATAAAATAGAGCCTTTAAAGAATTTTACTAAATTATACGAAGATTACGAGAACTTTAATGCCAATTTATCATTATCAAATGTAGAGAGTTCTTTGGTGCAAGTAATTACAGAAAAACTTATAGATAAAATTTTTAACGACATAATAACAGATTGGTAAATGAATATCTTTTTAAGCATTGAAAATAAATTAGCGGGTTTAAACACTGAAAATAAAGAGCAACTACATTTTGTTGATGAGTTAATTTTAAAATATCCGTATGCTACTTTTTTGCAATTAATACGCATTAATGCTTTAAAAAAATTAGATGTAAGTTTAAATCAAAAAGAAATAAGTAAGGTTTATGGTTTATTTCCACAAAGAAATTTTTTACATCTATTAAATTGTGTAGAAAATAATGAGGAAAATATAATTGAAAAAGAAACAAAGCCGTTAAATGAACAAATTATAGCAGAAACGCTAACCAATTCATTAAACACCAATGAAATTATTGTTAAGAATGAAATAACTAACCTAGATTTTATAAGCAATAAAAATAATTTAACTGCAAAATCAGTAGAACCAAAAACCACTATAAATGAATTTATAAATGAAATTGGAACAACAGAAATTCCGGTTGTTTTAGAGGCTTTAATAAATAAATACTACAAAGAAAACACAAGTGGTCAATTAAACCGCTTAAAAAACCAAGAAGAGCCAGAGGAAAATTTATTTCAAACCATAGATTTAAACAAAAAAATGTCTTTTAAAGAATGGGCAAACTTGTCTAATAAAATTCAAAAAAATGCATTAAAAGAAATTAAAAAACCCAATCAAAATTTTATTATTGAAAAATTTTTAAGAGAAAATCCTAAAATAAGTAAACCTAATGATGATTTTGAGAGTAAGGAAATAAATTATGATTCTCCTGAAATTTACTCTATAATGACAGAAACTTTAGCAGAAATATACGTTGACCAAAAGAAATACGAAAAAGCAATTGAAGGATATACTATATTAAGTTTGAAACTTCCTGAAAAAAACCTTTACTTTGCAGATAAAATAAATCAAATTAATTTAAAAAGTATACACAATTAAATGGAATCAATTTTTACAGTTTTAATGGTTTTAATAGTTCTTTTGTGCATTTGTTTAGTCTTAGTAATTCTTGTTCAAAACCCCAAAGGAGGTGGATTGTCATCTACTTTTGGTGCTACCAGTTCACAAACATTTGGCGTACAAGAAACCAACGATTTTTTAAATAGAGCCACCTGGGTTTTATCTTCAAGCATAGTGGTTTTAATATTTGTTTCAAGTATTTTAATGAGTAGGTCTGTAAACGCTAAAAAAGACATAGCGCCCAGTTCCATACAAAAAGAAGTACCTGCAGAAAATACCCAATCGAAGAAAAAATAATTATCCTAAATCTTTATTAGGTATAGTGCTTTTTTGCTTGTTAAACTTAAACTTTGTTTTTGTTGTGACAAACTGACTGCTATTGATCTTTTATACACGTCATTTATTCTATTTTAAAAAAAAAAAATGGCTTGGCATATTTTTAGCTAATAATATTGAGTGTACATTAAAAAACTTAAAAAATTTATTTAAAAATGAGTAAAATTAATATCAAACCACTTGCAGACAGAGTTCTTGTAGAGCCTGCTGTTGCAGAAACCAAAACAGCTTCAGGCATTATTATTCCAGATTCTGCAAAAGAAAAGCCTCAACAAGGAATTGTAGTTGCTATTGGTACAGGAAAACCAGATGAGCCTTTAACCGTTAAAGTTGGAGACAAAGTTATGTATGGTAAATATTCTGGATCGGAAATTCAATTAGATGGGGTAGACTATTTAATGATGAGAGAGTCTGACATTTTAGCAATTATTTAAAAATAAAAAAAATATAAAATTACTGTTATGGCAAAAGAAATAAAATTTGATTTAGAGGCAAGAGACGCCCTAAAAAGAGGAGTAGATGCATTGGCAAATGCAGTAAAAGTAACGCTAGGGCCAAAGGGTAGAAATGTGGTATTAGAAAAATCGTATGGTTCGCCCCACATAACCAAAGATGGCGTTACCGTTGCAAAAGAAGTAGAATTAGAAAACCCAATAGAAAATATGGGTGCTCAGATGTTAAAAGAAGTTGCTTCTAAAACCAATGATGTGGCTGGCGACGGAACTACAACAGCAACTGTATTGGCTCAAAAAATAGTTTCGGAAGGATTAAAAAATGTTTCTTCGGGTGCTAATCCAATAGATTTAAAAAGAGGAATAGACAAAGCAGTAGAAGAAGTAGTAAAAGAATTAAAAAAACAATCAATTGCAGTTGGCGACGATTTAGAAAAAATAAAACAAGTAGCTTCTATATCTGCAAATAACGATAATAATATTGGCGGATTAATTGCTCATGCTTTTGAAAAAGTAGGAAAAGAAGGCGTTATTACCGTTGAAGAAGCAAAAGGAACAGACACTTATGTAGAGGTAGTAGAAGGAATGCAGTTTGATAGAGGTTATCAATCTCCTTATTTTGTTACTAATTCAGAAAAAATGACAACTGAATTAGAAAACCCTTATATTTTATTTGTTGATAAAAAAATATCATCAATGAAAGATTTATTACCAGTTTTAGAACCAGTTGCCCAATCAGGTAAACCCTTATTAATTATTTCAGAAGAAGTAGAAGGCGAAGCCTTAGCAACACTAGTAGTAAACAAATTAAGAGGTTCTTTAAAAATTGCCGCTGTTAAATCTCCTGGTTTTGGCGATAGAAGAAAAGCTATGTTAGAAGACATTGCTATTTTAACAAGTGGTACTGTAATATCAGAAGAGCAAGGATTTACCTTAGAAACCGTTACTATTGATATGTTGGGTAGAGCAGAAAGAGTAGTTATAGACAAAGACAACACAACAATAGTTAATGGAGCAGGAAAATCTGAAGACATTAAAGCAAGAGTAGGGCAAATTAAAGCTCAAATAGAAAGTACTACTTCTGATTATGATAAAGAAAAACTACAAGAAAGGTTAGCTAAATTAGCTGGTGGTGTAGCAGTACTTTATGTGGGTGCAGCATCTGAGGTGGAAATGAAAGAGAAAAAAGACAGAGTAGACGATGCTTTACACGCTACTAGAGCGGCGGTTGAAGAAGGAATTGTTGCAGGAGGTGGAGTGGCTTTGGTAAGATCTATTTCTTCTTTGGATAAAATTAAAGCAGAAAATGCCGATGAAAAAACAGGCATAGATATTATAAGAAGAGCTATTGAAGAACCCTTAAGACAAATTGTTTTAAATGCAGGTGGCGAAGGCGCTGTTGTTATAGCAAAAGTAAAAGAAGGAAAAGATGATTTTGGGTACAATGCAAAAACAGAAAAATATGAAAACATGCTAAAGGCAGGTATCATAGACCCAACAAAAGTTACCAGAGTTGCATTGCAAAACGCAGCATCTGTTGGGGGGATGATTTTAACCACAGAGTGTGTTATGACAGAAATTAAGAAAAGCGAACCATCCATGCCAATGGGCGGAATGGGCGGAGGAATGCCAGGAATGATGTAATTCATAATATTTTAAAAAAGAGGCTTTCTAAGTAGAAAGCCTCTTTTTTTTTGTAAAAATTAATTTGTAAATTAAGTATTAAATAACTTTTATGTTAGAAATCATTAAACAACCTTGGCATTGGGCGTTAGCAGGTACTTTGATTGGCTTATTTGTTCCTTTATTACTACTTATTGGAAATAAAAAATTTGGGGTTTCTTCTTCCTTGCAGCACTTTTGCGCCATGTGCATACCAATAAAAATTTCCATTTTTTGATTATGATTGGCGAAAAGAACTATGGAATTTATTTTTGGAATACTAATTGGTAGCTTTATTGCTTCGCAATTCTTAACCAATTCAAATGATATGGTTATAGCAAAAAAAACAAAAACACTTCTTTCTCAATGGGGCATAACTAATTACAGCAATCAACTTCCAATTGAAATATTTTCAATTAAAAACATTGCAACCATTAAAGGTGTTTTCTTTTTCTTCTTTGGGGGATTTTTAGTGGGTTTTGGAACAAGGTATGCTGGCGGATGTACCAGCGGACATTCCATTATGGGTTTATCTAATCTGCAATTGCCTTCTTTAATTGCCACTTGTTGCTTTATGATTGGTGGTTTTTTCTCTGCCAATATAATATTGCCGTTATTCTTTAAATATTTTTAACATGAAAAATTTTAACTACCTAGTTTTAGGAATTCTTTTTGGAATTATATTAGTAAAAGCCCAAATCATAAGCTGGTTTCGCATACAAGAAATGTTTCATTTGCATTCGTTTTTTATGTTTGGCGTTATTAGAATAGCCATAATAGTTGGTATGTTCTCTATATTTCTTATTAAAAAAATTAATATTAAAACAATTGGTGGTGAGCATATAACGTTTGAAGAGAAAAAATTTACCAAAGGAAACATCATTGGCGGACTTATCTTTGGCATGGGTTGGGCAATTACTGGCGCTTGTCCTGGTCCGTTATTTGCACAAATTGGAAGCGGCTTTTTAGCCATACTTATTACATTTATAAGTGCTTTGGCCAGTACTTGGGTATATGGTTATTTTCAAAATAAATTACCGCACTAAAAAATTAATACTAAACCATTCCATGTTACTTTGTTATTCTAGTACAAAAGCTTAATTTCGGGATGATTTATTTAAATTTAACTGTAAAACTATGAAAAATATTTGTTTTTTTAATAGCACAAATTTTTGGGGCGGAGGAGAAAAGCTTCATCTTGAAAATGCAATCGAGTTTAAAGAAATAAATTATAATGTAATTTTATTATCAAAATTCAACTCGCCATTATGGAAAAAGGCAAATGAAAAAAACCTTAAAACACATCCAATAAAAGTTAAAAATCTTTCTTTTTTAAACCCAATAAAAATAGTAAAACTAGTTTTTTTCTATAAAATTAAATCTATTGATACTGTTGTTTTTTCTACTTCAGAGGATTTAAAATTTGGTTCTATTGCCGCATATTTAGCCGGAATAAAAAGAATAGTATATCTAAGAGGCTTGGCTGTACCTATTAAAAATAATTTTATAAATAGATTTATATTTAATCATATTCTTACACATATTATTGCAAATTCTAATGAAACAAAAAAAAATATGCTAAAACATTTAGAGAGGCATGTTAGAGAAGAAAAAATTAATATCATTTATCATGGAATTTCTATTGAAAATCAAAAAACGAATACATTAGAAGAAATTGAGAAAAACAAACATGGTATTGTTTTAGGAAATGCAGGTAGATTAACCGAGCAGAAAGGGCAAGACAAATTGATAGAAATAGCCAAAAAACTTTATGAACAAAATATTGACTTCACACTTTTCATTGCTGGAGAAGGTAATTTGAAGTCACAATTAGAACATTTAATAGAAAAACATGAACTTAAGAATCATGTTGTATTACTAGGTCATGTTGAAGATATGGAAGGGTTTATGAACTCTATTGATATTTTTCTTTTATCCTCGATTTGGGAAGGATTTGGATTTGTTTTGGCAGAGGCAATGTTAAAATCAAAACCTATTGTAGCCTTTGATATATCTAGTAATCCTGAACTTGTTGAAAATGGAAAATCTGGATTTCTTGTGAAATATTCCAATTTAGATGATTTCACAAATAAAATAATACGCTTAACAAAAGATAAAGCATTACGCGAAAATATGGGAAATGAGGGATTAAAAAGTGTGATGAAAAAATTTGTTTTAAAAGATAGAATTCTTGAAATAGAAGCTTATTTAAAATCAACCCCATAAAACAAGTTAATTTTTAAGAATTAAGAACTATTTCAATCCAATTTTTAAAACCATATTTTAATTTAATTTTTTCTTCAATCTTTACATAGGGTTTTTGTAAAAAATCTTTTAATTTGTTATAATTATCTTTTTCTAAAATAAATATGTTATTTGGGTGGTAAAAATCATATTTTTTTACATTTTTATTATTGGTAACTAATTTTTTATCGAAACATAACGCCTCAAATGTTCTAAAAGATAGGCCATTATGTGTATTATTTAAAAAATCCAGGCAAATTGTTGAGGATTTTAAATAGGCTAAATAATCATCATAAGCTAATGGTTTATTTGTGATTTCTATTTTAGAATTATTACATTTAATTGATTGATTTGAAAGTAAAATAACTTTATATGTCATTTGTAAGTCATCTAAAACTGTTAGTAAAGATTCTATTTTAGACATTCTTTCCTTTATATAGGTTCCTACAAAAAAAAAGTCTTGATAAATAGCGTCATCTTGTTTTGCATCATAATCAAAATAAAAATTGTTTAACAAAGATACATTCTGAGTATTTTTATCTTTTTCATCAAAGACATAAAACTTATCATAATAAGCAATATGTTTATAAATTACAGGAAATCTATGTAATCCATCCCATTGATAACCAATTGTTTTTTTAGATTTATCCTTAATTTTTTTAATAATATCAATTGGGTATATATCTGAACGAACAATTAATGCATAATCTACTTTAGTTTCTATAGATTCAATCTTATTTAAGATTTCAGTCTTTGCATTTTTTATTTTTAGTTGAGTTTTATATTCATAATCATTAAAAAACAACTTTCTAAATGCATGAATTAATTTATCAATCGGGTTTTTAATTCTAAAATTGTGTTCATTATAACTAACATC
>JBGSBU010000002.1:0-27151 GCA_041730375.1 Solirubrobacteraceae bacterium
ATTGCTTCATAACCATTTTCTAGCGCGTTTTCTATTACTGCTTTTGTGCATTTATCTACTACTTCGCAAGCTTTAATGCAGGCTTCTAGGTTTCCGGTATGCCCTACCATATCGGGATTGGCAAAATTTAAACAAATAAAATCTGCTTCTTTTTTAATTAATTCTTTAATAATAGCCTCTTTAATATCGTAGGCAGCCATTTCTGGTTTCAAATCATAGGTGTTAACTTCTCTTGGCGATGGACAAAGAATTCTAGTTTCCCCTTCAAAAGGTTTTTCTTTACCACCAGAAAAGAAAAAAGTAACATGAGGGTATTTTTCGGTTTCTGCAATTCTAATTTGTTTTTTACCATTAAGGGCAAGTACTTCGCCAAGTGTATTTGTTAGTTTATCTTCACGAAAAAGAACCTCTATATTTTCATAGGTTTCGTCATAAACAGTCATACTAACATAGTTAAGTGAAAGCTTATGCATGTTTAGTTTTGGGAAATTATTTTGAGTAAGCGCCTGGGTAATCTCTCTAGGCCTATCATTTCTAAAATTAAAATTGATAACAATATCGCCTTCTTCAATTTTTTTAATGGGTTCGTTTAATTCATTAGTTATAATAATAGGTTCTAAAAACTCGTCGCTAATTCCATTTTTATAAGAATCTGTAATAGCCTCTAAAGGATTCTGGGTTTTATTGCCAATACCATTTACCAAGGCATCATAACAAATTTTAATTCTCTCCCATCTATTATCTCTATCCATTGCCCAGAATCTTCCGGTAATCGATGCAAGCTTACCTGTGGTTTCTTTTAAATGATTATTAAGCGTTTTTATAAAATTTAATCCACTAGTTGGCGAACAATCTCTACCATCTGTAAAAGCATGTACAAAAACGTTATTAAGTTCGTGCTTTTTAGCAATTGTAAGTAAGCTTTTTAAATGGTTTATATGAGAATGAACTCCACCATCTGAAACCAAGCCAATAAAGTGAATATTTTTATTTAAATCTTTGGCATTTTTAAATGTTTTAACTAAAGTTGGGTTGTCTTCTAAAGAACCATTTTCTACCGCAACATTTATTTTGGCTAAATTTTGGTAAACTACTCTTCCTGCACCAATATTTAAGTGCCCCACCTCAGAGTTACCCATTTGCCCCACAGGTAAACCAACGTCTAAACCAGAGGTGCTTAACTTTGCATTTGGGTACTTTTTATAGCAACTATCAATAAAAGGAGTATTTGCTAAATCTATTGCAGAAACACTCTTATTTGATGCAATTCCCCAGCCATCTAATATAATTAATACAATTTTTTTATCGTTTTCCGAAATCATCATTAATTTTATTGCAAATTTAGTATTTAAAAAATCGTTTTCATAAATTTGTAGTATGCATAGTTTAAAAGATTTAATTTTTGTTTTTTTAAGATTTTTTGGAGCCTATGGATTGATGCTTTATTTTTATAATAAGTATTTAGAAAATCAATCTAAAATAGATTTTGTTGATCCCATAACCAAAGAAATAGCCAGCCAAGTTTCTATTTTATTAAATAAAATTGGATATTTAAATCAATTAAAAGACATGGCTAGTAAAAATGCGATGGCAATTTATTTTGATCAACCGGGTAGAATTGTTTCTTATATAAACGAAGGTTGTAATGCAATTTCTATAATGATTATTTTTATTGCATTTTGCTTTGCTTTTTATTCAGATTTTTTTAAAACCATTGGTTATTTGGTATTTGGATTAGTTATCATTTATTTTTCTAATATTTTTAGAATTGTTTTATTAAATATTATCTATTTTAAATACAATGATTACGCTAAATTCTCTCACGATATTATTTTCCCTATAATTATTTATGGAACTATTATGTTATTATGGGTTTATTGGATTTATAGTATACAAATAAATAAAAAGGAAATAGGTGGATAAAATAACTAGAATTTTAGGCGTATTAATTTCTATTTTTCTGCTAATTTGTATTAGAAACTACCAAGAAGATTTATTTTTTGATCCTTACTTAAAGTTTTTTGAAGACAAAGAATTATTTAAAGAAAAGGGTGGTTTAAACGAATTTGGTTTCGAAATAATGGTTGGTGTAGGTTATAGATATTTATTAAATTCAGTCTTAACCTTAGTAATAATTTATTTTGTGTTTAATAACATAAAACTCGTTTACCAGTCGTTATTTATTATGTTAATGCTATTTGTAATTATTTTTCCAATCTACTATTTTTTTGTAGAAATAGATTTTAGAGAATATAGCTTAATTGGCTTCTATGTAAGAAGAATCTTAATACAACCCATACTTTTAATATTACTAATTCCTTCTTTTTATTATTTAGAACAAAAAATAAATTAATTCAATTTCTTTGTCTAATTACTTCATATAAAAAAACACCACAGGCTACAGAAACATTTAAAGATTGTATTTTCCCTAGAATAGGAAGTTTTAAGATTTCATCAGATCTTTCTAATAATTTTTTGTCAATTCCATATTCTTCGCTACCAAAAATTAAGGCAATTGGTGTACTAAAATCCGCCTCGTAGACAAATTTATTTGCTTTTTCTGATGCGGAATATATCTTAATATTATATTGTTTAAGAATATCAACTACATCTATTAAATTTTTTTCTTTACAAATAGGGATATTAAAAATTGCACCAGCAGATGTTTTAATAGCATCTTCGTTTAAAGCGGCCGATCTTTCGTTAGGAATAATAATTGCATCTACATTATTGCATTCTGCACTTCTGGTTATTGCACCAAAATTTCTAACATCTGTAATGTTGGAAAGAATTAAAAATATTGGATTTTTTTTATTTTCTAAAATTTTTGGAACCAACTCTTCAATAGAGTGGAAGACAACAGGGGAAAGAAATGCACAAATTCCCTGGTGGTTTTTATTGGTTAGTCTATTAAGTTTTTCGTTAGGCACAAACTTAACGGTAATATCTTTTGCTCTGCAAAGTTTAATTATTTTTGAGACCTGTTCATTTTGAGATTCTTTTAAAACAAAAATCTTTTCAATTGTTTTATTGGCATTAATTGCTTCTAAAATTGGGTGAACGCCGTAAATAAAGTTAGATTCATTCATAAAGTAAAGATAAATACAATTTTATTTAAATTGTATTAATTTTTTATATGATTTTAGATTAAGACCCAATTTTTATGAAAATTAAAATCTTCATTAAGCTTTAGTTAATAGCAAAAAACAATTAACGAAGATTTTTAAACAGAGTAATAACTTTAAAAAATTAAGCTAAAATATTTTTACTTTTAGTTCATTACTTTTTCTAGTTAACCAGTTAGTAATAAATTTTATATAAAATAGGTCTAAAAACAAGTAAAGAAGCCATTTAGTTATGAATAGCTTCTTTACTAATAATTTTGAAGTAGTACTTATTTATTTTACTTTTTCTATAATTGCTTTAAAAGCTTCAGGATTATTCATTGCTAAATCTGCTAAAACTTTTCTATTAATATCTATATTGTTTTTTGTTAAAGCATCCATAAATCTAGAGTAAGACAGACCATATTCTCTTGCACCAGCATTTATACGCTGAATCCATAAAGCTCTAAAATTTCTTTTGTTACTTTTTCTATCTCTATAAGCATAGGTTAAACCTTTTTCTACAGCATTTTTTGCTACAGTCCAAACGTTTTTTCTTTTACCAAAGTAACCTTTGGCTTGTTTTAATAATTTTTTCTTTCTTGCCTTTGTGGCTACTGAATTTACTGATCTTGGCATTTTGTTTTAATTTTTAACGTTTGGCGAATAAATTTCTTTATTTCTTAAATTACACAAACATTGGGTTTTACATTTTTTTAACCGATTTAAAATAAAAATATTTTATTTTAATCTTAATTGAAATTTAATATTTGAAGTATCACCACCACTTACTAAACCAGGTTGAGTTAAATTTCTCTTTCTCTTCGTTGATTTTTTTGTAAGGATATGACTTTTAAAAGCGTGTTTTCTTTTTATTTTACCCGTTCCGGTAACTTTAAATCTTTTTTTAGCACTCGATTTTGTCTTTAACTTTGGCATAAAATTTACTTTATATATTACTTTAAAATTATTTCTTTACTTTTGCTGCAACCATCATTATCATTCTTTTTCCTTCAAGTTTTGGTAATTGTTCTATTTTTCCAAAATTCTCTAATTCTTGAGCTAGTTTTAATAATAAAATCTCACCTTGATCTTTAAATATAATTGAACGACCTTTAAAAAACACAAATGCTTTAACCTTAGATCCTTCTTTTAAAAATGTAATGGCATGTTTTTTCTTAAACTCATAATCATGCTCATCTGTCTGTGGACCAAATCTAATTTCCTTAACAACAACTTTTATTTGTTTAGATTTTAGTTCTTTTTGTTTTTTCTTTTGTTCGTACAAAAACTTTTTATAATCTAAAATCTTACAAACAGGTGGATCTGCTTTTTCAGAAATCATAATTAAATCCAAGCCCATTTGACTTGCAATTTCCATTGCTTTAGAGGTAGAAAAAACTTCTGGTTCTTTTCCCTCTACAACTACTCTTACCTGAGGTACAGTAATTCTTTGATTTATTTTATGAAGCGCTTCTTTTTTAACAGTTGGCTTTATTATTCTTCTTAATGCGATAGCTAGTTAATTTTTTAAAATATTATTTATCTCTTCTTTAATTATGGAAGCAAAAGTATCTACTGATATAGTTCCTAAACTTTCCCCTCCATGCTTTCTAACACTTATAGTGTTGTTTTTTAACTCTTCATCTCCAACCACCAAAATATAAGGAATTTTACTTATTTCTGCATCCCTTATTTTTTTTCCTGTTTTTTCATTCCTTGAATCTACAAAACCACAAATATCTGATTTTTTTAGCAATTTCAATACATCTTTTGCATAATTTTTATGATTTTCGCTAATTGGTAGTATAATAATTTGTTTTGGGGTGAGCCATATTGGAAGATTTCCAGCTGTATGTTCTAATAAAATGGCAATAAATCTTTCTAAAGAGCCAAACGGAGCTCTATGAATCATTAATGGTCTGTGTTTTTGGTTATCAGCTCCAGTGTAAGAAAGGTTAAATCTTTCTGGTAAATTATAATCTACTTGTATGGTTCCTAATTGCCATTTTCTACCTAAAACATCTTTTACCATAAAGTCTAATTTTGGTCCATAAAATGCAGCTTCGCCATATTCTACCACTGTTGTTAGGTTTTTTTCTTGGCTTGCTTTTATTATTGCATTTTCTGCTTTTCCCCAATTTTCATCAGTTCCAATATATTTTTCTTTATTTTCTTTGTCTCTAAGAGAAATTTGAGCGGTAAAATCGTTAAAACCTAAGGTTTTAAATACATAAAGTACTAAATCTATTACATTTTTAAATTCATCTAATAATTGATCGTTAGTACAAAAAATATGTGCATCGTCTTGCGTAAAGCCTCTTACTCTAGTTAATCCGCTTAATTCACCACTTTGTTCATATCTATAAACGGTTCCAAATTCTGCTATCCTTAGAGGTAGTTCCTTGTAAGATACGGGTGCATGGTTGTATATTTCGCAATGGTGTGGGCAATTCATAGGTTTTAACAAAAACTCTTCTCCTTCGCTTGGTGTATGTATGGGTTGGAAGCTATCTTCGCCATATTTTTCATAATGACCAGAAGTAACATATAGTTCTTTGTTACCTATGTGAGGGGTTGAAACCATTTGGTAGCCAGCTTCTTCTTGTATGTTTATTAAAAAATTTTCTAATTTTCTTTTTAAAGCAGTTCCATTTGGAAGCCAAAGAGGTAAACCTTGTCCTACTTTTTCAGAAAAAGTAAAAATCCCCATTTCTTTTCCTAACTTCCTATGATCTCTTTTTTTTGCCTCTTCTAAATTAAATAGATATTCTGTTAAATCTTTTTGTTTTGGGAAAGAGACACCATAAACTCTGGTTAATTGAGGGTTTTTTTCATTCCCTCTCCAGTAAGCTCCCGCAACACTCATTATTTTCACTGCTTTAATTAATGAGGTGTTTGGTAAATGACCACCTTTGCATAAATCAATAAAATCATCATGTTTACAGAAAGTTATTGTACCATCTTCTAAATTTTCTATTAATTCTGTTTTAAAAGGATTGTTTTTAAAATAAGTTAGTGCTTCATTTTTATTAATTGAGTATAGATTAAATGCAGATTTTTTCTTTGCATTTTCCAACATTTTCAGTTCAATTTTTTCAAAATCAGCTTCAACTATTTTTTCATTACCAAAATCTATATCGTAATAAAATCCATTTTCTATAGCAGGACCAATAGTTAATTTTGCATCGGGGTAGTAAAATAGTATAGCCTGTGCCATTAAATGGGCTGATGAATGCCAAAATGAAGTTTTTCCCAATTTATCTTTCCAGGTAAGTAATTGTACTTTTGCATTTGTATTAATTTCTGTGTTAATTTCAACTTGTTGGTTATTAACTAATGCAGAAATAACATTTCTAGCTAAACCTTCGCTAATACTATTTGCAATCTCTAAAGGAGTAATTTTATTATTGAAATTTTTTATACTACCATCTGGTAAAGTAATATCTATCATTGACATAGAGGGTTTAAAGTGGTAAATTTATATAATATTATGTAATTATAAATAAAACGTAAATTAGTTAATAAAAAAAAGCCTCATAAAATGAGGCTTTTTTTTATTAACTAGGTTGTTAAAATAAATTTTGTAATTTCATAGCTACTCCCATATCTCCTTTAATTTTTAATTTACCACCCATAAATGCATTCATTGGGTTTAATTCTTTTTTAACTAAAGATATAAAATCTGCCTCGCTAAGAGAAATTGTACAAGCCGCTTCTTTATCTTCTGTAGATACTTCATTACTACCAGCTGTACCATCAACAAAAACTTTAACTTCTCCTAAATCAAATTTAATTGTAGTTCCTAAAGGAGTTGCTGTTAATGCTTTTGATTTAATTTCAGAAATAATTGTTTCTAAATTCATAATTTTTTTATTTAATATTTTATTATATTTTTAATTAGGTAGTAAATTTAAACTTTTATTATTAATTTTTTTATATTTATTTATCAGTTAATTTAATCCTAAGTTTAATTGATCTGCAATTTTTTTATACTCTCCATTTTCAAGCTTTGATCTAACCGCTTTAAATGCAAGAAGTGTCTCTTCAATGTCTTGTAAACTGTGTTCTGCTGTTGGAATTAACCTGAGCAAAATCATTCCTTTTGGAATAACAGGATAGCTAACTATACTGATAAAAATATTATAATTTTCTCTTAAATCTTGTACCATTATTGTTCCTTCAATAGCTCCTCCATTTAAATAAACAGGAGTAACACAGCTGTTGGTACTACCTAAATTAAAACCTGCAGCTTTTAATCCTGATTGAAGGATATTAACATTTTCCCACAATTTTTTTCTTAATATGGGTTGAGTTTTTAATAATTCTAATCTTTTTAAGGCACCAATTACTATGGGCATTGGTAAAGACTTTGCAAAAATTTGAGACCTCATTCCATATTTTAAATAAGTAATAACTTCTTTATCTCCGGCTACAAATGCACCTATAGATGCCATAGATTTTGCAAATGTAGAGAAATAGACATCTATTCCGTCTAAAACGCCTTGTTCTTCACCTGCTCCAGCTCCTGTTTCTCCTAACATTCCAAATCCGTGTGCATCATCTACTAGGAATCTAAAATTATATTTCTCTTTTAATTTTACTATTTCTTTTAGTTTGCCTTGTTCGCCTCTCATTCCAAAAACTCCCTCAGAAATAACTAAAATTCCTCCTCTTTTGTCTTCGGATACTATTTTTGATGCTCTCTGTAGGTTTTTTTCTAAGCTTTCTATATCATTATGTTTAAAGGTAAATCTTTTACCTAAGTGCATTCTAACTCCATCTACAATACAAGCATGACTATCTACGTCGTACACAACTACGTCATTTTTAGATAATAAAGAATCAACAATAGAAACCATTCCTTGATAACCAAAGTTTAGTAAATAAGCAGATTCTTTACCCATGAAATCCGCAAGGTTTTTTTCTAATTCTTCGTGATATTTTGTTTGACCAGACATTGCTCTGGCTCCCATAGGGTAAGATAAACCCCATTCTTTTGCAGCATCTGCATCCGCTTTTCTAACCTCAGGATGGTTGGCTAAACCTAAATAGTTATTAATGCTCCAACAAACCACTTCTTTTCCATTAAAAATCATTCTTGGTCCAATTTCTCCTTCAAGTTTAGGGAAAATAAAATTTCCTTCTCCATACTCTGCAAATTGTCCAAGTGGACCAGGATTATTTTTAATTCTATCAAAAATATCGTTCATGATTTTTTATTCAGTTTATATTTCGTTGATTTTAATTAATAAATTATAAGTAAGCAAAAATAATTATTACTTTATATATTCTACTGTGGCTCTAGACTCTAAACCGTTAAGTTTGCTTTTGGTAAAGTTTTGTTGAATCATCCATTCTTCACTAAATACTTTAGACATATACCTTGAACCATGATCTGGAAATATAACAACAACATAACTATCTTCACTAAATTCAGAAGAAATTTGTTTTAAAGCTTGAATGGCCGCACCGCTAGTATAACCTACAAGTAAACCTTCTTTAAGTGCTATTTCTTTTGTGGTGTAGGCACTATTTTCATCATTTACCTTAACAAATTGGTCTATTACGTTAAAGTCTGTTGCAGAAGGAATAATGTTTTTTCCAAGTCCTTCAATTGTGTAGGGTTTGATTTCATTTTTGTCAAACTCTCCTGTTTCGTGGTATTTTTTTAGTACAGAACCCACAGCATCAACTCCAATAATTTTAATTAACGGATTTTTTTCTTTTAAAAACCTAGCGGTTCCAGATATAGTTCCTCCAGTTCCTGCACAAGCAATTAAATGTGTTATTTTACCCTCTGTTTGATTCCAAATTTCGGGTCCAGTAGAGTTATAGTGAGCCTTTATATTTAGTTCATTGAAATACTGGTTAATGTATAATGAATTTGGAGTTTCTTCGGCAATTTTTTTTGCAGTTTGGTAATATGATCTAGGGTCTTCTGCAGGTACATCAGATGGGCATATAAAGACCTTTGCGCCTAATGCTTTTAAAAAAGATATTTTATCGTTTTTTGTTTTGTCTGATACTGCAAGAATACATTTGTAACCTTTAATAATACTTACCATTGCAATACTAAAGCCTGTATTTCCAGATGTAGTTTCTACAATCGTTCCTCCAGGTTGAATTAAACCATCTTTTTCTGCTTGTTCTATTATGTATAAAGCAATTCGGTCTTTAGTAGAATGTCCCGGATTAAAACACTCAACTTTAGCATAATATTTACCTAGAAAATCTTCAGTTATACGATTTAACTTTACTAAAGGAGTATTTCCGATTAATTCTAAAACATTATTATAAACTCCTGTCATTATTAATTTTAATTTACAAATCCTTTAAACATATGGATTAAGGATTAAATAAAAGTATTCAAAAAAAACAAATTTAATTAAAAATTTCAACAAAACTTTATTTAACTTTAACTTTCAGTTAAAAATTTTCTGAAATATATTTTAAGATTTCTTTATCTACTTCATTTAATTCAATATTTCTTCTATTCATTACTTTACTTGCAATTGCGAAGGCTTTAGTTAAATTAAATTTTTGTCGGCTATCTCCTTCCCAACTAAATGAGGGGATGTATTTATCGCAAAAACCATTGTTAAATATATTAGCAAAAACCCCAACGGTTGTTCCGGTATTGAATTTTGTACTTATTGCAGATTTTGAATGATCTCCCATTATTAATCCACAGAACTGATGCTCGGTTTCTATAAATTGATTTTCATAAATACTCCACATTTTAATATTACTATAATTATTCTTTAGGTTAGAGTTGTTTGTATTAGCACCTAGGTTGCACCATTGACCAATAACAGAGTTGCCTAAAAAACCATCATGCGCTTTATTACTATATCCAAAAAATATAGAATTATTTATTTCTCCCCCAATTTTACAGTTAGGTCCAATGCTTGTTGATCCGTAGATTTTTGTTCCAAGGTTTAATTTTGAATTTTCTCCAAGAGATAATCCACCTCTAATCATAGAGCCTTCCATTACTTCTGCATTTTTACCAATATAAATCGGACCAGAATTGGTATTTAAAAAACAACAATTTACTTCTGCACCTTGTTCTAGAAAAATATTTTCTACGTTTCCAATTACTTGGTTTGATTTATTTATTTCTTGAGAAATTTTATTTTTAGTTAAAAGTTTAAAGTCAAAATCTAATGCCTCTTTATTGTTTGTGAATAAATCCCAGGGATAAATGAAGTGTAGCAGATTAGCTTGTAAATAAATTCTATTTTTGATAGAATCATTTATGTTGTTAGAGTAAAAAGCTACAATTTGGTTGTTTTGTAAAATAGCATCTCCTATGCAAAGAGAATTAATTTTATCAATTAGTTCATCATTAGGGAAAAATGCAGAATTTATAAAAAGGTTATATTCTTTTTCAATTAAAGAATATTTGGCTGTAAGAAATTTTTGGGTTTTAATTGAAAGATGAGAATTAAGTAATAATTCCCATCTTTCGTATAGAGTTAAAATCCCTATTCTTATATCAGCAACAGACCTTGTGAGTGTTAAGGGCTGAAGAGTTGTCCATTCGGGTCCATCAAAAAGAATTAGGTTCATAAATAAGTAAAAAACTTATTTAAAAATAAAATAAAAATTATTTTTCTAAAGTTTTATATCTATTTTTAAACTTATCTATTCTACCAGCAGTATCAATAAGTTTAACTTTTCCTGTATAAAAAGGGTGAGAAGTACTAGAAATATCCATTTTAATTAAGGGGTATTCGTTTCCTTCAAATTCTATTTTGTCTTTTGTATTTGCAGTAGATTTACCAATAAACACATCGCCATTTCCCATGTCTTTAAAAGCAACTAATCTGTAATTTGTTGGATGTATATCTTTTTTCATATCAATTCGTTTAATTTTGCAAATATAAATAATTATACTTTAACTTTAAATCAAAATAACAAATTATGAAACATGAAATTTGATTTTTATTGTAAAAACTTGCTTTTTATTGTGTTTTTATTCTTTTTAAAAGGATGTAGAGAGGATTTGGATTTTACTATTGCAAATAATAAGCTTAAACTATCTAATGATACTATTTTTTTCGATACTATCTTAACCAATACAAAATCGCAAGTTTATAGATTAAAGTTGTATAATTTAGAAAAAGAAGCTATAGAAATTCCATCTATATCTTTAACTAACGGAGCTAGTTCATTTTTTAACATTTATGTAAACGGTAAAAAAGGTCCGTTTGTTACAAATACTCCTTTAAGAAAAAACGATAGTTTGTATGTACTTATTGAATTATTACCAAAAGTTATTTCGAATAATCTTGTTTATTCTGACGATATTTTAATTGAAACTAAATCTGGAATTCAAAAAGTTCATTTAAAATCTTTTGTAGAGAAGGCAGTGTATTTTAATCCACTTTTAAATGAAACAGAATATATAATAGAAAATAATACTGTTTGGGATAATTCTTTAGTTTACCACATAAATAAATCATTAAAAATTGCTAATAACAGTACTTTAACCATTGAAGCTGGAACAAAGGTTTATTTTAATAAAAATAGTGAGCTAATTATTTCGGAGGGTTCTAGTTTGTTTGTAAATGGAACGGTAGCTGATAAAGTTAATTTCAGAACAAATGTTCACACATACCCCTTAGATGTTTTATATGATCAATGGAATACTATAAAACTAGAGAAAGGAAGTGTAGGTGTAATTAAAAATGCTATTATAAAAGGAGGGAAGAACGGCTTGATTATTGATGAGGCAAATGTTAAGCTAGAGAATGTTCAGATTTATAATCAATCTTTTAACGGAATTTTAGCCTCGAATTCAATTATTGAGGGAAAGAATGTTGTAATTAATAATTGTGGCAATACTTCTTTAAAAATAGAGAGAGGTGGGTCTTATGAATTTTACCATTGTACATTTGCAAATTATTCTAATTTTAGTAATGTTGAACCTTTAGCCTTATCAATTACAAATAAAGGAATTCCTGATAATAAACCATTAACTAGATGTTTTTTTGGAAATTGTATTTTTACAGGTTTAAGCAATAATTCCATACAAATTGATAAGAATTTTGATTCAAATTTAGAGTTTACCTATTTTTTTGATAATAATTTAATAAAATTTAAAGACAATACCTTAGAACTTATCAACAATCCAAATTTCAGTTTATCTATTTTTAATCAAGATCCTGGGTTTATAGATGTATCTTTTAAAGTAAATAATTTAAGTTTAAATGCTAGTTCTTTTCCAAGAGGTAAGGGTTTGAAGGTATATTCTGATTTGGTTAATAAAAATATAGTTGGTACGGAAAGAATTCACCCCTCAAACCTTGGAGCATACTAAAACAGATAAGGTCTTGAGAATTTTCTCAAGACCTTATCTGTTTTAGTATATAAAAAATATTCTTCTTATAAAGAATTAAGCTTTTGCAACTATTTCAAATTCAAAGTCGGTTTCAACTTCTCTGTGTAATCTAATTTTGGCTATATATTTACCAGTATTTTTTATAGTTGTTCCAGGAATTTTTATATATTTTTTATCAATAGAAATTCCATTTTTAATTAGTTGTTCAGAAACATCAGAGTTAGTTATAGAACCAAATAGCTTTTCGCTTTTGTTTCCAACTTGAGCTTCAATTTTTAAAGAAATATTTTTTAAAGCATCAATTTTTGAGGTAGCTTCTTTAATTATTAAAGATTCATCTGCTGCTCTTTGCGTTAAAACAACCTCTCTATTTTCTTTAGCTTTTTTAGTGGCTAATTCAACTAGTTGATTAGGAATCAAAAAATTTCTTGCAAATCCAGGCTTAACAGACACTATGTCAAACATTAAACCTAAATTCTCTACATCTTGTTTAAGTATTACTTCCATTATTTTATAATTATTTAAGTAAATCCCCTGTATAAGGAATTATAGCTAAGTGTCTAGCTCTTTTTATTGCTTTAGTAACTTTTTTTTGGTATTTTAGAGAAGTTCCAGTAATTCTTCTTGGTAAAATTTTACCTTGTTCGTTTATAAATTGAAGTAAAAATTTAGGATCTTTATAATCAACATATTTAATACCAAATTTTATAAATCTACAATACTTTTCGTTTTGTTTAGTATCTATATCTATTGGAGAAAGATATCTAATTTCGCTTGAGTTTGGACTATTTTCTACTAATTCGTTCATTGTTGTAATTTTTTTTAATTAAGAATTATTTAATTTTTAATTTATCTCTTCGTTTAACTGCCCAGTCAATAGCGTGTTTGTCTAGTTTTATAGTTAAAAATCTTAAAATTCTTTCATCTCTGGTAAATTCAACTTCAAGTTTTTGAATTAAATCAGTACTTGCATCAAACTCAACTAAAAAATAAAAACCATTTTGTTTTCCTTCAATTGGGTAGGCTAGTTTTTTTAGTCCCCAATTTTCTTGACTAACAATTTCGGCTCCATTACTTTTAATAAAGTCAAAGTACTTTTTTGCTGCTTCCTCTGTCTGGCTTTCTGACAGAACGGGAGTTAAAATGAAAACAGTTTCGTATCTCATAATTATGTTTTTAATAATTTGCAAATCTATAAATAAAAACTTTTAAATCAATTTTTTATAATAAAAATATTGAAATTATATTTTTATTTAATCGTTTTTTGGTTTATCGAAGAAAGAATTATTGTTCTTGTCGTTAGAATTCTGTCTGTTATTACCTTTTTCTTCTGGTCTATTTTTACTTTTGTAAGAAGTTTCGTTGAATTTATTTTTTGAAGGGAATCTATCGTTAAAAGCAGGTCTGCTAGATGAGTTATCTCTTCTGTCACCACCACCGCCTCTAAATGGTCTATCAGAAGATGAATCTCCTCTTCTAAAGTTTCCACCTCCATTACCTCCATAACTGTTTCCGCCTCTATTTCCGCCTTCTCTTCCTCTAAAACCATCTGATGATGATGAGGGTCTGCTTTTAGATGAGTAGTCGTTTAAATCAGAATTAGAATCAATATTTAATTTACTAATTTCTGAAGAGACTAGCTTTTCTATTAGCTCTTCTTTGGTTAGTTCTAATAAATTTTCGTTTATTTTTTCTAGTAACTTGTCTGATACGGATTTAGATTTTTTCTGAGTAATAAGAGTAGTACTCCAATTTAACATTCTTTTTTCGATAATATCTTTTACCTCAGGAACGGGTAATTGTTTAAAAGAAATATTTAATTCTCTCTCTAATCTATTAATTCTAAATACTTCTCTGTTAGAAACAAAAACCACAGAAATTCCTTGTTTTCCAGCTCTTGCCGTTCTTCCACTTCTATGGGTATAATAGGCATTATCATCTGGTAAAGAAAAGTGGAAAACATGCGATAGGTTATCTACATCAATTCCTCTTGCAGCAACATCTGTTGCAATTAGTAAATTTAAATCATGGTTTTTAAACCTTCCCATTACTCTATCTCTTTGTGCTTGAGATAAATCGCCATGTAAAGCATCTGCTTTATAATTTTTCTTTAAAAGTGCTTCTGCTAGACTTTGTGTATCTCTTTTTGTTCTACAAAATACAACGCCTTGCATATCTTCATTTAAATCAATGAACCTACAAAGTGCTTCGGTTTTGTTAGAATGGCCAATGGTTGAATATACGTGTTCTATGTTTACATTTACTTGGTTTTGAGTGCCAACTTTCACTTCAAACGGATTATCCATGTATTTTTTTACAATACGTTTAATCTCAGGTGGCATAGTTGCAGAAAACAACCAAGTGTTTTTTCCTTCTGGGGTATGACTTAAAATTTCTTCCAATTCGTCTTTAAAGCCCATGTTAAGCATTTCATCTGCCTCATCTAGTACTAAATATCTAAGTTTTGAAAGGTTAACAGATTTTCTATTAATTAAATCTATTAATCTTCCAGGAGTAGCAATGATAATATGTTGAGTTTTCTTTAACTCTCTAATTTGGTTAACAATTGCGGCACCTCCATAAACAGCAGTTGTGCTTATTTTATCTTGGTATTTGCTAAAAATTTCTAGTTGGTCTGCAATTTGTTTTCCTAACTCTCTAGTAGGAGCAAGAATTAAACCTTGTGTAGCTTGTAGCGTTGGATCTATTTTATCTAGTAATGGTAAGCCAAAAGCAGCTGTTTTTCCTGTACCAGTTTGAGCAAGTCCTATTAAATCTTGGTCTTTGCTTAGTAATTCTGGTATTGCTTGTTTTTGAATTTCTGAGGGTGTTTCAAATCCAATGTCTTCTAAGGCTTTTAAAATATTATCAGAAAGCCCTAATTCTTTAAATGTTATCAAAAAAAATATTTATTTTAAAATTAATTACGCAAAGTTATGGTTAATTAATTAAATAAAACGTAAAGTATTGAATTTAATTGATTTATTTTAATATTTTTAAAGATTAATTTATTTTTATATGAGTTATTTCTCTCAAGAATTTAATAATTTTTTTATAGAATTATCGGCCAACAATAATAAAGAGTGGTTTCATTTGAATAAAAATAGGTATGAAACAGAAGTCAAAAATCCATTCCAAACCTTTGTTATAGACTTAATTGCTGAAGTTAATAAATACAAGCCATTATCATTAGAGCCTAAAAAAGCCATTTTTAGAATTAATAACGACATTAGGTTTTCTAAATTAAAAACACCTTACAAAACCCATGTTGGGGCTATAATTGCAACGAATGGAACTAAAAATAATAATGGAGATGGATTGTATATTCACCTATCGCCTGGCGAGTGTTACATTGGTGGGGGGTTGTATCAATTAGAAAAAAATGATTTGTATAAAATTAGAAATTATATTACCAATAACTTAGTTGAGTTTAATATACTTTTAAACGATAAAAATTTTAGAAAGTATTTTGATGGATTTGCAACTTCTGAAGTAAATAAAATTATACCTAAAGAATTTATTGAGTCCGCTATTAAACAACCTTTAATCTATAATAAACAATTTTATTTCATGAAGGTTTTTGATGATGGAAGTACTTTTTTAAAAGATAACCAACTTTTAGAAAGTACAATAAATTATTTTAAAGCACTAATACCTTGGCAAGCATTTTTTTTAAAGGCATTAAGCCAAACTCCTTAAATTAATTTAGAATAAAATGAAAAAATCAAGTTTAAAATTTTCTCCAAAATTAAAAATTTTTGAAATAGTAAATATTTTAAAGTCTCCAATATTAGCTATAGTAGATTTAATCAATAAATACCCAGATTTATTTAATGTAAAATTTTTAAAATTAAATGGAATAGTAATTCACAAGCCTGAATTTATAAAATATATTTTACAAGAAAATGCTAAAAATTATAAGAAAGGTTTAAGATATGATGTTTTAAAGCCTATTTTGGGTAATGGACTGCTTTTAAGTGAGGGAGATTTTTGGAAAAAACAAAGACATTTAACTCAGCCAGCCTTCCATTTAAAAAAACTACAATATATAACTGATATAACAACCAATTCTACAAAAGAGATAATTAAAACTTGGAGTGATAATGCGGTTATAGATTTTGCGGATTCAATGGGAAGTTTAACCATAGAAATTGTTACAAAAGCCTTATTTGGAGCAAATGTTTCTGATAGAGTTGAAGGAGTTAGAAAAAGTATAGACTTACTAAATGGAACAGCAAGTTTTTTAGCTAGACTTCCTTTAGAAAATTTTAAATGGACTTCTAAAATATTCAAAATTAAAAAACTTAAAAGAGCTAAAGAATATTTAGATAACACAATTTATACAATTATAAATGATAGAAAAAAATCTTCAGAAAATCATCATGATTTATTAAGCATGTTCATGGATGTTAAAAATGAAGAAACAAAACAAGGAATGTCTGATGTTGAATTAAAAGATGAAATGATTACTCTTTTTATTGCAGGGCATGAAACTACTGTGATATCTTTATCCTGGACAATTTATTTATTATCTCAACACCAAGATAGTATTCAAAAAATTAGAGATGAATTAAATGAATTTATTGTTGGAGACTATCCAACTTTTGAAGAGTTACCAAAACTTAAGTTTTTAACAAATGTTATAAATGAATCTATGCGTTTATATCCGCCAGTTTTTTTTATTGCTAGAACATCTTTAATTGAGGATAATCTAGGGGGATATTATATATCAAAAAATCAAAATATTGGAATAAATATTTTTGGAATGCACAGACATCCTGATTATTGGGTGGAGCCAAATTCTTTTTTGCCTGAAAGATTTAATAATTTTGATTTAAAAGGAGATAACAGATTTGTTTTCTTACCTTTTGGTGGAGGACCTAGAATTTGTATAGGTAACAATTTTGCAATAATGGAAATGCAAATTATTTTGTGTGGAATTCTTAAAAACTTTGACATTGAACTGGTTTCAAAAACTCCAAAAGTAACGCCTTATCTCACCTTAAAACCTTCTCCATCAATTAAAATAAGAATTAAAAAAAGATAGATTCACTTTAAACTTAATTGCCAATCCCAGGCTGTTTTCAAGGCTTCTTCTAGGGTGGTTTTTGCTTCGAATCCTAAATTCTCTTTTGCTAAATCGGCTTCTGCATAAGCAGCAGTTACGTCACCACTTCTTCTGTCTGTAAACCTATAATTTAATTTAGTTTTTGTAACCTTCTCAAAGGTTTCTATTACTTCTAGTACACTATTTCCTTTACCAGTACCAATATTATAAATTTCTATATTAGTAGTATTTTTTTTGTTAATTAATCTATTTAAAGCAAGTATATGTGCTTTGGCTAAATCGCAAACATAAATATAATCTCTAATGGCGGTACCATCTTTTGTTGGATAATCTTTGCCATAAACCAAAAGTTCTTTTCTAATTCTAGCAGCTGTTTGTGTTATAAACGGAACTAAATTGTTTGGAACACCTAATGGTAATTCACCAATTTTACCAGATTTATGTGCCCCAATTGGATTAAAATACCTTAAAAGGATGGCATTTTTATTATAAGTAGTAATGAAGTCAGAAATAATTTCTTCACCCATAGACTTTGTTTTGCCATAGGGTGAGGTTGGTTTTTTTAATAGTGCATTCTCATTGATTGGTAAATTATCTGCTTCACCATAAACTGTACAAGAAGAACTAAATATAAAATTATTTGAATTACTATTTTCTAGTAGGCTTAAGGTATTTATTAAAGAACCTAAATTATTTTTATAATACAGTAAAGGATTCTGAACACTTTCTGAAACTGATTTAAATGCCGCAAAATGTATGACTCCAGCAAACATATGTTCTGCAAAAATTTTTGCCACAGCTACTTCATCTAACAGGTTAATTTGATAAAAAGTGGGTTTAAATTTTATTATTTCTCCAATTCTATCCAATATAAATAATTCCGAATTAGATAAGTCGTCAACAATTACTGGTTCGTAACCCTCAAGGTATAATTCAACCACTGTATGAGAACCAATATACCCTAATCCGCCTGTAACTAAAACTTTTTGCATAAATAAAATTTTAAAGCACTTAAACTATAATCCGTTTTTTAAGTCGTTTTGTATTTTTTTTGATAAACCTGCAATAACTAAATTATAAGAATTAACTATCCATTCTTGTATTAAGTTGTTGGGTATATTTCCCTGAGTATTTACACTATTCCAAAGTTTTTTGTTCATATGATAACCTGGTGTAACTTCGGTATAAGTTTCTCTAAGCTCTATTGCAATTTCAGGATCACACTTTAGGTTTATAAATTTAAACTTATTGATGTTTGTTAAACAAAAAATTTTACCTTTTACAGAAAAGGTAAGTGTTTCGTTATCAAAAGGCATTTTTTCTTCTATTTCTTTTAAAGACAAACAAAAATCTCTTAATTCTTCAATATTCATAAGTTTTTCTAGCAAGTTCACAATAAAAAATAAGAGCTAAAATCCAATTTTAGTTCTTACATTATATAAGGTTTGTGTTGCAATATTTTGTGCTTTTTCTTTTCCTTCTAACAAAAAACCTTCTATTAATTTGGGTTGAGAAATTAGTTCTTTATATTTTGTTCTTGTTTCTGCAAAATTAGACAGAATTTCTTCGAATAAAGCTTGTTTTGCATGACCATAACCATAACCCCCTTTTAAGAAATTTTCTCTCATTTCTTGTTTTTTTTCGTTAGAAGCAATTAGTTCATATAATTTATAAACTATATTTTCGTCAGGATTTTTTGGATTTTCAATAGGAATACTATCTGTTTGAATAGACATAACTTGTTTTCTGAGTTCTTTATCTTCTAAAAAAATATTTATTGTATTTTGTTTAGATTTACTCATTTTTGTACCATTTGTCCCTGGAATGTAATTGGTTTCTTTTTGTTCCTTAGCTTGGGGTATTACAAATGTTTCTCCCATTTTATTGTTAAATCTTGCGGCTACATCTCTGGCAAATTCTATGTGTTGTAATTGGTCTTTACCCACTGGTACAATATTGGCGTTATAAAGTAAAATATCTGCAGCCATTAACATTGGGTAGGTAAATAATCCGGCATTTATGTCCTCTAATCTATCTGCTTTATCTTTAAAAGAATGGGCTAGTTGTAATCTTTGATATGGGAAGAAGCAATTTAAATACCAGGCTAACTCGCAAACCATTGGTATATCGGATTGGCGATAAAATATTGTTTTCTCTACCTCTAAACCACAAGCAAGCCATGTAGCGGCAACTTCATAAGAATTTTGTTTTAAAACACCAGCATCTTTAATTTGTGTTAAAGAATGTAAATCTGCAATAAAAAAAAATGATTGATACTTTGGATTATTTGCTAGTTCTATAGCGGGTAAAATAGCACCCAAAATATTACCTAAATGTGGGGTGCCAGTTGCCTGTATACCTGTTAATATGCTTAACATTATGGATTATTTAGAAAAAGCTTTTTTATTAAATACTATTAAAAAAAAAACACCAATTGAGATATAACTATCGGCTAGATTAAAAATATATTTAAAAAAATCGAATTTTGTTCCTTTTAAATAAGGAAACCAATCTGGAAAAACAAATGAAAAAAGAGGGAATTCTAGCATATCTACCACGGCTCCTTGAAGTAAAGTAGAGTATCCATTAAAATTTAATGAGGCTAATCCCTCGTAATAATGACTGTTAAAAGTAGTTCCTTTATCAAAACACACACCATAAAAAATACTATCGACTAAATTACCAACTGCACCGGCAAAAATTAAGGTTATTGGAATAAGAAAATAATTAGAAGCATTTTTTTTAACAGAGTTATAAATCCATACGCCAATAAAACAAATCATTATTAACCTAACAATTGTTAGTATACTTTTGCCGTTTTCTTCTCCGTAAGATATTCCGTAGGCCATACCAAGATTTTCTACAAAAGTTAGTTTAAACCAACCAAAAATTTCTCTCGATTCAAATAATTGAAAATTAGTTTTAATATAATATTTAGATAATTGGTCTATTATTAGCAATATTAATAACAATAAAGATATTTTTTTCATTTTTGCATATTTTTAGCCTCAATACTTAAAGTAGTATGTGGAACTAATTTTAACCTTTCTTTATCAATAAGCTTTCCTGTAACATTACAAACTCCGTAAGTTTTGTTTTCTATTCTTACCAAAGCATTTTTTAAGTCTCTAATAAATTTTTCTTGCCTAGAAGCTAACTGAGAGTTTTGCTCTTTATTCATAGTGGTAGAACCTTCCTCAAAAGCTTTAAAAGTGGGGGAGGTATCTTCTGTTCCATTATCTTTGTCGTTTACAAAAGTTTCTTGAAGTAAATGTAAATCTAATTCAGATTTTTTTATTTTTTCAATTATAATTTGTTTAAATTCTTTTAGATCTGAGTCTGAGTATCTTTTTTTATCTTCCATTATATCTATACTTTATTAATTAAAATCTTTATTTTTTTGTTTAAAATATTAAATTCGTTTTCAGTTTCAATTGAATTTGTAAAAATAATATTTTCTGAAAGAGTTTCTTGGCAAATATATTTTTTATTTTCATTAATAGCTTCCTTTATTTTGGAAGTTGTCTCAAATGTTACATTAATTCTATCGCTTACTTCAAAATTATTGTCTTTTCTTAAATTTTGAATTTTATTTACAATTTCTCTACTAATTCCTTCATTTTCTAGTGCAACAGAAATATTTATATCAAGAGCAATAGTTATTTTACCACTAGATTGAACTAACCAACCTGGAATGTCTTTTGTGGTTATTTCAAAATCTTTAATTTCAAAATCGTATGCTGTTTGTTCTATTTCAATTGTAATTTTTTCGGTACTTTCTAATAAACTAATTTGGTCGGCAGTTAAATTAGCTAATTTTTCTGAAACAAATTTTAGTTTATTTCCTAGTTTAGGTCCAAGTAATTTGAAACTAGGAGTTACTTTTTTTACCAAAATTTCTGATGATTCTTTATTATTCAATAAAATAATTTCTTTAATATTAACTTCTTGTTTAATTAAATTTGATATTTTTTGAATTTGATTTCTGGTTTTTTCATCAAAAACAGAAATCATCATTTTTTGAAGAGGTTGTCTAACTTTTATGTTTTCTTTTTTTCTGAGTGAAAAAACCAAGCTTGTAATTTTTTGGGCTAATTCCATTTCTTCTTGTAAAGAAACATTAATTAAATTAGCATTGGATTTTGGAAAATCACTTAAGTGTACAGAATCAAAAGGTTCTTTTTTGGTTACTTGGTTTAGATCTTGGTAAAGCCTATCCATAAAGAAAGGTGCAATTGGACAGGATATTTTAGCAATTGTAATTAAACAGGTATAAAGAGTTTGGTAGGCAGAAATTTTATCTTCGGAATATTCTCCTTTCCAAAATCTTCTTCTATTTAAACGAACGTACCAATTACTTAAATTGTCGGTTATAAAGGTTTGAATGGCTCTTGCTGCTTTTGTTGATTCGTAATCTTTATAAAATTCATTTACGTTACTTACCAAGTTATTTAACTCAGATAATATCCATCTATCTAGTTCCGATCTCTTTTCAATTAATATGTCTTCTTCAGAATAGTTGAAATTATCTATATTAGCATAAATAACAAAAAAGGAGTATGTATTATAAAGCGTTCCAAATAATTTTCTTTTGATTTCATCAATGCCTTCTACATCAAATTTTAAGTTTTCCCAAGGAGATGCGTTAGAGATCATGTACCAACGTGTAGCATCTGCTCCATATTTAGCTAAAACCTCAAAAGGATTGGTACTGTTTCCTAGTCTTTTAGACATTTTTTGTCCAAATTTATCTAATACCAAACCGTTTGAAATTACGTTTTTAAAAGCCACTTTATCAAAAACCAATGTAGAAATTACATGTAAAGTATAAAACCATCCTCTGGTTTGGTCTACACCTTCTGCAATAAAATCTGCAGGGAATAATTTTTGGTTATCAATAAGTTCTTTATTCTCAAAAGGGTAGTGCCATTGCGCATAAGGCATTGCTCCAGAATCAAACCAAACATCAATTAAATCGCTTTCTCTTTTCATCGGTATGCCTTTTTCCGAGGTAAGAATAATGTCATCAACAATATTTTTGTGCAAATCTACCAAGTTGTAATTTTCTTCATTAAAATTATTAATTTCAAAATCACTAAAAGGATTTTTTTGCATGTTTCCGGCACTAATAGATAAATTAATTTCATTTATTAATTCTTCAATGCTACCAATTACTTTTTCTTCAACGCCAGTTTCTGTTCGCCAAATAGGTAAAGGAATTCCCCAGTACCTTGATCTAGAAAGATTCCAATCGATTGCATTTTCTAGCCAATTACCAAATCTGCCTTCTCCGGTAGATTTTGGTTTCCAATTAATGGTATTGTTTAGTGTTACCATTCTTTCGCGCACTGTTTCAATTTTTATAAACCAAGAATCTAATGGGTAATATAAAATGGGTTTATCTGTTCTCCAGCAGTGAGGGTAGTTGTGTTTATATTTTTCTACTTTAAATGCCTTGTTTTGTTCTTTTAGTTCAATTGCAATTTCTACATCAACAGACCTATTGGGTGCAGTTCCCTCTTCATAGAATTCATTTTTTACATATTTTCCTGCATAATTTTTTGGTAAATTATCTATAAATTTTCCTTGTAAATTAACCAAAGGAACTTTGTTGTTGTTTGAATCTAATACTAATAAAGGCGGAATATTGTTTTCTTTAGCCACTTTAGCATCATCTGCTCCAAAGGTAGGTGCAGTGTGTACAATTCCTGTTCCATCTTCTGTTGTTACAAAATCGCCAGAAATTACTACAAAAGCTTTTTCCTTATTGTCTATTGGGATTGCCCAGTTAAGCAATTGCTCGTATTTAGCATTAAGAATTTCTAGACCTAAAAATTCTTTTTCTACCAAATAAGGAATTTTTTCCACATTATTAAAGCTGTTTAACCCATCAATATTTTCAGTTTTAACAAAAGTTTTATCCGAAAAGTTTTTTTGAATTAATTTTTTAGCTAGTATAACTTTAGTAGGTAAAAAAGTATATTGGTTAAAGGTTTTTACCAATACATATTCTATGTTTTTACCAACAGTTAATGCAGTGTTAGAAGGTAAAGTCCAGGGAGTGGTTGTCCAGGCTAGAAAAAAAATATCGCCATTGATATTTTCTAGTAGTTTGCAAGAATTTTTAATTAATTTAAATTGTGCAACAATAGTTGTGTCTGTTACTTCTTTATAAGTACCAGGAAGGTTTAATTCGTGCGAAGAAATACCCGTACCAGCTTTTGGAGAGTAGGGTTGAATAGAATATCCTTTGTAGAATAATTTTTTCTTGTAAATTTCTTTTAATAGCCACCAAACGCTTTCTATGTATTTAGATTTATAGGTAATGTACGGATCTGTTAAATCTACCCAATAACCCATTTTTTTTGTTAAATCGTTCCAAACATCTGTGTATTTTAAAACCGCATTTTTACAAGCTAGGTTATAGTCTTCTATAGAAATAGATTTTCCAATATCTTCTTTTGTAATATTTAATTCTTTTTCTACACCTAACTCAACTGGTAGTCCATGAGTATCCCACCCTGCTTTTCTAATTACTTTTTTACCATTTAAGGTTTGGTATCTACAAAAAATATCTTTAATGGTACGAGCCATAACATGATGAATTCCTGGTAGCCCATTAGCAGACGGAGGTCCTTCATAAAAAACAAAACTATCATTTGGATTTTTGTTAGTAATACTTTTTATAAAAGTCTCATTATTATCCCAATAACTTAATATGGAATTAGAAATTTCGACTAAATCTAGTTCTTTGTATTCTTTAAATTTATGCATTATTAAAAATGACTAGCGAATATACTAAAATTATTAATTGTACATGGAAAGTATTTTATTTAAAAATGCTAAAGAGCTATAGAATTAAGTTAAAAAATGATAATTATCATATTTTAATAAAATAAATTTATAATTGTAATTAAAACTTAAAATATCTAATGCTAAACTTTAAAAAATAAAGTTTTTTTATACAAAAATAGCATATTTAAACTTATATGTTAAATAAAAGTATTTTTTTAAAGCCTAAAAATAATATTTAATTAAGAAATCTTAACTTATAATATATTATATTTGGTTTCATAAAAAAAATAATATTTTAATGAAAAAAATAAAAGTTTTAAACTCAGTTGTAGAAATGGATGGAGATGAAATGACAAGGGTGATTTGGCATTTTATAAAAGAGCGTTTAATACTACCTTATTTAGATATTGATATTAAATATTTTGATTTAAGTATTCAAAATAGAGATTTAACAAACGACCAGGTTACTATTGATTCTGCAAATGCAACATTAGAGCACAATGTGGCTATTAAATGCGCTACTATTACACCAGATAAAGCAAGAGTAGAAGAATTTGGATTAAAAAAAATGTGGTCTTCGCCAAATGGCACAGTAAGAAACATGCTAAATGGTACCGTATTTAGACAACCAATAATTGCAAAAAATATACCAAGAATAATTCCAGGTTGGACTAAGCCTATTATTATTGGAAGACACGCTTATGGCGACCAGTATAAAGCAACCGATGTAGTAATTAAAGGAGCAGGTAAATTAAAAATGGTTTTTGAAAAAGACAACGGAGAAGTACAAGAATGGCCAGTTTTTGATTTTAAAGGAGATGGAATTGCTTTGGCAATGTACAATGTAGACGATTCTATTTATGGTTTTGCTAGATCTTGTTTTAATAAAGCATTAATAGAAAATATGCCTTTGTATTTATCTTTAAAAACAACTATTTTAAAGGAATATGATGGAAGATTTAAAGAAATTTTTAACGAAGTTTTTGAAAACGAATTCAAACAAAAATTTGAAGCACTAAATTTAATTTTTGAAGTTAGATTAATAGACGACATGGTAGCTTCTTCTTTAAAAATGGATGGAGGATACATATGGGCTTGTAAAAATTATGATGGCGATGTTCAATCAGATTCTGTTGCGCAAGGTTTTGGATCACTTGGTTTAATGACTTCTGTTTTAATAACCCCTGATGGAAAAACTGTTGAGTCTGAGGCCGCTCACGGAACCATCACTAGGCACTTTAGGTTACATCAACAAGGAAAAGAAACTTCTTCTAACCCAGTTGCTTCAATCTTTGCTTGGACGCAAGGTTTATTGCATAGAGCTAAACTAGATAACAACGAACAACTTAAAAAATTCTGTTTAATTTTAGAGAGTTCTTGTGTAGAGCTTATAGAGTCTGGTAAAATGACTAAAGATTTAGCTTTGTTAGTTTATAAAGATAAAGTAACTAGAGAAAATTATTTAAATACCCAAGAATTTTTAAAGGAATTAGATGTTTTTTTAAGCCATAAACTAATTCAAGAAAAATTAATTCAAGATTAAATTTATAAAGTGCCTATAAGTAAGCGTAAAAATTTATTTTTTATATTATTAGCACAAATTTTATTGGTTAAGTTTTTATCAAATAATTTGTTGTTTGTAAATAATCTTTATCCTATTTTTTTTTTAAAACTTAACTTTATTCAAAGAAAATTATTTTCCTTTTTTTCTTTTGATGTAGGTAATATTATATATTTTTTAGCATTTTTTTTTGGAATTTACTTTTTGTTAAAATCAATTAAAACAAAAAAAGTAATTTATTCTATATTGGCTGGTATAAATATTTTACTTTTCTTATTTTTTCTTACTTGGGGATTTAATTATTATAACGTAGAAATAGAAAAAAAATATTTTACCAATGAAATTTCAGACAAAAAAATAATTCAGTTAACAGAATATATTTTTAATAAAACAGTTTTTTACAGTAAATTTTCTAACAGAAATTCAAAAGAAAACTATGAAATTCCTAATAAAAATATTCTTTATTCAGAGATTTTAGAAGCTCAACATAAAACTAAAATATTATCAAATAAAACCATTCATAATCAAATCAATGTAAAACCTTCTATTTTTAGTGAATATTTAAGTTATTTGGGGGTTGGCGGCGTTTATAATCCATTAACATCAGAGGCAATTTACAATAAAAGTATGCCAGATATTAAGTTGCCATTTACTATATCGCACGAAATGTCTCACCAATTAGGTTTTGCCTCAGAAGCAGAAGCAAATTTTATAGGCTTTTTAGTAGGATTAAATGTAGAAAATAACTCAATTAAATATGCCATTTACTACGCAGCTTTAAAATATGCCATGTTTTGTTTGTACGAAAGAGCTCCGATCTTGTATCCTTTCTATTTATCAAGGTTTAACAAACAAATGAAAACAGATTACCAGCAAGAAAAAGAATATTTTTTAAAGTATGATTCACAAGCAGAAACTTATTTTTCTTACTCAAATGATGTTTTTCTAAAACTAAACAACCAAAAAGAAGGAGTTAATAGCTACCAGAAATTTATTTACATGCTAATAAATCACCTAGCTCTTTAGTTATTCATTGCTTTACAAAATTTTAATATAAATCATGTATTAAATTAAAATTATATCGCTTAACTTTGGGATAACTTATTCTGAAAGGTGGAGGGATTAGGCCCATTGATACCTTGGCAACCATTATCTATATAATAAAGGTGCCGCATCCTACTCTTAATTTATTAGGTTAAGAGAAAGATAAGAAATTGCTTTAGTCAAAGCTATCTTTTAGAAATAAGTTAAATATAAGTTTAAAACTATTTTTA
>JBGSBU010000003.1:0-26625 GCA_041730375.1 Solirubrobacteraceae bacterium
AATGAAGATTATAAAATTGTAAATCATAAATCAATAGCTTACAACCCATCAAGAGCAAATACAGGTTCATTAAGTATAAATTTAACTAAAACCAAACTTGCAGTAAGTAAGATGTATGTAACATTTAAAGTCATTGATGAGCGATTTTTACCAGAGTTTGTATATTTATGTATTAAAAGCCAAGAAGGAATACAAAGCATAAAAGACAGGTCTTTTGGTTCAGTTAGACAATCTTTGAGATTTGATGACTTATGTACTATTTCAATCCCGTTTATTCTAATTGAAGAACAACAAAAAATAGTGGATTCTGTAAACAAAAAATACAAACAGTTTGTGAAATACAAAGAAGAATTAGACCAATTTAATTTAAAAGACGATTTAAAATAAAAAAAATGGCTTTATAGAAAGGAATTTTGTAAAAAAAAGTGAATTAATTACTGAATTTTAAATATTATATAAGCTGATACAATAGGAACGAAAAAGTGAAATAGTAAGATATTCACATTTTTAAACATAAAAAAAGCAAACGCCTAAAACAAGCTTAGCAAAACTTGTAATTCTATTAAATTTTTACTTTAGTTCAATCTAAAAAAGATTGATTAATGTTCCCTATTCTTTTTTTAATTTTTAAAAGCACAAAAAAAGAGGCTTTCGCCTCTTTAAGTTATTCTAGCAATTTTACTAAAATCTTGGTATAAAGTTTGTAATGCCCATAAACATTGTTTTTATAACCTTTATTAAAAAAACAGTACTATACAACTTTAAACAGAACTTATTAAAAAAACTTCCCTCTTGATCCTCCGCCACCTTTTCGCATATTTGGATTTTGAAAATTACCACCTCCCTGCATTTTTTTCATTTGGTCTTTCATCATTTTTATTTGGTCTTTTAGCATTTCTGCTTTGTCTAGTTTTTTGGCTTCATCCATTAATACTTCCGCCTCTTTTTTTCTACCTTTTGATAGTAATGAAGAAGCCAAAGTTAGTTTAGCCATTGCTTTATCATGATCAAAAGTTAAGCCATGCTGCAAAGCTAATTTCATGTACTTTTCGGTCTCTATAAAGTTGTCATTGCTATTTACCAATCCGTTAAGATAATAATAATACCCATATTGCATTTTGGCTAACTCTTTGGTAGGGTTTTTTATTTTTAACAACCATGCTTTAGCTCCTGGCAAATTTTGTTTTCTTAATTGCCAAAATACAAGTAAAATATTTTCGTTTCTAAAGTATAAAACCATGGGTAAAATAGCCAGGAAAAATAAGAAAACCGTCCAGCCATACTCTCGTTCTACAATAAAATAAATTCCAATTAAAATTAAAACGGCACTTATAACTGGTTTAATGTACTTATTCATATGTTTTTAAATTTGTAGTGTTTTTGTTTTATTTATTGTTGTTAATCCACCTTATTAAATCGTAATAATTTTCTTGGTCT
This sequence comes from Solirubrobacteraceae bacterium, assembly GCA_041730375.1. Classification (GTDB taxonomy): domain Bacteria; phylum Bacteroidota; class Bacteroidia; order Flavobacteriales; family Weeksellaceae; genus JBGSBU01. The sequence goes on from JBGSBU010000003.1 coordinate 1,438, forward strand.
ATTCCGTGCCCACCCGGGTATTCTTTATACACATAATTTACTTCTAGTTTTTTTAAAAGCTCATCGGCTTCTTTTGCTAAAAACAACGGAATAACTGGGTCGCTTTTTCCGTGAGAAACAAAGAATTTTAAATGAGTTAACTCACTTTTATTTGCTATTTCACCAATAATTCCTTTATCTGGGTAACCCGATAAACAAACTATATTTTTAAATTTATGAGGCGAGGACAAAGCCAGCCCATAACTTAATATTGCACCTTGACTAAAACCACAAAGCCAAATATTTTTTTCGTCTAAGTAATATGCCTCTATTGCCTCTTGAATAAATTTTATGATGGTATTTTTAGATCCTATTGCTTGTGGTATATTAATAAATTTTTCTAGGTTATCAAAATTTATTTCGTACCAGCAATACCCTCCTTGGAGTGTTTTTTGAGTTGCTTGAATACTAATTACACAAAATTCTTCTGGAATGTGTTCTGCAAAACCAAATAAATCTTTTTCGTCTGCACCATACCCATGAATTAGCAAAAAAAGTGGCGATTTTTGTGTGCTATTTTTTGGTGGACGAATTAAATGAACAAGCGATAAGTCTTTAGTTACCATTAATTATTTTATTAAGAAAATATATACTGTGCAAAAGTATTAAAATTAAAAGTAAGTAGTTAAAAGTTTTCGTATAAACCAATTCCAAACAATGCAAAATCATATATTACTGGGTCTTTAGCATTCATTTCTCTTAAATTACCGTCTAACTCCTCAACTGTTTTCCAATTATTTTGGGTTGAATTAATTAACCCCAACATTCGCCCTACTCTTCCAGAATGAACGTCTAACGGGCAGGATAGTTTTGATTTAGGAATTGATTTCCAGATACCTATGTCTACTTTTTTATCATCCCTAACCATCCAACGCAGAAACATATTTAACCTTTTTGCTGCAGATTTTTTAGCGGTATCGCCAATGTGCTTTCCACTTCTTGGTTTGTGTGGAATTTCAAAAAAAACCTTTCTAAATCTCTGCAATGCGTAAAAAGCATTTTCTTCCTCTGGTTTTATATGAAATAACGATTCTAATCCGTTCTTATTTTTATAAATATTTTGAAGCGATTTTATAAAAAAAGTAAAATCGTCGGCAATTAGCGTTCTATGTTTAAATTTATTTAGTTGTTGTAGCTCTTTTGGGGTATGATTCATAACAAAATCAAAAGGCGCTTCGTCCATCATGGCCATCAACTCGTTGCCTTTATTTATAATTATGCTTCTTTTGCCCCAAGCCATTATAGAAACTAAAAAAGAAGCTATTTCTTTGTCTTCTTTTAGCGTAAATCTGTGTGGAATTTGAATGGGGTCTGATGCTATAAAATCTGGCACATTGTAAACAAGTAGCTTTTCGTCTAAGAATTCTTTTAAATCAGTTTTATTCATTTTTCTGTTTAACTTAAATCTTAGAAAGCGATGCCATATAAAATCCATCGAAACCAGATTCTGAAGGGAAAATTACTTTTTCTTTTAACAAGGAAAAAGTGGGGTTGTTTTTAAGAAATAGTTTAATTTGATTTTGATTTTCTTCGGGGAAAATAGAACAAGTAGAATAAACTAAAATTCCATTTTTAGGCTTAAGAAAGCTAGAATAAGTTTGTAGTAATTCTTGCTGAAGTTTTACTATGTTTTTAAATTTTTCTTCTGTTATGCTCCATTTTAAGCCTGGGTTTCTCTTTAAAGTTCCAATTCCAGAACAAGGTACATCTATTAAAACCCTATCGGCTATTTCAAAAAGCTGATTAAAATTTAAATTCTCATCAACCAAAACTGGTTCTATAATTTTATCTCCAGCTAATTTTTTTCTTCTTTCTAATTCTGTTAATTTGTTGTAGTAAATATCTAATGCATAGATTTTTCCTTTATTGTTCATTAAATTAGAAAGGTGAAGGCTTTTTCCGCCCGCTCCGGCACAACAATCAATAACTATTTGGTTAGGTTTAACCTCTAAAAAAGGAGCAACCAATTGAGAAGAAGCGTCCTGAATTTCAAAAAAGCCTTTGCTATAAGCTTCGGTATTTAAAATATTTTTCTTGTCTTTTAACGCAAGTGCACTTTCGAAACCCTCTACAGTAGTTGTTTCTGTATTTTCTTTTGTTAAACTAATTTTAAGATTGTTGAGGTTTGTTTTATTAGAATTTACTCTTAAAATAGTAGTTGCAGAGGCGTTTAATTCTTCTAATTCTGTATGCCATTTTTCTTTGCCAAAAGACTCTAATCCTTTATTGTATAAAAAATTAGATAAAGAATATTTAACCGTTGGCGTGTTTTTGTTTTCATTGAAGTGAAAATGAATTTTTTCTGAATTTATGTTTTGGAATTCTTTAAAATTTGGCAATTCTTTTTCTCCTTTAATTATAAACCAAACGCCTATAGCCTCGAATAAATTACTTTCGTCTATTTCGGTTTCAATTGCAGCTTGTATTTTAGCTTTCCACCTAACTATGTCGTAGAGGGTTTCTGCAACAAATGAGCGATCTTTTTTACCCCATTTTTTATTTAATTTAAATAAAGTAGTAACCACTTTTGAGGGGGTTTTATCTTGAAAAAAAACAAGAGATAATCCCTCCTTAATTCCAACCCATAAAATATAATGTTTTAGCAATTTATTATTTTTTTAGTTTTTTATATAAATATTGAATTAAGCTATCTGCTACTCCAATTTTAGGAATATGAATAATTTTAGCATCTGCCCAATTGGCAATAGAGGTGTATATTTCTAAGGCAGGTTCTATTACATCTGCTCTATCTGGATTCATTCCAAATTTTGTGATTCTATCTTGTATAGAATACTTCTTGATTTCTTGATATATGCTATCTAATTCTTGAGTTGTTATTTTATCTGGTTCTTTTTCAAAAAATCTTCTTCTAACATGATTAATGTTACCGCCAGAACCAATTAACTCAATGTCTATTCCTTTGGTTATTTCTTGCACCCAATCTTTTAGTTTTTTTGTCTCGTTTTTAGAAACCTTTCCTTCTAGGCTTCTAACTGTACCCACTTTAAAAGAAGCCGATATGTTTTTGTTTTTTTGATTGTAGAAGCAAATATCTGTGCTTCCACCGCCTACATCTACAAATAAATAATTTTTATTGGGTTCAAATAGCTGCTCTAATTTAAAATTTAATATTAATTCTGCTTCTTTTTTTCCAGAAATTAACTCTATGTTAACGCCTGTTCTTTCTTTAATAATATCAATAACTTCATTGCCGTTTTCGGCCTCTCTTAAAGCAGAGGTGGCGCAAACTATATAGTCGTTTACTTGGTAAACTCCTAATAATAACTTAAAACTATTTAAAGTATCTGAAAGTCTGTTTATATTATATCCAGAAATTTTACCAACAGAAAACACGTCTTTACCTAACCTAATAGGCACTCTTATTAAAGTAACTTTATTAAAAATTGTGTTACCATTGTTTTCGTAAACATCGTTTATTAAAAGCCTAACTGCATTTGAACCTATATCTACCGCTGCAATTTTTACTGCATTCATTTTTTATTATTTAGTTTAAGATAGTTGTAAATAGTAAATTGCGATCTGTTTTTAGAATTAGATTTCTTTATTCTTACTTCTTCTAAATTATTTTGAATATATCTGCCCTTAACATTGTCTTTAAAACTAAGTTCGAAACAGGTTTGTATATCTTTTTTTAAGTTTATATTAAAAATTTCTGTTGAAACCTCAACTCGCCTGTCTATGTTTCTAGCCATTAAATCTGCAGATGAAATATAAATTTTATTTTCGTTATTACTACAAAACCAATAAACCCTAGAATGTTCTAAAAACTTGTCTATAACGCTTATTAGCTCTATGTTTTCGCTTATGTTTTTTAATCTAGGCACCAAACAACAGATGCCTCTAACTATAAGTCTAATTTTAACGCCAGCATTACTTGCTTCATATAACTTATCAATCATTCCTTTGTCGCTTAAACTATTTAATTTAAAATTAATGCCGCTTTGTAATCCTTTTTTTGCGTTTTTTATTTCATTGTCAATTAGTTCATACAATTTAATTCTGGTTTCTAATGGAGAAACAATTAGGTTTTTATGCTTTTTTAAAAGGTAGTTAGAACCAAAAAAAATAAATAAATCATTTACTTCTTCTGTTATGTTTTTGTTGGCTGTAAATAAAATATAATCTGTGTAGAAGTTTGCCGTTTTTTCGTTAAAATTACCTGTGCTAATTATGGCAAATTTTTCTAATTTATTTTTTTCATTTTCTCTTTCTATAAAAATTAATTTTGAGTGAACCTTTAAATTAGGGACACCAAATATTACTTTAATACCTTCATCTTGGAGTTGTTTAGACCAAAATACATTGTTCTCTTCGTCAAATCTTGCAGTTAATTCTAGCACAGCAATAACTTCTTTGCCGTTTCTTGCTGCATTTACTAAAGAATTCATGATTTGAGAGTCTTTTGCTACTCTATAAATAGTTATTCCAATTTTTTTTACTTTTGGGTCAATTGCCGCTTCTCTTAAAAGCTTTATTAACATAGAAAAATCGTGGTATGGTGTATAAAGTAAAATATCTTCTTTAGTAATTAAACTAAAATAACTGGTTGTGGTTTCTGCATTTTTTAAAGCAATAGGCTTTATTTTTTTATACAATAAATCATTTCTTCCAAAACTAGGAAAAGAAAAAAAATCACTTTTATTTAAATACCTGTATCCAGGAATCATTCCGTCGTAATCATCTAATTCTAAAATATCTTTAAGATAGTTTAACGTCTCCTCTGTCATTGCCTTATCAAAGACCATTCTAACGGGCTCTCCTTTTCTTCTTCCTTTAATTCCTAAAGAAATTTTATCTAATAAACTACTTTCTAAATCATTGTCTAGTAAAAGCTCTGAATCTCTAGTAATTTTAAAAGCAAATGCTTCTATGTGTGTAAAGCTAAAATTTCTAAATATATGTTTTAACCTGTATCTTATAATATCTTCTAAATAAATAACATAATTCTGAAAATTTGTAACAGGCAGCTCAATAAACCTTGGAAATTGTTTGGTGGGTACTTCTATTATGGCAAATCTATTTTTGGTTTTACTAATTGTCATTTTAACCAATAAATAAAGTCTTCCATCTTTTAGCTGTTTAACCCAACTTCCTTGGTTAAAGGTTAAAATAGTAAGTGCTTGATCTAGTTTGTTTTCAAAAAAATCATTTACTACTTTTTTATGAACTAGGGTAAGTTTTTTCTCATCTACTAAATGAATGTTTTCCTTTCCAAGTTCATCCAAAAGCCTTTCGTATAGTTTGTCATAAACACCTTGTTGTTTGTTAATTTCTATGTTTATTTCTTTTAGAAGCTCTTCTGGTGTTTGATTCTCTACAATGTTGTTATAAAGATTATTTACACCAGAATCTATGGCGTGTTGAATAGAGTGGTATCTAACCTTGTAAAACTCGTCCAAATTATTAGAATAAATACCCAAGAATTTTAATCGCTCTAAAAGAGGAACGGTAGAGTCTGCGGCCTCGTCTAGCACTCTTGCATTAAATTTAAGCCAACTTATTTCTCTATTTATATACATAACAAAATAAAAACAAAAATAAGTTATTCTAGTACAACTAAGATTATTCAATCTTTAAAAAAAACAAATTTGTATATTTGTTTAATATTGAAATAATTAGACGTGGCTGAATTTGAAAATTGATAAAATAAAAGATATATTACAGATAGAAGCTAATAATTTCTGCCGAAGAGTATTTTAACAAAAATATAAAAACCACTTAATTTAAAAATAAAATAATGTTACCTACAGAAGAAAATAAAGATGATTTTTTTAAAATAGCCCTTTCATCAAGTTTAGTTTTATATGGGTTTGATGGAAAAAATTTAAAAATCTTAATAAGAGAAAGAGCAACTGCTCCGTTTAAGGGTGCTTTTATTTTACCAAGTACATATATTTTACCTAACGATAGTATAGAAGGGAATATTCAAAAACTATTAGAAGAAAAAATAGGAATTAGTAATATTTACCTAGAGCAATTAAAAGCCTTTACAAAAGTGTTTAGAAATCCTTTAGGAAGGGTTATTAACGTTGCTTTTTATGGCTTAATTAAAATAGACGATAGATTGCTTCTAAAAAACCAAGAAGAAGGAAATGTTTGGGTTAATGTAGAAGAGGTTCCGGAGTTAGCCTATGACCATAACGAAATAATTGAATATGCCAAAGAACGATTAAAAAGAAGGGTTAAAAGAAGACCTATTGGTTTTAATTTACTGCCCAATGAGTTTACCATTCTTCAGCTTCAAACTCTTTATGAAAAATCTTTTGGAAAAGAATTAGATAAAAGAAATTTTAGAAAAAAATTATTTAAATCAAAATTAATTTTAGATACCGGAAAGTTTATAAAACCTAAAAATGCTAGAAAAGCATCTAAACTATATACGTTTGATAAAGAACTGTACCAAACAATGAAGCTAAAAGGCTACGACATTACTTTTTGATTTAGTTTTAATTTAAAAATGGAAGAATTTACATTTAAGAAAGAAAAATCTTTATTTTTCAAATTTTCAATATTCATTCAACTTTTGTTAATGTTTTTTCTTTTTGTAGATGGTTACCAATTATATCCTTCTAAAAAAGAATTGGCAACTGCAGAGATTTTTATTTCTATCATTGGTTTTTTAAGTGTTTTGGCTATTTATTTTTTTAAAAAAATAGGGGTTTATTTTTATGCAATTGTTTTATTAACTGTAGCAATAATAAACCCTATAAAAAGTGATATTGTTTTTACTATTTTCTTTTTTATTGGAGTTGCTCTACCCATTATAATTACTAGGTGGCGTTTATTTAAATAAGCTTAATAGCCAATTTATTTAGTATTTCCTCTTCAAACTCTTGTTTGTTATCTATTTTAATTTCTATGGGCAAATAATACAAATAAGAAGCTATTGCATTAAAAGACCTAAGCCGCATATAATCTTTTTCTGTTGTTAATATTATTTTTTCTCCCTCAATAGCTTGGAATTTTTCTAATATATTAGCTACGTCTTTTTCATTAAAATTATAATGGTCTGCAAATTTTATATGCGTAACGTTCTTGCTATTTTCTAAAATATAATTTTTAAGCAATTTAGGATTTGCAATACCCGTTATTAATAAAATACTTTTATTTAAAAGTTCTAACACCTCAATTTTTCTTTCACTAGAAATAACATTTTTTGAATAGATAATTGAAGAAAAAAATATTTTTTGAGAATTATTTAAAGCCAATTTTAACCTAATATTATCTTTGTCTTTTTTTAAAAGCCTGTTCGAGCATTTGGTTACAATAATTAAATCGGCTCTGTTTGCTCCTTTTCTTGCCTCTCTTAATGTTCCCATCGGAAATAAATAATCCTCAGAAAACAAAGCATCAAATTCGGTTAACAAAATAGATAAATGTGGTTTTACTTTTCTATGTTGAAAAGCATCATCTAATAAAATTAAGTTAGGCTGTTTTATTTCGCTTAACTTCTTTATACCAAAAACTCGCTCTTCGCAAACTGCCACAGAAATTTCTTTTCCATACCTGTTATAAAACAACATGGGTTCGTCTCCAATTTCTCTTTCTGTTATGGATTGGTTTGCAATAACAAATCCTTTGGTTTTTCTGCCATATCCTCTGCTTAAAGTAGCTACTCGGTAATTGTTTTTTAAAAACTCTATTAAATACGCTGTATGGGGAGTTTTACCCGTTCCACCCATTGATAAATTACCTATTGAAATGATTGGAATATTAAAAGATGTTGATTTAAAAAAGCCACAATCATACAAATAATTTCTAACCTTAGTTACCAACCAATATATTATAGAAAAAGGAAATAATAAAAACTTCATTGAATTTATAACTTAAAGCGTTTTTTTTAAGAAATTAATAATTTAATTTTGTTTACTGCGACTATTTTTTAATTTAAATCTAACTATTTTTTTTAGCATATGCTTAATTCGTAGTAACTTTGATTAAAACAGGTATAATAAAATTTATTAATAACTCCCCCCCTCAACTTAGTTATGGAAACATTTGATCAAGAAAGAGTTGCCAAACCAAAATGGTTAAAGGTTAAACTACCTACCGGAGAAAACTATAAAAAATTAAGAGAAATAGTCTCGGTTAATAAATTACATACCATTTGCCAAAGCGGAAGCTGCCCCAATATGGGAGAGTGCTGGGGCAGAGGCACTGCAACTTTTATGATTTTAGGAAACATTTGCACTCGGTCTTGTGCTTTTTGTAATGTAGCAACAGGAAAACCGTTAGCGGTGGAATTAGACGAACCTTTAAAAGTGGCTAATTCCATTAAACTTATGAATATTAAACATGCTGTTATAACCTCTGTTGATAGGGACGATTTAAAAGATGGCGGCTCTATTATATGGGCAGAAACAGTTAATAAAATAAGAGAAATATCTCCGGGCACCACTCTAGAAACATTAATTCCAGATTTTAAAGGCATACACGAACAGCTAGACAGGCTATTGGAAGTTAAACCAGAAGTTATCTCCCATAACATGGAAACAGTTAGAAGATTAACCAAAGAAGTAAGAATACAGGCTAAATACGATAGAAGTTTAGAGGTTTTAAAATACTTAAAAGAAAGCGGACAAAGAAGAACAAAAACGGGAATTATGGTAGGTTTAGGCGAGAAAAAAGAAGAGGTTTTCGAAACCATACAAGAACTTGCCAATGCTAAAGTGGATATAATAACTATTGGGCAATATTTACAACCCTCTAAAAAACATTTACAAGTGCAATCTTTTATTACACCAGAAGAATTTAAAGAGTACGAATTATTTGCCCTATCTCTTGGTTTTACTCATGTAGAAAGCAGCCCTCTAGTTAGATCTTCTTACCGAGCCGAAAAACATATTTTATAATAAATGACCAAAGCTTCTAATAAAAAAATAACAGCCCAGCTATTTTCTATAGGAAACGAACTATTGATTGGCCAAGTTTTAGATACTAATTCTTCTTTTATTGCTAAAGAACTTGATAAAATTGGGGTTGAAGTTATAAAAATTTCTGCTATTCCAGATTCCGAAGAAGCTATTATACAAAGCATTACAAATGCCGAAAAAGAATCTGAAATAATTATTATGACGGGCGGATTGGGCCCTACAAAAGACGATATAACCAAATACACTTTAGCTAAATTACTAGAGGTTAAACTTATAAAAAACGAGGAAGTTTACGCTCACATAGAACATTTATTTGAATTAAAAGGCCTTATTTTAAATGATTATACTAAAACTCAAGCAAATCTTCCTTCATCAACAATTCCTTTAGAAAACAAAATAGGAACCGCACCTGGAATGTGGACTAGATTTAAATCTAGTGTTGTTATTAACCTACCAGGCGTACCTAAAGAAATGAAATTGTTAGTAAAAGAACAGGTTATTCCAAAAATTTTTAAAGAATTTGAAAGACCCTACATACTACACGAAACAGTACTTTCTGTTGGTGTTCCAGAAAGTGTTTTGGCCGAAAAGCTTGAGGATTGGGAAGAAAATTTACCCAAAGGCTTTTCATTTGCTTATTTACCCAATTCATCAAGAGTTAGATTAAGAATATCAGGATTCAGCTCGGATTTTAATTGGTTAAAAGAAATGATTTCTATTAAAAAACAAGAATTAATAGAACTTATTAAAGATAGTTACGAATTTTATTCTGATGAACCCATAGAAAGTCAGCTTTTTAATCTTTTACAAAATAAAAATCTAACCATTTCTGTTGCGGAAAGTTGTACAGGCGGAGCTATTTCTAGTAAAATAGTTTCTCAACCAGGCGCATCAAAATATTATATTGGTGGAGTTGTAGCTTATTCTAACTATATTAAAATTAATCAATTACAAGTTAAAGAATCTACTTTAAAAGAATTTGGTGCAGTAAGCCAAGAAACCGTATCAGAAATGGCAGAAAACATAAGTAAATTATATAAGACCGATATTGGCATTGCTACAAGTGGAATAGCCCCAACATCAGAAAATATTTTTGACAATAAAAACAACCACGTTTACTTAGCTATATATTTTAATAACGAAACAATTATTTCTCATCATAAATTTCATTTTTTAGATAGACCCCAGTTTATAACTACCATAACCGAGATAGCTTTAAAAGAACTGGTTAAAATAATAAGTAATTTGTAATTGATAATATTATTTAATAACTATTCTATATTTTTGATTTATTAAAATTATAGAATAATGATGGAATTTTTAAATCTTATAAAAGAAACTATTTTAAACCCAGAGTGGTATATTTTAAATGGTGGCTTTTATCTTATTTTAGCTGTTGTTTTTTCTGAAACGGGTTTAATGCTAGGTTTTTTCTTACCCGGAGACTCTTTACTTATTGTTGTTGGAATTTACTCTGATTTATTAGCTAAACAATTTTTTAATTCACATTATTTAGTAATGACTTCTTTTATTGCACTTGCAGCAATAATAGGAAATTTTGTGGGTTACTGGTTTGGAAAAAAATATGGCTTTTTTTTATATAACAAAAAAGATACATTTTATTTTAAACAAAAATATTTAATATCTGCAAAACAATTTTATGAAGAAAGAGGAGCCCTTACAATAATTTTAGCTAGATTTTTGCCCATTGTAAGAACATTTGTACCAATAATTGCTGGAATTGTAAAAATGGATTTTAAAAAATTCGCTCTTTATAATATTGTTGGTGGAATATTATGGATTTTTTCTTTAGTAATTATGGGTAGATTCTTTCATAATTTTTTGTTAACCCATTATAATTTTGATTTAAGAGATCATTTAGAAATTTTAGTTATAGTTCTTGCCACAATTACTATTATACCTGTATTTTATAAATTTACCCAAAACAAATTAAAAAATTAATTTGTTGTTAAAACAGTATCCATGCACAATTTTCAAAAGGTTTTAAATGAAATTTATAACGAAATTGCTCCATTTGAATGTAACGGAAAAGTGGCAAATTACATTCCAGAACTAGCGAAAATAAACCCAAAAAAATTTGGAATAACTATTTTTACATTAAATAAAGAATGTTTTTCTATTGGCCAATCTTCCGAAACTTTTTCTATACAAAGTATTTCTAAGGTTTTGTCTTTAACACTAGCCATACAGGCAATTGGCAAATCAATCTGGAATAGAGTTAATATAGAGCCTTCTGGTGATTCTTTTAATTCATTAATATTACTAGAATCAGAGAATGGCATTCCACGAAATCCGTTCATTAATTCTGGTGCAATTGTAGTGGCAGATATTATATTAAGTCATTACAAAAACCCAAAACAATATTTTTTAGAATTTGTTAGGTCTATCACTAAAAATAATACAATAGAATATAACCAAGCCGTTATTAAATCAGAAAAGGCTTATGGCTACAGAAATTTAGCCTTAGCTTATTTGATGAAATCTTTTGGAAACATAAAAAACAATGTAGAGGAGGTTGTGGATTTATATATTCATTTTTGTGGCTTAGCTATGTCTTGTGAGGATTTATCTAAAGCCTTTATGGTTTTTGCTAACAATGGTAAAAATATTTTTAATAACCAAGAGGTTCTGTCTCCATCAAGAATAAAAAGAATCAATGCTATTATGCAAACATGTGGTTTTTATGACCAGTCTGGCAAATTCGCATTTGAGGTTGGTTTACCAGGCAAAAGCGGAGTGGGTGGTGGTATTATAGCCATTCACCCAAACAAATACAGCGTGGCTGTTTGGAGCCCAAAATTAAATGAAAATGGCAACTCGGTTTTAGGAATGGTTGCTTTAGAAAAATTAACTACTAAACTAAATTTATCTATCTTTTAACTAAATGCAACATAAAAACTATTTATTATTATTTTTAATAGCCTGCTTGTTTGTTTCTTGCACAAAGAAATTAACAAATTCATCTTTGCCCATTAACAAAGTAAATAATAATAAAATAGATTTAGTACTAAACCAAGCAAAAACATATCTTACAACCAGCTATCAATACGGAGGAAGTACAAAATCTGGAATAGATTGCTCGGGATTGGTTTATAATTCATTTAAGTATATAAATGTTTTGTTACCAAAAAATTCCGAAAAAATGGCTTTATTAGGGATTGAAATACAAAAAAATGAGTTAAAAGTTGCTGATTTATTATTCTTTGAAACCAATGGAAAAAATATTTCTCATGTTGCAATAGTTGAAAAAGTTGAACGTGGAGAAGTTTTTTTTATACATGCAACTACTTCAAAAGGAGTAATTATTAGTTCTATGAATGAAAAGTATTGGAAAAATAATTTTGTACTTGCTAAACGAATAATTTTTTAATAAACTTTTTTTTATGTTAACAGAGGAAAACAATATACCAAACAACACAAATAACAAAGAGGTTTTAAAAACAGTTCTTGGGGTAATACTTTTATCTTTTTCTTTTCTTCTTTTTCTTTCCTTTATTTCTTTTTTAATAAACTGGCAAGAAGACCAAAGCCAACTCTCTAATTTCTTTAATAGAGGCTTAAAAACAGAAAACTTATTAGGGAAAATTGGCACAACTTTAGGCGACTTTTTTATTTTTAACGGAATTGGAGTCATGGCATTTTTTTTACCCATTTTATTATTGCTAATTGGAATTAGAATTTTTTACCCCTATAATGTCAATTACTTAAAAAAGTATATTTTTAAAGGTTTATTTTTTTTAAGTTGGGTCCCTGTTTTTTTTGCATTTATTTTACCCAATAAACCCACACTTTCTGGTATTTTTGGTTTCGAAATAAACGATTATTTAAATTCATATATTGGTTTTTTAGGAATTGGCATGGTATTATTAACCAGCCTTCTAATCTTTTTAATCTTAGAATTTAAAATTAAAGCCTCTTCTCTACAGCTTAATAAAAAAATAATTTCTGAGAAAGAAAATAATGAAAACGAAACAATTTTAGAAGACATTACAACTTCTTTTTTAGAAACAGAAGATTTAAGTAACAATGCGGTTTTTGATAATCCAATTTCTGAATCAATACATTTTGAGAAAATTGATTTAAATTCAAGCAAATATTTTTTAGAAGAACCCAACGTAAAAACTATAAACCAAATTGATTTGGCCCAAAAACTACCTGTTAATGAACCTATTATTACAAACGAAGAAAAAAGCACATCAATAGATTTAGTAATAGAAAAACCAGCAGAAGAAATTTTAGTTGATAAAATAAAAAATGTTGCGGTAGAAAAATTTGGTGAATTTGACCCCACGCTAGACCTACCTAATTTTAAACACCCACCAATAGAATTATTAAACGATTCTTCAAAATCAGAAAACCTATATGTTAATCAAGCAGAACTAGAAAGAAACAAAGATAGAATTGTAGAAACTTTAAACAACTACAACATAGGCATTAGCGAAATTAAAGCAACAATTGGCCCCACAGTAACACTCTACGAAATTATACCCACAGCCGGAATTAGAATTGCAAGAATAAAAAATCTTGAAGATGATATTGCCTTAAGTTTATCTGCACTAGGCATAAGAATAATTGCTCCCATACCTGGTAAAGGCACTATAGGCATTGAGGTGCCAAATTCTAACCCTAGAAACGTTTCTATGCGTTCTGTTATTGCTTCTCAAAAATTTCAGAACGATAATAGCATGGAGCTTCCCTTGGCTTTAGGAAAAACCATCTCTAACGAAACCTTTATAACAGATTTAGCTAAAATGCCCCATTTACTTATGGCAGGTGCAACCGGACAAGGGAAATCTGTAGGATTAAACGCAATTATAACCTCTTTAATTTATAAAAAACACCCTAGCCAGTTAAAATTTGTGTTCGTAGATCCTAAAAAAGTAGAATTAACGCTTTACAACAAAATAGAAAGACATTATTTGGCTAAGCTTCCTGGTTCAGACGATGCCATTATTACAGATAATACCAAGGTTATAAATACCTTAAATTCTCTTTGTATAGAAATGGACAAAAGGTACGAGTTGCTTAAAGATGCTTTTGTTAGAAACATTAAGGAATACAATACAAAATTTAAAGAAAGAAAATTAAACCCTCAAAACGGTCATTTATATTTGCCCTACATTGTTTTAATTGTAGATGAATTTGCAGATTTAATAATGACGGCCGGAAAAGAGGTGGAAATGCCTATTGCTCGTTTGGCGCAGCTTGCTAGGGCAGTTGGAATACATTTAATTATAGCCACACAACGACCCTCTGTTAACGTAATTACCGGTATTATTAAGGCTAACTTCCCTGCCAGAATTGCTTTTAGAGTAACCTCAAAGATAGATTCTAGAACCATTTTAGACTCCTCTGGAGCAGACCAATTAATAGGAAAGGGCGATATGCTTTTTACAACTGGTAATGAATTAGTTAGAATTCAATGCGCCTTTATTGATACACACGAAGTGGAAGAAATTACAGAGTTTATTGGTAGTCAAAAGGGATATGCAGATGCTTATTTATTACCAGAATATGAAAGTGATATAGAAAAAATAAATGGAGTAGATTTGTCTCAAAGAGATGCGCTTTTTGATGAAGCTGCAAAGGTTTTAGTAATTGCTCAACAGGGCTCGGCTTCTTTACTTCAAAGAAAATTAAAAATAGGATATAACAGAGCCGGAAGGTTGATTGATGAGTTAGAAATGGCCGGAATTGTTGGTCCGTTCGAGGGAAGTAAAGCCAGACAAATACTTGTTTCCGATACTATGCAATTAGAAAACATATTAAGCAAAATTTAAATTAACTTATTTGTTTCTTAACTATTTATTTTTTTAGTTAACACTTAACTGTTTTTTGCTTTATAAAAATACTTATCTCTTTATAAACGAAATAGAATAAATTTCATAACTTTGCAAAGTTGATTTTTTGATTAAATTTTGTATTTATCAAACAAAAAAAATCAACTATAGATTTCTTGTAAACAAAGTTATGAAAATTAAACAAGTACTGATTTCTCAACAAGAACCAAAAGCAGATTCTTCACCTTATCACGAGTTGGAAAGGCAAAATATTAAAGTTAATTACGCTGCATTTATTGAAGTTGAAGGACAAAGTGCTAGAGAAGTTAGGAATCAAAAAATTGATTTTGCAAAATTTTCTGCTGTAATTTTAACAAGTAAAAATTCGGTCGATCATTTCTTTAGAGTTGCCGAAGAATTACGTTTTCCTGTACCTGATGCAATGAAATATTTTTGTCAATCAGAAGCAATTGCTTTTTATTTACAAAAATATATAGTTTATAGAAAAAGAAAAATTCATATTGGTGGAAAAGAATTTTCTGATCTTATGCCATTATTCAATAAACAAAAAGAATTAAAATACTTAATTCCTTGCGGAGAAACTTTAAGCGAAGAAAATACTAACATTCTTAATGATTCTGAAATAGACTGGACAAAAGTTTGTTTGTACAAAACAAAATCAATTAATTTGTCTCAATTAATGATAACAAAGTACGATTTAATAGCCTTTTATAGTCCGGCTGGCATTTTATCTTTGGTTGAAAACTTCCCAGACTATCAACAAAACGAAACTGCAATTGCAACATTTGGTAAAGCCACAACTGATGCTGCAAAAAAAGCAGGTTTAAGGGTTGAAATCGAGGCTCCTAATAAAGAAAATCCTTCTATGGCATCGGCACTTTCTAAATACGCTAAATTAGTAAATGGCAAAAAATGAAAATTGGTTTAATTTATCAATTTTTTTTACTCTTATCCTTACCCCTATTTTCACAAATTAATTACTACCAGCAAGAGGTAACCTATACTATTGCTGTTGATGTTGATATAAATAATTTTAGTTACAAAGGACATCAGCAAATTAACTACAAAAATAATTCTACCGATACTTTAAAAAAATTCTACCTTCACCTTTACTGGAATGCCTTTCAACCATCGAGTGCTATGGCAAACAGAATAGCTGCATTGGGCGAAAAAGCAGATAAAAGAATGTTTTCTAATGGTATAAGTAAATTTAAAGATTTAACCGAAACCCAAATTGGCAAACACGAAATAGAGTTTATTAAAAAGGAAAATAAACAATTAAATTATAAAATTATTGGTACCATAATTGAAGTAATCCTAGATGAACCCATTTTACCAAATACTAACGCTTCTTTTGAATTGAAATGGAATACCAAAATTCCGGATATGATTAGAAGAGGCGGAAAAAATAATAAAGAAAACATAGCGTTAACAATGACTCAGTGGTACCCTAAGGTTTGTGCCTATGACTATGACGGCTGGCACACCAATGAGTATATTGGAAGAGAATTTTACGCACCATTTGCAAAATTTAATGTAAAAATTACTTTAGATAAAGCCTACAAAATTGGAGGTAGTGGTTTTTTAAAAAATTCTGAAGAAATTGAAAAAATAACCCGTTTAAATGATTCATCAATTAAAAAAATAAATTGGAATTTTGAAGCAGAAAATATCCACGATTTTGCTTGGGCAGCCGATAAAGAATTTATTACAGAAAAAGAACAGCTAATAAATGGCCCTTTAATTTATTATGTTTTTAAAAACAATAGTTCTATTAAAAAAAATATTGAGCTTATAAAGCCTTATATATCTAAGTATTTTAACCTAATGGAAAAGTACTTTGGAAAATACCCATACAAGCAATATAGTTTTGTACAGGGCGGCGATGGAGGAATGGAATATGGTATGTGTAGCATATTGCTAATGGAATCTAAAAATATTAAAGGATTACTAGGCTTAATGGTACACGAAGCAACACATAGTTGGTTTCAACAAGTATTGGGTACGAATGAATCTGAAAGAGCTTGGTTAGACGAGGGTTTTACCTCTTTTGTAGAAAGTTATATGATGCAACTTTTAATACCCGAAAGCAATTTGCCAAATCCTAATTTTTACGCAATCCAAAATTATACTTCAATTGCAGGAACAGAAAACGAAGAAATAATGAATTTAATTGCAGATTATTATAGCAGTGGCTTAAGCTATGGCGTTGCCTCGTACACAAAAGGAGAAGTTTATTTAGCTCAGTTAAGCTATATAATAGGCGAAAAAACATTGATAGATTCAATTAAAGAATATTATACTAATTGGAAGTTTAAACACCCTACACAAAGAGATTTTGAACATATTATACAAAAAAAATCTGGTTTAAATTTAAGAGCGTTTTTTAATTATTTTACAAATACCACCTACTTTATAGATTATGGAATTAAATCTGTGCAAGAATTTAATGGAAAAACAATTGTTATTTTAAAAAACAATGGTAGAATATCAATGCCAATAGAACTATTTCTAATAGATATACACAATAAAAAAGAAATTCATTACATTCCACAGCAAACAATGCTTGGCGTTAAACCAAATGAAACCAATTTAGAAAGAACCATACATGCAAGTTGGGATTGGACCAGTAAAGAATATAAATTAATTATTAACAAACCTTTAAAAGAAATTAACTCTTTAACTATAGATGAAACAAAAAGACTTGCAGATATTAATTTAATTGACAACATTTACAATAATTAAAATTATACTCTATTAAATATGCTATTAGCTGTAAATATTGGTAACTCTAATATAAGATTTGGAATTTATGAAAAAAATATTTGTTCTAGCTCTTGGACTATCAATACAAAGCCATATAAACTTGTTGATGAGTATTTTATAACTTTTAAAAATATCTATAACCAATATAATATAGGCATAGAAAAAGTTACAAAAATTGTAATTGGCTCTGTGGTTCCTTCGCAAACAATGCCCGTAAAAGAAGCTTTAGAAAGACTTCATAATTGCGTGGCTTTTATAGTAGATAGAAATACCCCATCAGAAATTACACACGAATCTAAGCAAATGGGATCTGATTTATATGCCAATGCCGTTGCCGCTCATATTGGGTACAAGGGGAAAAAATTAATCATAGATTTTGGAACTGCTCTAACTTTTGTGGGTATTGATGAAGAAGGTAAGTTAATGGGCGTTGTAATTGCCCCTGGTGTAAATACTTCTTTGAATGCTTTAATTGGCGATACTGCACAGCTTTCTGATATTGCTTTAGAAAAACCCAATGTAATTCTTGGTAAAGACACTCAAACCTGTATGCAAAGTGGTATGATTTATGGTTTTTTATCTTTAATTGAAGGAATGATTGATAGAATTAAAAAAGAATATGGAAGCGATATCACAGTTATAGCAACTGGCGGACTGGGGCATATTTATTTTCCGCTAACTACCAAAATAGATGTGTTTAATAGGCTTCATACACTAGACGGATTAAAGCACTTGTTTTATAAAAACGTTAACTAACTTTTTTTTGATATTCAAAAGTCACTTTTTGAACATCGCCTCCTATTGGTGGGCTTATCTTAGATAATTTAATTTTAACTTCTTTAATCAACTCTACTTCGTTTATAATTCTATTAATTATTCTACCTGCAACATGTTCAATTAATTTTGATCTAACCTTCATTTCCTCTTTTACTATTCTATTTAATACTACATAATCTACAGTATCTTCTAAATTATCTGACAGCACACTTTTTAACGAATTAAAATCAACCTCAAGAGTTATTAAATAGTCTGTACCTATTATTGATTCTTCTTCTAAACATCCATGAAATGCATAGATTCTAATATTTTCTACTAAAATTTTACCCATTTTAATTTGTTATTTATAAATTAAAAAGCCCCAAAAAAATGAGGCTTTTAAAAACAATATTAATAAATATAACTTGTTGTTATTTATTTTGCACTTGCAAAAAGAGAAGCCACTTTACTCCAATTAACTACATTAAAAAATGCATTAATATAATCTGGTCTTCTGTTTTGGTAGTTTAAATAATAGGCGTGTTCCCATACATCTAACCCTAATATAGGAAATCCTTCGCAACCAATACCAGGCATTAATGGATTGTCTTGATTTGCAGTTGAACAAACCTCTAACTTTCCTTCTTTAACACATAACCAAGCCCAGCCCGAACCAAATCTAGTAATTGCTGCTTTTGTAAAAGCATCTTTAAAAGATTCGAAAGAGCCAAATGCGCTATCAATTGCAATCGCTAAATCTCCACTAGGTAGGCCACCTCCATTAGGCGACATAATTTCCCAAAATAAATTATGGTTGTAAAAACCTCCTCCGTTATTTCTAATGGCTGGTTTATCAAACCCTTTTACTAGTATTTCCTCTATCGTTAAACCAGCTAAATCGGTTCCTTCAATTCCGGCATTAAGATTAGTGGTATATGCTGCATGATGCTTTCCATGGTGTATTTCCATTGTTTTTGCATCGATATTTGGTTCTAATGCGTCTAAGGCATAAGGTAATTTTGGTAGTTCAAATGACATATAATATAATTTTATTTGTTAAAAAATCAACTCAAATATAGTTAAAAACACTACATAATTCTATTAAATTTAACTGAATAAATACCATTTAATTCCTGCTCTAATTCTCCAATCTGTGTAAGGAACATTTGGCAGTACGTAATAAGACTTTGTAAAAAAAGAACTTATGTTTTCTAATTTTAGGTAAATTTTCATTCTACTTACTTTAAGGTTAACAAAGTAATCTAACATGGGTACATTCCCAATAGAGTGTGTGTTATTACTGTTTTGTAGCTTAAATTCGTTATTAAGTGGCGAAATTTCTCTAGATTGAAATGCAGAAAAGTAATTTATGTTAATCCCTGTCTCTAACTCGGCAGCGCTCTTAAATACCATTGATTGGTAAAATAAAGTGCTTCTTGCTATAAGGCTTGGTAAAGGAAAAAATTCTTTATTTTCTTGAATTTCTTGAAATCTAATTGTTGAAACTAAATTAATTTTTTTATAATTTAAAGAATTCTGAAAGTCTATAGAAATTAATTTAACGGGTGAATTTAATTGTTTTGCTAAATAATTTTGATCAAAATAAATATAATTTTCAATGTTATTTATTGATGATGAAATAGTGGTTTTTATACTTTTTAAGCTAATTCCTAATTCTAAGGTTTGGGTGTTTTCATTTTTAAAATTCGGATTATAGAAATTATAATCTTGGTAAAAATTTTGGCTCAAAACGGTGTTGAATCTTGGTATAGCAGATTGGTTAGTATAATTAGCAAACAATTGTATTTTATTTTCTTTAAAAAAATCGGCTCTCAATTTTATTAAATGAGGATTTTGAAAATTAGAATTAACTCCGTATTCGATGGAGCTATTTAAATTAACAATGGTTGAGATTTTACCAGTAAAATTACCATAAACTCCATTAAACAAGTTATTTAAACCCGTGGGTATGGTATTTGTTCTTTCTAATAAATTATAATTTGTTTGGCTATACAAGTAGCCAACTTCTGCTAAAAAATTTGTTTTATTTTTAAACGTTAGTCCAAATCTATTTTCAATATTAAATTGTTTGGTTTCATTTCTTCTAGAAACATCAATAATTGCACTACTAGAAAAAAAGGTATTTTCATTGTTCTCTGAATAAAAATATTGATTTTCTTCTAAGCTTAATGTATTATTTAATTCTAACCAACTTAATTTTTTATTTAAACTAAATGGAGCAAAAAGTTGTTTCACATAAAATCTTTTGGAATGAAATTTAGAAGAAACTCCCTCTAAATTAACAGGAATGGTGGTTCTTGTATTGTATAAACCATTTTTAGTTTCAAACAAACTTCTATCTGCTATACCTCCATTCTCTTGGTTATCTGTATTTTGAATGGCGTAATGTGTTAGTAATTTGTAGTTGTTTTTTTTATTTCTAAGACTTAAACCAAGTATAAATGCGTTATTAGATGTCGATTCATTTTGGTACCTTCCTAAAGACCTTAAACCAGTATATTGTATAGAGTAATTAATTTTGCTATTTGGGCTATGGGTAAATAAAGTAGATAATGCTTGTCCTTGCTTTATTCCCGATTCGTAATCGAAAATAGTGGTGGGCGTTTTTACATCAAAATATCTTACTTCTTTTTCCGAAATGTAATAATTTTTTTTACCAACAGGTAATAATCTGTTATTAGAAAACTCTTGTGGAAAATAACTTAATTCGTTAAAAGCCCTTCCTATATTGTTGGGATTCATTTTACCAAAATAATCTTTTCCACTAGTATTTTTTTCATAAAAATCATTAATGGTTAAATCAGTAACTATATTAATTGTATCTAAATTACTTTTAAATACTTTGTAATCATTTTTGGTGGGAATAAAAAAAAGAACAGAATCTTTAGTTCTGTTGTTAATTAAAGACTCGTTTTTTAAATCAACTATCTCTTGGTTTGTTCTATTTATATTTTTAATAGAATCAAGCTCTTCTTCGATATTATAATCTGTAGGGGCTTGACCCATTACTAGGTTTATTAAAAGTGTGAAAAATATGTAAAAAAAAATTCTCAATTTTTTATTTAAACATTTAGTAATTCCTTATATTTTTAATTTATAAAACAAGTAAGGAATAACTTTTAGTTATTTCATTTTTTTCTTAACCTGTATCTCTTCGTAAGCCTCTAATATATCGCCAATTATTATGTCGTTATAGTTTTTAATTTGCAATCCACATTCATAACCCTTAGCTACCTCTTTTACATCGTCTTTAAACCTTTTTAAATTGGTTAATTCTCCTGTGTAGATAACTATTCCCTCTCTAACAATTCTAATTTTTGCTTGTCTGGTTATTTTACCAGATATTACAGAACACCCAGCAATCGTTCCTATTTTAGATATTTTAAATGTTTCTCTAATTTCAACGTTACCCATAACTTCTTCTTTCATTTCTGGAGAAAGCATTCCCTCCATTGCTTCGGTAATTTCGTTTATGGCGTCGTAAATAATAGAATAATTTCTAATTTCTACTTCTTCTCTGTCTGCTATTGCTCTGGCGTTTACAGATGGTCTAACATTAAATCCTATTATAATTGCATCTGAAGCAGAGGCTAAAAGCACATCTGATTCTGTTATTTGCCCTACGCCTTTGAATAAAATATTGATATGAATTTCTTCTGTTGATAGTTTTTGTAAAGAATCTGTTAATGCTTCTACAGAGCCATCTACGTCTCCTTTTAGAATTATGTTTAATTCTTTAAAATCTCCAATTGCAATTCTTCTACCAATCTCATCTAAGGTAATGTGTTTTTGAGTTCTAATACTTTGTTCTCTCATTAACTGCTGTCTTTTACCTGCTAGTTGTTTGGCTTCTTTTTCTTCTTTAAATACTTTAAATTTATCACCCGCAGAAGGCGCTCCGTCTAACCCCAATATAATTACTGGTGTTGATGGCGGAACATTATTTATCATATTCCCTCTTTCATCTAATAATGCTTTAACTTTTCCGTGGTTTTTACCTGCAAGAATATAATCGCCCACTTTTAAGGTACCATTCTGCACAATTACAGTTGAGGTGTAGCCTCTTCCTTTATCCAATGCAGCTTCTACTACGGTTCCAGATGCTTCTCTTAATGGATTTGCTTTTAATTCTAACATTTCTGCCTGTATTAAAACTTTTTCCAATAACTCGCTAACTCCTGTTCCTTTTTTTGCAGAAATATCTTGTGATTGAATGGTTCCGCCCCATTCTTCTACTAATAAATTTAGACTTGCCAGTTGTTCTTTAATTTTTTCTGGATTTGCATTGGGCTTATCTATCTTATTAATTGCAAATATAATTGGCACATTTGCGGCTTGGGCATGGCTTATTGCTTCCTTGGTTTGTGGCATCACATCATCATCAGCAGAAACAACTATAATTACAATATCTGTTACTTGTGCTCCTCTGGCTCTCATGGCAGTAAATGCTTCGTGACCAGGAGTATCCAAGAAAGTTATTTTTTCTTTGTTTTCTAATAATACGCTGTATGCTCCTATATGTTGCGTTATTCCTCCTGCCTCTCCCCCAATTACATTTGAAGTTCTTATATAATCTAGCAATGAAGTCTTTCCATGATCCACATGCCCCATTATTGTTACTATTGGCGCTCTATTTTTTAAGTCTTCTTCAGAATCTATGTTTTCATTGTCAATAATATCATCATCTAATTCAACCCCAACAAATTTTATATCAAATCCAAATTCTTCTCCAACTAATTGAATGGTGTCTGCCTCTAGCCTTTGATTCATGGTTACCATGATTCCTAAAGTCATACAAGATGAAATAACCTCTATAGGCAACACATTCATTAAAGAGGCAAGTTCGTTTACGGTAACAAATTCTGTAACTGTTAACGTGTTGTCTTGGTCTATCCTTTCTTGAAGCATTGCTTCCTCCTCCTTTCTTTGAAATCTTTTATCTCTTCTATATTTTGCACTTTTAGATTTATTACCTTTTGAGGTTAACTTTTCTAATGTTTCTTTTATTTGATTTTTTATTTGCTCATCTGTAGGTTCAGATGGAGTAAATGATTTCTTTATAAGTTTATTTACAAAGGTTTTTGGCTTATTAAATGTGTTGTTGTTGTTTTGAGCTTGACCGCCTACTTGACCCTGAGGTTTTTCAAATTTAACATCACCTGCGCCTGGTATTCTTTTTCTTTTTGGTCTTAAAGTATTGTCTTCCGTTCTTTTAACTGGTATTATTTTTTTAAATTTATTTAAATCTATTACCTGTCCAGTTAATCTTGGGCCTTCTAAAACTTGATAAGCAGTTTCAAATTTTTCTGGTTTCAACTCTTGCTCTTTTGAAACGACTAGCGTGTTTTCTACTTTTATTTCATCGATTACCACTTCTGGTATTAGCCCTTTTTCTTCTTTTAGCTCAACAACTTTTTCTTCTTTTTGAATCTCTTTAACCTCTTTTTTAACAATAGGCGTTGGTTGTTTGGTTATTTTAGTCTTTAATGTGGGTTTTTTAGAAACATCTATTTTACCCAAAGAAGTAATTCCCTTAAGCTCTACTCTAGAAGAAGATACCATTCTTTTGGTTTTTTCTTCTGTAGGCTTTATTTCTTCTATAATTGGTAGTTGTATTTCTTGTTGTACTTCTTGTATTGTATGAATTTGCTCTTCAACAACTATTTCTTTTTCTACTATTTTAGTAGCTTCTATTTTGATGGCCTCTATTTTTGTGTTCTCTATCTTAGCTTCTTGAACTCTAGCTTTTTCTTGCACCCTTTTTAAAACTTCGTTTCTAACCGCCTCTTCGTTTTTTTCTTTTTCTTCTTCAGCTTGTTGTTTTTCTTGATTTTTTATCGAAACCAATTCCTCTATAGCTTCTTTTTGAAGTCTGTCTTTTTGAAAAGCAACAACCAACAAACCATAAGTTTCATCATCAATTTTTGTGGTAGGTCTTGAATCTATTTCAATACCTTTTGTTTGAAGAAACTCTACAGCTCTTTGAATAGAGATGTTTAATTCTTTTAAAACTTTATTTAATCTAAGGTTCTTTTCTGACATATTTTTATTTGTTCGTTGTAAGGCTAATAAGAAGTATATATTTAAAAAATCTGATTTAAGTATTATTCGCTAGAAAATTCTTCTTTTAAAATTTGTATTACATTTATAATTGTTTCTTCTTCTAGGTCTGTTATAGAGACTAACTCTTGCAGATTTTTTTCTAAAATACTTTTAGCCGTGTCTAAACCAATTTTTTTAAATTCATTTATAATCCAAGCGTCTATTTCGTCTGCAAATTCGGTTAATTCAACGTCTTCTCCTTGGTTAGACTCTCTTAATACTTCTATATCGTAACCTATTAGTTGACTTGCTAATTTAATATTTTGCCCTCCTCTACCAATTGCTTTAGAAACCTCATCTATATTAAGATAAACATAAACTTTTTTATTTTGCTCGTCTATCTCTAATTTATTAAATTTTGCAGGACTAAGTACTCTGCTTATAAACAACTGTTGGTTATTAGTAAAATTAATTACATCTATGTTTTCGTTTTTCAACTCTTTAACTATAGAAAAAATCCTAGAACCTTTTACTCCAACACATGCTCCAACTGGGTCTATTCTATCGTCATAAGATTCTACTACTACTTTTGCCTTTTCGCCCGGAATTCTAACTACTTTTTTAACGGTTATTAATCCATCAAATATTTCGGGTATTTCTTGTTCAAAAAGTTTTTCTAGGAATTTTGGAGAGGTTCTTGAAAGAATAATTTGGGTTTTGCTTCCCTTTAAAGCCACATCATCTATAATGGCTCTAACCGTGTCTCCTTTTCTAAAAAAATCAGAAGGAATTTGTCTGTCTCTTGGTAAAATCATTTCGTTTTGTTCATCATCCATTATAATAATATT
>JBGSBU010000004.1:0-25421 GCA_041730375.1 Solirubrobacteraceae bacterium
GTTAAAATTTATTTATTTTTTAGGCGTTAGAATGGCGTAAACCTGAACCAAAAAGCCGCTTATAATTAAAAGTGGAGCTAGCCTAATTCTTCTCCAGCCAAAAATTTCTTCGTTAAAGTAATTTGGATCGAAAGTGCCATCTGGTTTAGTGTTTGCATCATAACCTATCATCAATAAAAAGCCTAATGCAATAAATAATAAACCCACAACCATAAAGGTATAATTATTTTTACCAAACAATAGAGGGATTGTGTTTTGTTCTGTTGTTGTATTTTTTTTCATTAAAATATTAAGAATAATATAAATCTTCTGTTCTTAGGTGTAAAAACCTCCAAGTAGCAAGTAAAGTACTCATTAGGGCAATTCCTACTCCAATTAACAAAATTAAACCAGCAAGAATTCCGTAATCTGTATAATTGGTTGTTAAAGAAATTCCGGTGTATTTAATTACATTAAACCATAAAAAAAAGATAATTAAAAAGGCTATAATAGCACTTATTAAGCCTGTTTTAAGGCTTTCTATTAAAAACGGACGTAAAATAAAGCTTCTTTTTGCACCAACCAATTGCATGGTTTTTATAATAAAACGCTTAGAATAAATTTTAAGCCTTATGGAATTATTTATTAAAACCACAACAATTAAAAGAAAAAGAGAGGCAATAGCTACTGCCCAAAGCGTAATTTTATTAATGTTTTGATAAACAGCCACCATTAATTCGTTGTCGTTAACTACCTCGTCTACTAAATCGTTTTTAAGTAGTATATTTTTAATATCTTTTATCTTTTCAGGTTCAAAATAATTAGAGTTTAGACTAATATTTACCGAAGCCGGATAAATATCTTCCTCAAATAAATTAAGTTCTTTAAGCCCTAAATCTTTTATTGCAATTTCCGATGCTTTTTTCTTGCTTAAATAATTTACTTCTTTAACAAAATTGTATTTTTTTATTTTATTAATAAATGTTAAGTGCTTTTTTTGTACCGTTTCTTCTCTAACTTTTGAATCTTGGTTGTCTTTAAAAAAAACCTCAATTGTTAATTTTTCTTTAATATAGTTGGTGTAATAATTAAGGTTAATAAACAAAACACCTAAAATACCCAACATAACTAAAATTAATGTTATGCTAATGCCAACTGTTAAATTAGAAGATCTTAGTTTACTTGCTTCAAACTTATCATTCAATTCATTCATTTTAATTATTTTTTGCTAATTTATGAAATAATAACAGTTTGTTAATAACAAAAAATGTTAACTTACTTTAAAATTCAAATAGCTTGTTAGTAAAACCAAAGAAATATTTAGGTCAACATTTTTTAAAAGATTTAACTATTGCAAAAAATATTACAGAGGCACTACAGAATACCACCTGTGATTATATTCTAGAAATTGGACCCGGCATGGGGGTTTTAACCAATTTTTTGTTAAAATCTACAAAAAAATTAGTGTTAATAGAAATTGATTCTGATTCTGTAGCCTATTTAGAACATAATTTTAAAAATGATTTATCTGATAAACTAACAATTATTGAAGCCGATTTTTTAAAAATGGATTTAAAAGAGCAGTTTAATCACCAATTTGTGGTAATTGGTAATTTTCCCTATAATATTTCTTCTCAAATTTTATTTAAAACATTAGAATATAAAGAACAAATCCCCGAATTGGTAGGCATGTTTCAAAAAGAAGTTGCCGAAAGAATTTGTGCAAAACCAAACAGTAAAACTTTTGGTATTTTATCTGTTTTAATTCAAGCATATTACCAGGCAGAATATTTATTTACGGTAGACGAACATGTATTTAATCCGCCACCAAAAGTAAAATCAGGCGTATTAAGGCTAACAAAGAAATCAGAACCACAAATTGTAAACTATAAATTATTGTTACAAGTTGTTAAAACAGCATTTAACCAAAGAAGAAAAAAGTTAAGAAATGCAATTAAAATTTATAACCTACCCAACTCAGAGCCAACAATAGAAGAATATTTAGAAAAGAGAGCAGAGCAGTTAAGTGTGGAGGATTTTATTTACTTAACAAATTTTATTGAAGAAAATAAAAAAATTAGGTGATTGAAAAACTATTAACACTTAATTATAAGATAATCAAAATAGCTTGTAAAGATATTTTGCAGAGAAGAAAGCACTGCCTTTACTTAAAATTTAATAAAATTAAATTCACTTATATTATTGCAAATATTCCTTTATAAATAAGGTTTAGCGAAGATATTTATTTCTTATCTATGCCATCTTACATAATTCAAATATTCTCAATAATTTTAATCTCCTCATCCGTTAATCCATACAATTCATACACCATTGCATCTATTTGTTTGTCTGTTTGGTCTATTTCTGTTTTTAGGGAAATGGCTTGGGTTTTTAGTCTGGTAAACCTATCTAGCCAATCTTCTTTTTGAGTGCCTAAAAGAGTTATTTTTAATTTATTCAGTTCTTTCTCAAATTCAGCCCAACTTAAATTATACCAATTTTCTAACTTTTTTGTGGGTTTTTTAATAGTGAAATCAGATTGCAAAAGAGTCATGAATTTAGTAACAAGTAGTTGCAACTCCTTGTTAAGCCGCAACATCAAATCGGCTTTTTCTATGAAGGGTTGTTGGATTTCTAAGCAAATTTTTGGGATTGGTATATTTTCAATTGCTTGTATTGTTATTTCGCCTTGAATACCACCACTTTGATAGAATTTTAAAAAAATATATTTTGCTAATTTGGAATTTAGGAATGATAAAAAATATTTCAAATTATTTCCAGTTAAAATATATCCAGTATTCTGTACGATATTATAATCATCATCATAACAAAATGCTTGAATTTTAGATGCTTTAGAAAAAATTATTTTTTCTTTTTCAAATTCTTTAAAATAAGATGTTGTATCTGAATATTCAAACCACTTATGATTTGTTTTTTTTCTACAGCCAACTTCTCCTGTTTGGTTTAATGAAGGTAAAAATTTGCTTAGATGTTTTTCAATTGCTGGATATTTTTGAATTTGAATTTTTAAAGTTGGGTATGTAGTAATTATATAATAATTTGAAGGAGTATAAATATATCGCATTAAATCTCTTCCTTTTAATAAAGGCTTTATTAATTCTAAACTATTAATATTTTCAGACTCTAATTTATTTTTTAAACTTTCATCTATTAAAAATGCATCATTATAACCAGTTGTTGTTCCTCTGTAAAATTTTACATCCCAATCTTTGAGTGGAGTTCCAATGGTTTCTATTTTTTGTTTTATTTGTTGTTCAATTGGGTTAGAGATAGTCCATATTTCATCTTCTTTTACATTTATTTCAACTTTTTGGCTTTCGTAAATAGAAAAATCTGTAAATGTTTTTTCTTTAGAAATATCAAGACCTACAAATGGATTATTGTTATTTTTTTGTTTTCTTAAAAATCAACAAATTAGAATCTACTGTGGCACTTTCAAAAATACCTGAACCTAAATCTAAAAGCTCTAAAGGTTGAGTATTTTTAATTAAATAATTTCGCAAAGATTTACCATAATTAGCTCTCAACCATTTATTTGAAGTTATAAAACCTAATAAACCATTATTATTCAATACAATATTTCCCAATTCATAAAATAGACAATATAAATCGCCTGTTTTTTCAAAAGTTTGAAAATTACTTTTTTCTAAATCATTAGAAACATTTCCCATACTTTGTATTTGCACATAAGGCGGATTTCCAATCACTACATCAAAGCCGCCTTTGTACTCGGTGCGGAAGGCGTGGTCGTATGACTGCGATAGGCTGCTGCTCGTGGTTACCGCAACAAGGGGTTGCAACCCCTTGTTGATAGACCCGATGCTACTACTAGCAAGGGGCAACTTGCTATCGCTGTGTGAGGCAAGGGGCAACTGCCCCTTGTTGCTAGTGTCCAGTCCATGCTTCCGCCTGTTGTTTCGGATATATTCCACTGTATTCCAAAGCTGATCTTCAGAGTCAATGTAAGTGGTACTATATTTTTGGGTCCATAGTGTAAATTGTTCTTCCTTTGGTATTTGTAAGTATTCTTTGAGTTTTTGAGAGGATTTTCCTTTTAGTTTTCTAATGATATTGGGTATTTCTTCTTCTTCACAAACCAATAAAATATGAATATGATCGCCACATATGTTAAACGCCATAACATTTAATTCATCTTGCTCCACAATTTCTTTGATTGTTTGTGCCACCATAATTTCTTGCTCATCCTCAAGCCAATATGCCTCGCTCAATTTAACCTTATTGTCAATCATGCGTTGGGATATTCTGGAATTATGGGTTACCCAAGTAATATGAAACGGTTTTTTATGTTTTTCTTTAAAAACAGTTGGAAATTCTTTTTGCCAATTAAAGGCTTTTTCTCCTGCAACTGCCTCATCATCAATCAAAGAGTTGCCACATTTTATGTTGCCAGTTAGGTCGTTTAGTTTTCTGTTGGGCTGGGCGGTGCGTAACCACAAAGAGAGTTTGGCAATCTCTACACTTTCTTCGTTTATATCCACACCAAAAAGGTTGTTTTCCAATATGCTATTTTCCACATCACTCAATACCAATGCATCACCAAACAATTTGGCTTGTAGTTCGTCTATATAACTGTGTTCTGCAATAAGAAAATTTAGGGCTTCGTTTAAAAATGCCCCACTGCCACAGGCTGGGTCGCAAATGGTGAGTTGCAACAACCAATTTCTGTATTGGGTTAGTTTTTCTAGTAATTCTTGCTTTTTCTTTTTAGATAAAGAGGTTTGTTTTGGCAAGGGAGCATGCTCCCTTGTTAAATAATAGTCTTCCTCTATAATTTCTATTTCTTGCTTTTTTTCTGTGCAAAGTTTACCCAATGTGTTTTCTACAATGTATTTGGTTATGTATTTTGGGGTATAAAAAACGCCATCTTTTTTTCTTTTGGTTTGGTTTTTTGGCAAGGGGTCATACTCTCTTGTTGGATCCAATTGGGCTTTAATTTCATCTAATTCATTTAATGAATTTTCAAAAATGTGTCCCAAAATATTTACATCCACCTCACTGGCAAAGTCATATTCAGAAAGTTTTAGCGTGTGTTTGTAGAGTAAATCATCGTCAATTTGAATGACATCTAAAATTTCGTCTGGTTTAAAAAGTCCGCCATTGTAGGCAAACACATCATGTTGCTTTCCTTTATGTCCTGTGTTTAAATAACCAAAATACTTTTTAAATCTGCTATACAATTGCACATCTTCATCTAAATCTAACTCTTGTATTTGTTTCCATTGGTTTAAAATCAATCGAACAGAGTTTGGAGGCAACAATTGTCTATCTTCTGCAAAGAATAAAAATAAAAATCTGTCTAATAATTTTTGGGATTTTTTAAATAATTCTAACGGTTGAAAATCAGGATTTAGCAACACCAAATTTTGGTATAATTCCCTTTTAAACAAAGAATAATCTTTGTATAATTTTTTGGTGATCATGTCCTCTTCGCTTAACGATTCCTCCTTAATTCTCTTTGCAATATTTTGAGATAAATTATCAAACCCTAAACACAAATACAACAGTTGAAACTCATCTTCCGTTAGCGTAAACAAATTAAATTCAATGTGTTCAATGGCGTTGTCAATGTAGAACCGTAGCTTTTCAAAATTAGAAGTAATTACATACACACAATCTTTTTGATTGTTTTTATAGCCAAAGGCTTGTGTTTCTATTTTGTTTAAATCGGTTGTATTTGTTCCTTTTAGTTCTATTACGCCAAATACCTTGCCATCTACAATTATACCACCATCTGCCTTTTTGCTGTCTTTTTCATTTTTTAATTCGGTTGTTAGGTTAAAATTAAGGTCTGGATTTATGGTATAACCTAGAATTTGAACAAATAATTCTCTTAAAAATCCTTCTTGGTATTGTTCTTCTTTGCTATTTCTAATATTATTCTGTTTGGTTGGATTTAGAAAAAGATTTTTATATAAATCCCATTTATGGGTAAGTGTATTTTTATCTTGTGTATTTAGGTATTTTGTAACAACAGAATTTTGGAATAATGGCATAGGTAAATAATAATTTCAATTCATAAATTTAAACAAAGTGTTTGATTTAAAATTTTTCATTAAAATATTTCACCACAAAACCAATAGAAAAAAATAACTCAACCGAATTATTGAATTTCATAAACAGAAAGGACATAACACCTCAACAAGCCACTAAATTAGTTAGTACAGCCTTGAATGTTATTTGTTTAGATGTCTTAAATGGAGAATAATTGATAAAAGAAACAAAACTTTATATTGAGAATTTTTAAAATAATGGCGGTGCATAAAAACCAATATTTTTGGGCGTGGATTTTGGTATTTAAAAGCTTAAAAATAATTTACCATACAATAATAGTACAGATGTATAAATTAAAAATTACTAATAGTAAACTATTTAAGAATTTTTTTTGCAGAGAGGAAGGGATTCGAACCCTCGATACAGTTACCCGTATACTACCTTTCCAGGGTAGCTCCTTAAACCACTCGGACACCTCTCTGTATCAATTAATAGATTGCAAATATATTATTAATAACTTTATTAAGTTATTTAAATTAGTACTAAGTTTAAAAAATAAAAAAAATAATTCTAAATGAAGTTTAATACAAAAACCATTCATGGCGGTCAGAAAAACGAGGAAGTAACTGGGGCAGTTATGCCTCCAATTTTTTTATCAACCACCTTTGCTCAAGAATCTCCAGGAGTTCATAAAGGATATGATTATTCCAGAGCGGGAAACCCTTCAAGAGAGGCGTTAGAAAACTGTTTAGCATCTATAGAAAATGGAAAGTATGCTTTTGCGTTCTCGTCGGGGTTAGCCGCTATTGATGCTATTTTAAAAACCTTGAAACCTGGCGATCATGTTTTGGTAACCGATGATTTATATGGCGGAACCTATAGAATGTTTACTAAAATTTATAGTGTCTTTAATATAGAATTCTCTTTTGTAGACTTTACTAATGTTAAAGAAGTACAAAATAGTATGCAGTCTAATACAAAGTTAATTTGGATAGAAACACCTTCCAATCCATTAATGAAAGTGGTTGATATTAAAAAATTAGTAGAAATAGCAAAAAGCAACAAGGCGTTAGTAGTTGTAGACAATACTTTCGCTACTCCCTATATTCAAATTCCTTTAGAAATGGGAGCAGATATTGTAATGCATTCTGCTACTAAGTATTTGGGTGGACATTCTGATGTGATTGCTGGTGCGTTAATAGTAAATGATACTGATTTAGCCGAAAAAATAAAATTTCAACAATTTGCTGGTGGCGCTATTTTAAGTCCGTTCGATAGTTATTTGGTTTTAAGAGGAATAAAAACATTACACCTTAGAATGAAATGCCACTGCGAAAATGCAATGAAAATAGCCTTAATATTAGAGCAAAACAATAAAGTAAAAAAAGTATATTACCCAGGGTTGGTTTCAAATAAGTACCACCAATTAGCAAAAGAACAAATGAATAGCTTTGGCGGAATGGTTTCTATTGAGTTAGAAAATAGACAAGCGGTAAATAATTTTTGTAAGAAATTACAACTATTTACTTTGGCTGAATCTTTAGGCGGTGTAGAAAGTTTAGTAAATCACCCGTATACCATGACACACGCTTCTATACCACAAGAAGTTAGGGAAAAAATAGGAATCACAGAAAATTTAATTAGAATTAGTGTTGGGGTAGAAGATGTAGAAGATTTAATTGAAGATATATTGAAGGCGTTGAAGTAAGATTTTTTAATTTAAAATATCAATAGTACTTATTAAATTAAATAAGTTTTTGCAAAAAATTATAAAAAGCACATTAAAATAAATAGCAATAAAGTATAAAAAATCCCTTTCATTGCTGTTGGCTTAAATAAAATGAAAAAAAGTGGTTTTCACGTTCATTTTAAATAGCAATATAGCCAAATAGTTTATCAAAATTATATTGCTTAACTTCGCATAAATTGCTTTTTCATGTCAAATATTGTTGCTATAATTGGTAGACCAAATGTGGGGAAATCTACCCTTTTTAATCGTTTAATAAAAAAAAGAGGTGCTATTGTAGATAGCGTTAGTGGGGTTACTAGAGATAGGCACCACGGAAAAAGCGATTGGAATGGAGTTGAATTTACCGTAATGGATACTGGAGGATACATAAAAGGTTCTGATGATATTTTTGAAGGCGAAATAAGAAAACAAGTAAACCTGGCTTTAGACGAAGCTACTTCTATTCTATTTGTAGTAGATGTAACCAGTGGATTATTAGATATTGACAAAGAAGTAGCCATTATGCTTTATAAATCTAAAAAGCCTGTGCTTTTAGTAGTAAATAAAGTAGACCATGGTTTATTAGAACATGATGCGATTGAATTTTACCAACTAAGGTTTGATAAATATTACACCATATCTGCCGCAACTGGTGGAGGAACTGGTGATTTATTAGACGATTTAATAAAAACTTTCCCAACCGCAGATTACAAAGACCCTTTTGAAGGATTACCAAGAGTTACCATTGTTGGCAAACCCAATGTAGGGAAATCTACTTTTACCAATGTGCTACTTGGCGAAGAAAGAAATATTGTAACCGAAATAGCCGGAACAACCAGAGATTCTATAGAAACTTTATATAACCAGTTTGGTAAAGAATTTGTTTTAATAGATACGGCTGGAATTAGAAAAAAAAGCAAAGTAACAGAAGATTTAGAGTTTTATTCTGTAATGCGTTCTATTGGTGCTATTGAAGATTCTGATGTTTGTATACTTATGATTGATGCCCAAGATAACATACAAAGTCAGGATATGAGTATTTTTAATTTAATTCAAAAAAATAAAAAAGGATTAGTTATTCTTATCAATAAATGGGATTTGGTTGAAAAAGAAACCAATACTATGAAAGACTTTACCAAGCACATAAAAGAAAAAATAGCTCCTTTTACAGACGTGCCAATTATGTTTGTCTCTGCTTTAAATAAACAAAGAGTTTTTCAAGCAGTAGAAAAAGTTATTGAAGTTTACGAAAATAGAAAAAAGAAAATAAAAACAAGTGTTTTAAACGAAGTAATGTTGCCGGTAATAGAAAGGTATCCACCACCAGCTATAAAAGGTAAGTATGTAAAAATTAAATATTGTACCCAGTTACCTACCTATACGCCACAATTTGCTTTCTTTGCCAATTTACCTCAATACGTTAAAGAATCTTATAAAAGGTATATTGAAAACCAATTAAGAGAAAAGTTTAATTTTGAGGGCGTACCAATAGAAGTTTACTTTAGACAAAAATAAATTAAGCTTTTTTTTAAGCTAAAGATATTTTTAATTTAATTCTTTTCTTCTTTTATCTATGGCACTATTTATGTTGTTTATCTTGTAATAGATAATAGCAACTAGCATACCAATTAAAGAAAGTGCCATTGCAATAGAATGAATTAAGTTTTCATTTTTAAAATAACTCATTCTTTCATCAATCACAATATAGTTTGCAATAAAAGAAATAATTAGAATTAAAAATACGGGTAGTAAGAATTTATTAGCCATGGATTAAAATTTTTCTATTATTGAAATCATTTTATTAAACGATTCAATCAAATTTACATCTATTTCTTGTAATTTAGATGCATATTTAGCTTGTTTAGCGGTATGAATTATGTTATCTAATTCTTCAACTTGTAATTTATTATACCCAGCATTTATAAAATAGTCCTCAACCAATTTATCTGATATTTTATACCTTGGAATATTGGTTTTAAATTCTATCCATTCGTTTAAAAAAGTTTCTTGTTTTGCAAAAAATTCTTCTTTTTTGTTGTCTCTTGCCAATATAAAAAGCTCGTCTGTTCTTTCTTTAATAGTTAGCTTTTTATGGCTATTTTTTTCTTCAATTGTATTACTGTTAGTTAATTCTATTGATGGTTTATTGCTTTTTCTAAAAAAATAAAATTTATAGATTGCATAAATCAATAGTAAAATAAAAAGAATAGCTAAAACTAAATTACCATTAATTTTATTGAGAAAATCATTTTTATTAGCTGCGTAAGGACTTTTAAATTGTTCTATTTTTTTTTCTCCGTTAATCTCTAAAATATGTTTGTTAGAATTAATTGTTTTATAGACACCGTCTATTGGGTCGAAAAAAGAAAACGAAATAGCTGGTATGGTAACTTCTCCTTGCAATTGGGGCACTAAAAGATAAGTGGTTGCGATTTTTCCTTTTAATCCACTAGAAGTAGCGCTATAATTTTGCCGTTCTTTTGGAGAAAAAACTTCTAAAGAATCGTTTACCTCTATTTCTGGGGGCTTTATAAAGTCTAAATTTCCATTTCCAATAATCTCTATTTCGTAAGAAGTAGAATCTCCTTTTTTTACTTCATTTTTTTCTAAAAAAGAAATAATTTTGAACTGACCAACAGCCCCACTAAAGTTTAAAGGAGCATTGAGTGGTAAATTTTTAGGATTTAACTCCACCAGGTCAGAGCTAACAGTTATTACATCATCGTTAAAAAAAGAAGAATAGGCGATAATTTCTATGCTAGCCGGAGCAATAGTTATTTTTTCTGCTGCTTGCGGAAAAACAATCCATTCTTGTAAAGTTACGCTTCCAAATTCCTCGCCGTTTATTTGCTCTAACTCTAATTGAAACTGTTTTTGCTCATTTTTAATTAAATGTGTGGTTAATCCTTGGAATTTTGGGAAATTTATTGCTTGTATATTATTTATAGCTTCCACCTCTTTAGAATAGACCTTTAAGCTTAATTTTATGCCTTCAGAAACGTACGGATTATTTTTATTAACCACCCATTTTAGAAAAGTTTTTGGTAAATCAGTGCTATTATTAGAAGAAGAATTCTGAGTTAGTGGAGACTGAATTGTTGCATTCGAATTATTTTTAGAACTAGCAACCACAACTATTTTTAAAGAATTAGAAGAAATATTTTTTTCATTAATTAACTTAGCTTTAGGAATTATAAAAACTCCCACCTTTTTTGCCTTAAAAGTTTTAATGTAACTTATTTCTGAACTAGAGTTACCGTTTACAATATTTACGCTACTAGACTGATAACTACCCATTTCTATAAAATCGTTGAAAATAGGAAATACAGGTTCTTTGTTTTCCGAAAAATAATTTAATCCTCCGTTACTAGAAATTAAATAAGTTATTTGAAAGGTTTCTCCTACCTCAATTTTATCTGTAGATAATTTTGCCTTAAAAGAAATCTGAGCCTGGCTAAGCAGGCTTATTAACAAAAAAGAAAATAATACTATTATTTTTTTCATTACCAATCTTTTTCGTTAGTTTGGTTAGAAAACACCTTGTTGTTTTGTATTACTTTATTGTGTGTTTTTTGCTCTTGTCTTTCTACTGCTTTTAATAAATTTTGCATTAACCTTGGATCTACTTTTGGTTTTTGGTTATTTGCTTTTTTAGCTTCATTATTTTTTTCATCCTTTGTATCCTCCTTGTTTTTATCTCCTTTTTTATCTTTCTTAGAATCTTTTTTTCCTTTTTCTTTTTTTGCCTCCGACTCTTTGTTATTTGAGTCTTTATTTTCTTTGGCTTTTTTATTTTGCTTTTCTTTTTGTTCTTTTTTGTCCTTCTCTTTTTTTTCTTTTTCTTTTTGCTCTTTAGGTTTTTTTTCTTCAGCCTTTTTTTGCATTAATTTTGCATAGGCATAATTATATCTGGTTTGATTATCCGTTGGGTTTTTTAGCAAAGATTCTTTATAGGCTTGAACTGCTTTGTTATATTCTTGCTTTTTCATGTAGGCATTCCCTAAATTATGGTAAATGCTACTTTGCTGTTGGTTGTTTTGTGTTAGTTTACTGCTTTTTTTATATGCCAAAATTGCTTCATCTATTTTATCTTGTTTAAACAAAGCATTTCCATGGTTATAATTTGCAATTATCGATTTTTTATTTCCTTTTAATGTGTTTTGGTAAAAAGATTCTGCTTCATTAAATCGCTTCGACTCATAATTAAGATTTCCTTTTATTAGGTTGTCTTTTTCCTCTAAACTTTGCGCAAAAGTGCTAAGAGAGAAAAATAGAATAAAGAAAAAAAATAAGCTGCGTTTCATATTTAAATTTATTAACTCTATATTTTTAATGGTGAATTTAAATTCATTTCAATCAATAAAAATAAAATCGCAAATATAATTAACCATTGGTATTGGTGCTTTTTAACCACCACTTCTTTATTTTTTGCTTTTCCTTTCTGAAAGCCACTTATTAAATTATTGAAACTATTTACCACCTTAATTGTTATGTTGTCTGAAATAAATTTTCCATTGGTTTTAGTTGCTATTTCTTTTAAAATAGCTGGGTTGGGAATGCTTATAACTGTTTGGCTATTTGCATCTTTTTTATAATCAATTATTCTACCAGCTTCTTTTATAGGAATTGGCGCACCACTTAATGAACCAATTGAAGTAGTAAATATTTTAATATTCTGTTTTGTACATTCTTCTAATACACTTTCTAGGTTTTTATTATGGTCTTCTCCGTCTGAAAGCAAATAAATTACCTTATCAGATGTGGTATTTTTTGGAATAGCGTTTAAAGCCTCGTTTATTGCTAAAGAATAATTGGTTCCTTGTTCTGATATTAAATCTGTTTCTATATTAGATAAAAATATTTTTGAAGTCGCATAATCATTAGTTAATGGTAAAAGATTATAGGCACTACCTGCAAATAAAACAATAGAAATTCTATCGCCTGATAGTTTGTTAATAGATTCGGTAATTATTTTTTTACCTTTTTCTAACCTAGATGGCAAAACATCTTGTGCATCCATACTACTAGAAATATCTAATACATAAACAATATCTATTCCTTCTTTTTTTATTGCAGTTTTTTCGAAGCCAGAAAGCGGACCTATAATTCCAAAAACAATTAATAAGATAGATAAAA
The DNA here is from genome assembly GCA_041730375.1 of Solirubrobacteraceae bacterium. Classification (GTDB taxonomy): domain Bacteria; phylum Bacteroidota; class Bacteroidia; order Flavobacteriales; family Weeksellaceae; genus JBGSBU01. The sequence goes on from JBGSBU010000004.1 coordinate 12,878, forward strand.
AGAAGAACCAATTTTTGGGCAAATTAATTTTTAACGTATTATTAGGAAATAATTTATTTAATAAAGCAACATCTGCAAAACCTTCTCTGGTTTTATAAATCCATTTTTGGTTTATTATTAATAGCATAACTAAAATTGGAATAATTAGTAATAACCACAACTGATTTGGGTTTTGCCACTCAATATTTAAATTCATACTATGGTTCTAAATATTGTTTTATTTAATACAAATTCTATACATAACAAAAAAAGAGCAATTAATAGAAAAGCATCGTACAATTCTGTATAGTTAAAATGAAGTTTTTCTTCTATTTTAGATTTTTCTAATTGGTCTATTTCTTTATAAATATTACTTAATTCCGTTTCGTTTTGCGCCCTAAAATATTTACCACCAGATTCCTTGGCAATGTATTTTAATAATTCTTCATCAATGGTTACTTGAGTGTAATCAAACATAATTTCACCCGATATAGATTCCATGGTGGGGAACATAGCCATTCCGTTGGTTCCAATACCAATTGTATATACCTTTATTTTAGAATCGCTTGCAATTTTTGCGGCAATTATGGGGTCTATAAATCCATCGTTATTTACTCCGTCTGTTAATAAAATAATTATTTTACTTTTTGCTTTGCTATGTTTTAAATGGTTAATGGAGGTAGCTAAACCTACACCAATAGCAGTTCCGCCATCTAGTTCTTTGGTTTTAATTCTATCAATAGCATCAATTAATATAGATTTATTAATGGTTAAAGGAACCTTTGTAACAGACTCGCCCGAATAAACAATTATTCCAATTCTATCTGTATTTCTATTATTTACAAATTCTTTGGCAACTTTTTTTAAAGCCGTTATTCTGTCTGGTTTTAAATCTTGGGCTAGCATGCTTAAAGAAGTATCTATTGCTATTATAATATCTACGCCTTGTAGGCTATTAGATTCTACAATACTTTGCACTTTTCTTGGTCTGGCTAAAGCAATTATTAGAAAAAATAAAGCCATATATCTTAAAAATGGTAAATAAGGAAATATAATTTGTTTAATAGATTTTTTACTTCCAAATGCCTTAATTGAAGGGCTAATTAAAGATTCGTTTTTTGTGTTGTTTTGTTTATTAGATTTACCCATCCAATAAACAATTGGCAAAAGAAGTAGCAAGGCTAACCATTCTATATTGGCAAATTCAAAATTAAACATTGTTAGATTCGTTTAAGTTATACAATGGTTTATGAGCCTCTATAAGTGTTAAGATTTGATTAAAATTATTTGTTTTAACACTTTCTGTAGGTTGGTATTTTGCAAATTTCACCAAATCGGCCAGTGATAAAAAATCATTTAAAATTTTATTTTGTTCTTTTGGTAAAATGTTATTTTCTTCTATTTCCTCAACAAACTCTTCTGTTAACCTTTCGGCATAGTTTATTTTATATTTTCTACCAATAAATCTTTTAGCTATAATAGATAGTGAAACATACAACTGTGTTGCATCTTCTTTTTGAATTATATTATATTTTTTTAGCTTATTTAGGCCAATAATTGCTTCATCGTAAGGAGAGATTAAGTCTTTATAAATCTGATTATCTGTTTCTTTTTCTTTTCTGTAAAGTAAATAAATAATAAAAGCCAAAACTCCTAATAAATAAATAACAGCACCAATTATCCAATTTTTCTGTGTATAATTCCATAAAGAATAAGAAACAGGCATAATGGTTTTAATATCAAATAATTGCTGTTTTGTTGGGTCTAATTTCACATCTAAAACACTTATTTTTTGTGGTGGTGTGTTATAGGTATTTTTATTTATAACCACACTAAAAGATGGAAGTACGTAATTTCCTTTTTCAAAAGAGGTAAATTCTATTTCTTTTGCTGTTATATCGTTAAAACTCCTTTCTTTTATATTAATGATATTAAAATTTGGCAAAGTATCTAACGGGTATATTTTTAAAGAGTCTTTGTTTTGTTTTTTAATAAAAATAGAAAACTTTATGGGTTGGCCAATTGTAATTTTATTTGTACTTAGCCTAATAGATATTTGTGCTTTAACACAAAAAAATAACACACCAAAAAGATAAATTAAAACTATTTTTTTCAAGGGAATTATTGAAATTTTTTAAAGAATTTTAATAAAGGTTTAATGTAGTCTTGGTTGTTTTTTAACGAAAAAGAATTCATTCCGTTTTTAGAAAAACTTGTAACAAAGTAATTTTCAACTTCTTCATAATAATTTTTATGATATGTTTGAATTTCTTTAGACGAGGTGTCTACCCATTTCATTTCTTTTGTTTCAATGTCTTTCATTTTTACAAAGCCTATGTTTGGAAAGGTTTGTTCTTTTTCATCATAAATTCTAATGCCTGATAAATCATGTTTTTTTGCTATTTTTTTTAATTGGGTTTCATAATTTATGTTTTCAAAATCAGATAAAATAAAAGCCATTGTTTTCCTTTTATTTGTTTTACTAAAAAAACTTAATGCTTCTGGTATATTGGTTTCTGTGTTAGATTTATTTTCTGAATAGTATATTATGTTTCTAAGAATTTTAAGTACCTGTTTTCTGCCTTTATTTGGTGGTAAGTAATAATCTACTTTATTAGAAAATAGAATAGCGCCTACTTTATCGTGGTTATTTACACAAGAGAAGGCAAGTGTAGCACAAATTTCAATTAAGGTATCTCTTTTTGTTTGTCCGCCTCTTGTCCCATAATTTAAAGAAGAACTAATATCTATAATCAACATAAGTGTAAGTTCTCTTTCCTCTTCAAAAACCTTTACATAGGGCTCGTTAAAATGTGCGGTTTTATTCCAATCTATCATTCTAATTTCATCGCCAAAAGAATAAGGTCTTACTTCATTAAAAACCATACCTCTTCCTTTAAACGAACTATGGTATTGACCCATAAAGAAATCGTTCGTTTTTTTTGTCTTTAACTCAATGAGTTTAACCTTTTTTATTAAATCGCTAACCAGCATTATTTAAACTATTATAATATTTTAAATAAATTATGGAACGTTTACTTCGTTTAATATCATATCTATAATATTATCAGAATTAATTTCCTCGGCCTCGGCCTCATAAGAAATGCCTATTCTATGTCTTAAAACTTGTTTTATAACAGCTCTAACATCTTCCGGAACAACAAAAGCCCTTCCTTTTATAAAGGCATAAACCCTAGATGCTAAAACTAAATTTATACTCCCTCTTGGCGATGAACCATAAGTAATAAGTGGTTGTATTTTTTCTAAGTTGTACTTTGCAGGGTTTCTTGTTGCAAAAACTAAACTTAAAATATAACTTTCTACCTTTTCATCAACATATACTTTATTTATTAATTTTCTGGCATTTAAAATATCTTGTTGAGTAAATACTTTAGCTACTACCTTTTTTTCTTCTAATAAACTATCTCTCATTACTTGTCTTTCATCTTCTAAACTAGGATAGGTAATAATAGTTTTTAACATAAACCTGTCTGTTTGAGCTTCTGGCAAAGGATAAGTTCCTTCCTGTTCTATTGGGTTTTGTGTTGCTAATACCAAAAACGGATCTTCTAATTTAAAAGTATCGTCGCCAATAGTAACTTGCTTTTCTTGCATGGCTTCTAGTAACGCAGATTGCACCTTTGCCGGAGCTCTATTTATTTCATCTGCCAAAAGAAAATTAGTAAAAACCGGACCTTTTTTTATAATAAAATCATTCTCCTTCATATTAAAAATCAATGTCCCTACCACATCTGCAGGTAATAAATCGGGCGTAAATTGTATCCTAGAAAATTTGCCTTGAATCGCCTCTGATAGAGTTTTAACAGCTAGCGTTTTAGCCAAACCAGGTAATCCCTCTAATAAAATATGTCCACCGCCTATTAACCCAATAATTAAACTATCTATCATTTGATCTTGTCCAATAATAACTTTCTTAATTTCTTTGCTAAGAATATTTATTTTAAAACTTTCCTCCTTTATTCTATCACCTATTTCTTGAAGCTCGGAGTTATTTGTAATTGATTTTTCCATTGAATTAAATTATTAAGAAATACAAATTTATTAAGTTAATTTATACTTTAGCTTCATAAAAGTAATATTTTGTATATTTGTCAAAATTTTTTAATTTAAAATATAACTTATAAATAAAATGTTAAACGGAGAAAAATTAAATAGAGTTGCAATAATAGGCTCAAACAGAATACCTTTTGCAAGAAGCGGTACAAATTACCTAGAAAAAACAAATCAAGAAATGATGACCGCTGCTCTAGACGGACTTGTATCTAAATACAAGCTAGAAGGTAAATTGCTAGGGGAGGTAGCAGGAGGAGCGGTACTTAAAGACGCTAAAGATTTTAATTTAATTAGAGAGTCGGTTTTAAATACTAAACTACATGCTGGTACGCCTGCAGTTGATTTGCAACAAGCTTGCGGTACTGGACTTGAGGCTGCGATTTATATAGGAAACAAAATTGCACTTGGACAAATAGAAGTGGGTATTGCTGGTGGAGTTGATACTACAAGTCAAGCTCCGATTGCATACAATGATCGTATAAGAAGAACTTTTATGCGAATAAATAATAAAAAAACAAATGGAGACAAGTTTAAAGAGGCTTTAAAACTTAAATTAGTTGACTTTTTTAAATTTGATGCGCCTTCTAACGGTGAACCGAGAACTAAAATGTCTATGGGTCAACACGGACAGGTTATGGCAACAGTATATGGAATTTCTAGAGAAGATCAAGATAAATTAGCTTTCGAAAGTCATAAAAAAATGGCCAAAGCAAAAGAGGAAGGATTTTTTACTGATTTAATTACTCCTTTTAGTGGACTAGATTTCGATAATAATTTTAGAGCAACTACCTCTTTAGAAAAATTAGCTACCTTAAAGCCAGTTTTTGGAAAAGATGGAAATATGACGGCCGGAAACTCTACTCCATTAACAGATGGTGCTTCTTGTGTGCTTTTAGCTAGCGAAGATTGGGCAAAAGCTAACGGATACGAAATTTTAGCTTACCTAAAAACAGGCGAAGTTGCTTCTACAGAATTTGTTAATGCAAAGGAAAACTTATTAGCCTCGCCGGTATTGGCAGTTAGTAGAATGCTTAAAAAAGCGGGTTTAACTTTACAAGATTTCGATTTTTATGAAATCCATGAAGCTTTTGCTGCTCAAACGCTTTCTACTTTAAAAATTTGGGAAACTCCAGAGTTATCTAAAAAATTTGGAATCGAAACCCTAGGTTCTATAGATAGAGCCAAACTAAATGTAAATGGAAGTAGTTTAGCTGCTGGTCACCCTTTTGCTGCAACTGGCGGTAGAATTTTAGGTGTTGGTGCTAAATTATTAAACCAAAAAGGTTCTGGAAAACTTCTAATATCTGTTTGTGCTGCTGGTGGACAAGGCGTTACTGCAATTTTAGAAAAATAATCTTTTCAAAATATTTTTCATTAAAAAAGCCTCAGATTAAAAAATCTGAGGCTTTTTTAATTTTAGTAAAGTGTTATAAATAAAATATTTTAAGTTAAAATGAATTTAAAAATACTTTCTTGTCCATTTTATAATTAATGGTACAAATATTATAGTTGGTAACAACCATGGTAGAAAAGATAATCTATTTTGAAAGTTTACTACTAAAAACGCTGTTAATGAAGCAATATAAGCACCCGTCATTCTTTGTAAATGTAGAAGTAACCAATAGTTTTTAGATTTTATTTTACCATTATAGGTTTTATAGTCTTGAATTAAAAAAAGAATACTTCCAACAGAAAAAAGTAACATTACAATCCCAAAATTTTCTTTATTATAAATATTTTTTATTCCTAAAAATATAAAAGAAATACTACCAAGAATCATAAAGCAAAAAATTAACCAATCTATTTTTTCTATTTTTTGTCCGGTTTGTATATTTTTTAGTGATAAAAAACGCCAGCCAGTTGTTACCATATAAATTGTGAAAACGCCAACAGCAAATAAGAATTCATTTTTATGAAGAGTTGCTAATACAAAAGAACAAACACCAGCAAATAAAATACTTATTGAAAAAATTTTACCAAGTAGTTTATGGGTTTTATCTCCTTTTTTAGAAACCATAATAAATGAACCAACAATTAATGCAATTGAGCCAAAAATTATATGAAAATACCAAAAATATTTTAAAAACTATTTCCATATTCTATTAAATTTATGACCTTAAATTTATATAATTTGAAGTAAAAAATAATACAATTACTACATTCTATTAGGTAAAGAAATACCTAACAAAGCCATACCAGAAAAAATAGTTTGCGATACTTTTTCTGATAAATGTAATCTAAAGTTTAATTTGTCTTGGTTTTCTTCTTTTAATATGGGTGTACTTTGATAGAATGTATTAAAAAGCTTAACCAAATCATACACATAATTCGCAACCAAAGAAGGATTTAACGTTTCTGCGGCTTTATAGATAACTTCTGAATAGTTTAAAAGATGCCTTAAAATCTTTTTTTCTATTGTACCCATTTCACACGCCACAAAATCCATTGGTTTTTGTTTAGATAAAATAGATCGTATCCTAGCATAGGTATATTGAATAAACGGACCTGTATTGCCCTGAAAATCAATACTAGCATTAGGATCGAAGAGTATATTTTTTTTAGGATCAACTTTTAAAATATAATACTTCAATGCACCCATACCAATGGTTTCGTACAAATCGCTTTTTTCTTGGTTTGTGTAGGCTTCTAGTTTACCCAATTCCATTGAAATTTTTTTAGCCGTACTATGCATTTCTTGCATTAAATCATCTGCATCTACAACAGTTCCCTCTCTAGATTTCATTTTACCTTCGGGTAAATCTACCATTGCATAAGATAAATGAAATAAGTTATCTGCCCAGCTGTACTTTAATTTTTTTAAAATTTCAAAAAGTACTTTAAAATGATAGTCCTGCTCGTTACCAACCACATAGATGAGTTTTTCTATGGTTAAATCTTTAAATCTTTCTATGGCGGTCCCTAGATCTTGGGTAATATAAACAGAGGTTCCATCTTTTCTTAAAACTAATTTTTCATCGAATCCATCAGCGGTTAAATCACACCAAACAGAACCATCTTCTTTTTGAAAGAAAATAGATTTATTTATTCCTTCTTGTACTATATTTTTTCCCAATAAATAAGTATCACTTTCGTATTGAACTTTGTTGAAAGCAACTCCCAATCTGCCATAGGTTTCTTTAAAACCATCATACACCCAATTATTCATGGTTTTCCATAAAGTTAGGGTTTCGTTATCTCCTTCCTCCCATTTTAATAGCATTTGCTGAGCTTCTATCATTAATGGGGCGTTAACTTTAGCTTCTTCTGCCGTCATTCCTTTTTCTATCAACTCATTAAGTTGATTTCTATATTCTTTATCAAATAAAACATAGTATTTTCCAACTAAATGATCGCCCTTTAATTCTGAGCTTATGGGTGTTTCTCCGTTAGAAAAATTCTTCCAAGCCACCATTGATTTGCAGATATGAATTCCTCTATCGTTAATGATTTGTGTTTTTATTACTTTATGCCCAGAAAAAGCCAAAATATTGGCAGTTGCTATTCCTAGTAAATTGTTTCTTATGTGTCCAAGATGCAGTGGCTTATTGGTATTAGGCGAAGAATATTCTACCATAATAGTAGAATTATTCTTTTTAAGAATTTCTGCAGAATAAGTAATTAATTCTTCACAGAAATAATTGTAGCTTAAAGATAAATTTAAAAAGCCTCCAACCAAGTTAAAGGATTGTACTTCCTCTAACTCATTAAGTAAAAAATTGCCTATTTCTTTACCAATTACTTCTGGGTTTCTTTTTAAAATTTTTGTGAACGGAAAGATTACTAACGTATAATCTCCTTCAAAATTTTCTTTTGTTTGTTGAAGATCTACCTCAAATTTTAATTCATTACCAAATAACTGAAGTAATGATTTGTTTATTTTTTCTTTTAAACTTTGATTCAAATTATGGGGAATGTGAGATTAAATAAGTGTTTTTTCTACTTTAACTCTCCACCCAAAAGGATCTGCGGCCTGATTGGTTTGAATTGCTATTAATTCTGACTTTAGTGTTTTAGCATAAGATAATTCTTCTGAAATAACAGGAATTTCAATTTCTTGACCATCTGGAAATCCTATTGTTTTTATTTCACTTATAACTGCCGCTGTTCCACAACCAAACACCTCTTTTAATTCATTATTTTTAAAGGCTGTAATAATTTCTTGTACATATACATCTCTTACTTCTAAGTCAATTCCTTTGTGTTTTGCAAGATGAATAATTGAATCCCTGGTAACTCCATCTAAGATTTTTTCGCTTGAAGGTGGGGTTACTAACGTATTATTTATTCTAAAAAATAAGTTCATGGTTCCTGCCTCTTCTACTTTTGTGTGGGTGGGATCTGTCCAAATAATTTGGTCGAATCCGTTCTCCTTAGCTAGATTAGTAGGATAAAAAGATGCGGCATAGTTTCCGGCAGTTTTAGCAAAACCAACTCCGCCTCCTGCAGAACGACTATATTTATCTGCAATAATAACTCTTAAAGGATTTTCGTAATAAGAACCTGCTACAGATAAAATAATCATAAATTTATATTTCTGAGAAGCTCTTGCTACTAAAATTTCTTCGTTTGCAAAAAGCACTGGTCTTATATAAAGCGACATGCCTTTTTTACTAGGAATCCAATTTCTTTCTATATCTAACAATTGATATAACCCATTAAAAAATATTTCTTCGGGTATGGTGGGCATAGCAATTCTTACTGCTGATTTATTTATTCTATCAAAGTTTTTATCGGGTCTAAATAAGAAGATTTCATCTTCCTGGTTTTTATACGCTTTCATCCCTTCGAAAACAGACTGCCCATAGTGCAAAACATGTGAAGCTGGAGACATTTGTATGGGTTGATAGGGGGTAATCGAAGGCTCTTTCCAGGTGCCATTTTCATAGTCACAAAAGAACATGTGATCTGTAAAATCACTACCAAAACCAACCTTATTTAAATCTATAGAACCTAATTTAGATTCACTTATTAATTGAATGTTCATTGTTTAAAAAATGTGCTATTTTACGAGTAAAAAGAAAGTATAAAAACAAATATGCTTTACAAATATATTCTTTTATTTAAATATTTTTTTTATTGTGCTAATAATTTTTTGATTATCAATAAAATTGAGAGTAATAAATTCCTTTAAATTTCTATTGTTTACTAATTTTGATGAAAAAATAAAACCTCTATTTTTTATACTTTTAAAATGAATATAAACTTAAGAATTTATTCTTTTTTACAACATAATGGCAAATTACTTACACTTAAAGAACCTTTTATGGGTGAAGTGATTAATAAATTACCTGGTGGTGGATTGGAATTTGGTGAAGGTACTATTGAGTGTTTAAAAAGAGAATACCTAGAGGAATTAAATTTAGATATAATAATAAAAATGCATCTTTATACGTTAGATTACTTTATTCCTTCTAAAAGAGCTGCAGACGAGCAATTATTTTTTGTGTATTATTTGGTTGAAGCCGTAGATATAACAAAGCTAAAAGTTCTTGTACCAGAAATTATAGAGTTAAATTGGGTTGATTCTAAAGAAATTACAAGTGATTATTTTTCGATAGAATCAGATAAAACTGCTTTTAATTTATTTTTAGAGCAAAAAAGGAGCACTAAAAATTAAAGCAAACAAGAAAGTGATAATGCCTATTTTTTTTAATTCACCATCTAATAAACTTGTGTCTTTGGTTTTCCAAACTTTGTTTAGATGAATTAAAATAGGTAATAACAAAACTAAATATCCAAAATTAATAGCATTGGCTTTATTGTTTATTAAAAGATAACAGAGCATAAATAGAAAAGGTAACAAAACAAGAAGTGTTTGATAAATTTTTGACTTCCTTAACCCTAATAAAACAACTACCGTATTTTTATTAACCAGCCTATCCGTTTCATAATCCCTTAAATTATTTAGATTTAATACGGCTACACTTAACAATCCTATTGAAATAGCAGGAAGAAATAATGCTAACGAAAAATTTTTAACCTGTAAAGTATAAGAGCCTAATACACTAACTAATCCAAAAAAAAGAAATACAAAAAAATCGCCCCAACCTTTGTAACCATATGCGTTTTTACCCACCGTATAATAAATAGCCGATAAAATAGCTAATCCTCCAACAACCAATAAAATTACCAATAACATAAAATTCTCCTTACCAAAAGCTTCCCAAAGTAATGAAAGCCCTAAAATAATTGCCAATAAAGAAATAAATAACATTGCTTTTAGCATATTTTTTGGCAATATAAAACCACTGGCTATCATTCTAGCCTCTCCCTTTCTATGATTATCTGTTCCTTTTATTCCATCGCCATAATCATTTGCAAAATTAGATAATATTTGAAGTAAGGAAGCTACCAAAATAGCCAATAAAAATACAAGCCAATTAAACCTTATTAAAGGAAATGCCAAAAAAGAACCCATAATTATACCACTAATAGATAAAGGAATGGTTCTTAATCTGGCTGCTTTTATCCAATAACTCATATGGTATTTTTAATTAGAGTAAAAATTAATTATAGTGAAAGTTTTTAATAAATTTAAATATTTAATTTATAAAATTATCTTTGCACAACTACATAAAATTTAAATAAAAATGAAAATTATAATAACTGGTGGTGCCGGATTTATTGGCTCGCACGTTGTAAGGGAATTTATAAATAATTATCCTAGTTATACTATAATAAATTTAGATAGTTTAACTTATGCAGGAAACTTAGAAAATGTAGCTGATGTTGTTAACAGGGAAAATTATATTTTCGAAAAAGTAGATATTAATAATGCGGAAGAGGTAAATGAGGTTTTTAGAAAGCATATGCCAAATGGAGTAATTCATTTAGCAGCAGAAAGCCATGTGGATAGGTCTTTGCAAGACCCCAATATTTTTATCCAAACTAATGTTATGGGAACTGCAAACTTATTAAATGCAGCAAAAGACATTTGGGCAAACGATTTAGAAGGAAAAAGATTTTATCATGTTTCTACAGATGAGGTCTACGGTTCTTTAGGAGAAACAGACCTGTTTACAGAAAAAACACCATACGATCCACAATCGCCTTACTCGGCGTCAAAAGCAGCTTCAGATCATTTGGTTCGTGCCTACGGAAACTCATACAACCTACCTTTTGTTATAACTAATTGCTCTAATAATTATGGACCTAACCAATTTCCAGAAAAATTAATTCCGTTATTTATTAACAACATAAAAGAAAATAAAACGCTACCTGTTTATGGCGATGGAAAATATACCAGAGATTGGTTATATGTAATAGACCATGCAAAGGCCATAGATTTAGTATTTCACAAAGGAAAAAACGCAGAAACTTATAACATTGGCGGCTTTAACGAGTGGCAAAATTTATCACTAATTAAAGAACTTTGTAAAATAATGGATGATAAATTAGGTAGAGCTTCTGGAAGCTCTGAAAAACTTATTACCTATGTTAAAGATAGATCGGGCCATGATAGAAGGTATGCAATAGATGCAGATAAAATAAACAAAGAATTAGGATGGTACCCAACAGTTACTTTTGAACAAGGATTAGAAAAAACGGTTGAATGGTATATTCAAAATGAAAAATGGTTAACCAGTGTTACCAGTGGTGAATATGTTAATTATTACAAAGAAAACTATAAAATAAAATGATAGAAATATTTTATAAAATAAAGAAAAAAGGAATTTTCTTCTATTTAAATAATTACTTTACACTTTATTTTTTTAGGGTCAAAAAAAAGTTTATAAAAACAATTAACTATCAATCCATTAAAATAAAAATAGTTTTAAATTCATCTAACGGAACAGTAGATAATTCTATAATGCGAAGAGGTTATTTTGGGGAAAATATTATACCCGAGATTCAAAAAGAACTAAATAGAAATAAAAATTTCATAGATGTTGGTGCAAACATTGGGCTATTTAGTCTTATCTTATCTAATTACTGTAATAAGGTTTATAGTTTCGAGCCTATTCAAAGACTTCACAACCAATTTAAAGAAAGCATAGAATTAAATAATTTTAATAATATTGAGTTGTTTAACTATGGTTGCGGTAATGAAGAAATTACTAGCGAAATAACTATCAACCCTATGAATGCTGGAGGAAGTACAGTTTTGTCTCATAACAATGACATTACTGGTGTAAAAAAAGAACTTATTAAATTAAATACTTTAGATAATCTTATTACAGATATAAATGTAGACGTTATTAAAATTAATGTGGAAGGTTTTGAGTATTTTGTTTTATTAGGTGCTAAAAAAATTATCTCTAAATTTAAGCCGATTATCTTTATGGAGTACTCTCCAAATCTATATGAAAAAATTAATCAAGGAATGTCTAGAGAATTGTATGATTTTATAAAATCATACAATTATTCTATTTATAATTTAACCTCAAATAAATTATTTAATTCTTTTGAAGAGTTACCAACACATCAATGTGATTTAAAATTAATATACAAGTAATTAAATGAAGGGAATAATTTTAGCAGGTGGTTCAGG
>JBGSBU010000005.1:0-24807 GCA_041730375.1 Solirubrobacteraceae bacterium
AGAGAAAACCACTCCGCCCGTTGGGCAATTCACTTATTATTGGAGGGGGAATTGTTAACCGCTTTGTGTGTTATATAACTTGCTTTTCATTTTTTCTATAACAAGTAGAGTTGAATGTAGTTTTTTTTAACTTAAAATCATTTCTTGGTAAGAAAAAATTGTGGTGTATTTTTTTGTTTTAAAATAAGTTAAATCTTGGGTATTGTTTGCGACTACCAATATAAAATCTCCGCCCCAAGCTCCAAGGCTTTTAATGGCATGTGGGTATTCTTTAAACAGAAGTTCTTTAATTGTTTTTTCGCCTAAAATAGTAGAAAGAATGTTTTCGTGTTCGGTAATTAAATTAGAAAATTCATCTAATACTTTTGTACTTGAAATAAGATTTGTTATTTGTGTTATTCTTGCTATTTGCTGCGAAGTTGTTGTGTTGTTTGCTAAGAAATTACTTAATGCTGTGCTAGTTTCTTTTTTTTGATTTAAATAAATAAAAAAAAGATTGTTATGAAAAGTAGGAAAGAAATTGGCATTTGAAACCACTGCATTTTTTGCCTCTAAACTATAATAAATGGGTTTACTATGGTTGGCACAAGCAATATCATATCCGCTGCCACCTAGGGTATTAAATAATAGGGTAAAAGGGTCTACTTGTAACCACTTTGCAATATTGTTAATAAAGGTGGAGCTACTTCCTAGTCCCCAATAATTAGGGAATTCTAGGTGAGTTTCTACTAAATAATTTGCTATTTTTTTTTTAAAAAAACCACTTACCCCATTGGCTTCCTTTAAAATTTGAATTAGGGTTTTAGAAAATTTTGTATTGTTGGTTGATAAAACCGCCCAACTTTTGTATGATAGGGTACAAGTAAACCAAATGTTATTTTCAAAGTCAAAAGCTTTCCATTCTAGTAAAGATTGGTTTTCTGTTAAACTGGGCTTAACCCACATTTTTTGTCCCATTTTTGTAGGAACTGCCAATCCAGTACTACCTTTTAAAATGGTGTATTCGCCAGTAATTAATAATTTACCGTGACTATAAAATTGGGTTTGCATTTAGGTTTTTAGTAAAAAAATGAAAGAGTTAACTTAAAAGCAATTTTGTTATTTCTGATATTGTTTTTCCTTCTGCTTTTCCCAATAATTGCTTGGAGGCAATTGCCATAACTTTTCCTAAATCTTTTAAATCTTTGGCAGCAGTTTCGTTAATAATTACTTTTATAATAGCTGTAACTTCTTCTTTAGAAAATTGTTTGGGTAAAAAAGATTGAATAATTTCTGCCTGAGCCAGTTCTTTTTCGGCTAATTCTTTTCTGTCATTTCCAAATTGTTCGGCAGCCTCTTTTCTTTGTTTAATTAATCTTTGTAGAATGGTAATTTCTTGTTCTTCTGTTATAACCGTTTCTTTACCAGTTTCTGTTTTTGCCATTAATAAAGCAGATTTAATGGCTCTTAAAGATTCTAATGCAACTTTGTCTTTAGCTTTCATGGCTAGTTTTAACTGGTCCATGATTTTATTTTCTAGCATATTTAATTATAAATTATTGTTTGTTATATTAATCGGCATTGTTATGAAAAAAACTATTTGGTTTTAGTTTTATTTCTTTGTCGGCACCTTCACCAATACTAAATTCAGAGGTATAATTCTCTTTCTTTTCGTTTAATTCAATGCCTTGTCTTTCGAAAGCTGGTTTGTCTAAATTATTTACATTTTTTAAAGAATTAGAAAATTGATAATTAAATTTCTTTAATCTAGTTTTTCTTTCCTCGATAGAAGAATTAAGTGCATTTGAAATAGGTTCGTTAAAAGGAGATTCGTTTAAAATATTTTCTATAGATGAAACATCAGGAAGTTTGGTTTCATTTTTAGTTAAAATAAAATGGTTTTCTTTATTTTTTTCTTCTTTGTCTAAGTAACTATTTTCTATTAAATCATCTTCATTAGGTAAGGTAAAAATCTGTTTCTTTTCCTGGCTAACAATAGCTTTTTCTTTAGAATTGGTTAAATTAAAAGTGGTGTCAATAATTACTTCTTCTTTTTTTGCTTTTAAAACATAAGTTGGATTCTCTTTTTCTGAATTTGTAAATAAGTTAATTTCATATTCTGAATTGTTTTCTAACTCTTCATTAAACCAGTTTGATTCTGTTATTTTTTCGTTCTTAATTGGTTCATTTAAATGGTTGTAGCTTTCTTTGTTGTTAACTGTTAAATTTTTAAATACAGGTTGATCTTCTACCAAGGTATGGAATATTTTCTCTTGTTCTTTGCCGGTATATCTTTGTTCATCAATAGGAAAGCCAGTTGCAATAACTGTTACAGAAATAGAATCGTTTAAATTTGCATCTTCGCCAATACCCATTATTATATTGGTGTTGTTGCCAGCTTCTACTTGTATATAATCGTTAATAATACCAATTTCATCTATTGTAACTTCGTTGCTACCAGAAATAATTAGTAACAATACATTTTTTGCACCAGTTATTTTATTGTCGTTTAATAGCGGACAATCTAAAGCATTCATAATTACTTCTTGAGCTCTATTCTGCCCAGATGCTTCTGCAGAACCCATAATAGCTGTGCCGCTATTAGATAAAACAGTTTTGGCGTCTTTTAAATCTATATTTTGTCTATAGTGATGAGTAATTACCTCTGCAATTCCTTTAGAAGCAGATAACAATACTTCATCTGCTTTTGCAAAACCAGATTTATAGCCTAAATCTCCATATAGTTCTCTTAATTTATTGTTGTTAATTACAATTAAAGAATCTACATTTTTTCTAAGACTTTTAATGCCTTCTTCTGCTTGGTCTATTCTTCTTTTTCCTTCAAAATTAAAAGGAATAGTTACTATTGCAACTACTAAAATGCCCATTTCTTTTGCAATACTAGCTATAACTGGAGCTGCTCCGGTACCAGTTCCGCCTCCTAAACCAGCTGTAATAAATATCATTTTGGTATTATCGCTTAACACAGCTTTAATTTCCTCCATGCTTTCTATGGCTGCTTGTTCTCCTACTTCTGGATTTGCCCCTGCACCCAATCCTTCTGTTATAGATGCTCCAAGTTGAATTTTGTTTGGAACAGAACTATTGTTTAAAGCTTGGGCATCTGTATTACAGATAATAAAATCTACACCTAAAATCCCTTCCTCGTACATGAAATTTACAGCATTGCTGCCACCACCACCCACACCAATTACTTTGATGGATGCTGTTCTGTTTTTTGGTAAATCAAAATAAATATTGCTTGAAAGTTCTGCCATAATTTTAATTTTTAATTACTCTGTTTGGTTAAATATTTCAATAAATTTATCGCTCCAGTCTTTTAGAAAGGAGAATCTCTTTTTCTTTAAGTCTGTGTCTGCTTTAAAATCTTGAGGTGAAATTGGTTTATTAAAAGAATTATTTTGAAAAGTAGTATTTTCTAAACTTTCTATCGGTGAAAAGGTAGTTTCTAAAACATCAATTTTATTTAAGGTAGTGTTGTCTTCATCAATAAACTTGTTGTTATTAGAATTGTTTTCAAAACCTTTCATTAACAAGCCAATTGCTGTTGCATATTCTGGACTAGATAATTCTTCGCTCTTTGTTCCTATTAAATTTTCGTTAGAGTAACCAATTCTAACATCCATGCCGGTTATGTATTCTGTTAATTGTCTAATGTGTTTAAGGTTTGCACCGCCACCCGTTAGTACTATACCTGCTATTAGTTTTTTCTTTTGTTCTTCTAAACCATAGTTTTTTAATTCGCAATAACATTGTTCTAGAATTTCTTTTACTCTGGCATGAATTATTTGTGAAAGCTTTTTTAATGTAATTTCTTTAGGTTCTCTGCCTCTTAAGCCTGGAATGGAAACTATTTCTGTTTCTTTATTTTCTCCTGGCCAAGCCGAACCAAATTTAGTTTTAAGTACTTCTGCTTGTTTTTGAATAATAGAGCAACCTGTTTTTATGTCTTCTGTAATTACATTCCCTCCAAATGGAATTACGGCGGTATGTCTAATAATATTATCTTTAAAAATAGCAATATCTGTTGTGCCACCTCCAATATCTATAATAGCCACACCTGCTTCTTTTTCTTCTTTGTTTAAAACTGCTTCAGAAGAGGCTATTGGCTCTAAGGTAATTCCTTCTAATTGTAAGCCAGCATCTTTAATGCACCTACCAATGTTTTTTATGGAAGCAATTTGACCTACAACTACATGAAAGTTAGCCTCTAACCTGTTGCCATACATGCCAATTGGTTCGTATATTTCGTTTTGTCCGTCTATTTTAAATTCTTGTGGAAGCACGTGTAGAATCTCCTCACCCGGCATCATAACTAATTTATGAACTTGGTTAATTAACTTTTCTATGTCGCTTTCGTCTATAACTTCATCAAAATTATTTCTAGTTATGTAATCGCTATGTTGTATGCTTCTAATGTGTTGACCAGCAATACCAACAATAACATTTTTTACTTTTACGCCAGAAGATTTTTCTGCTTCAAAAATCGCCTCTTTAATAGAGTTTATAGTTTGTGTGATATTATTTACAACCCCTCTGTGAACACCAAGACTTACAGATCTGCCAACGCCAATAATTTCTATTTTATTATTTTCGTTTTTTTTTCCAACCACTACTACAATTTTGGTGGTTCCAATATCTAACCCAACTGAATATTGTGTGTTTTCTTTATTCATTTTATTTTATTTTGATGCAACTATTTGGTTATTAAATCTTAAACTTATTTTTTTATATTTACCTACAGGTTGTTTGTTTAAATACTCGTTATAAAATAATTTTAATTTTTCAAATTTCTCTTTAAATCCGTACAGAGAGCCAAATTCTATAGAATGTTGCATATTCGTCATAAATATATAGAAATTTTCACCACCTTTTTTAACTCCAACTATGTGAGTTCTCAACAAATTATCATCATTTATGTAATTTAAAAGTTGAATTAATTTTTCGTGTTCAGATTCCTTTACTTTTCCTTCAATAATTAAAACCTCTGGCGTAAAAATAGAAGAAAGTGCTATTGTTTTATTTTCGTTGGTTAAATAATATTCTTTTCTATTGGTTTTAATTCTAAGAATTGGATTTTCTTCTTTAATTTTAATGTAGACATTACCGTTTGGTAAGTAAAAAACCTCACTTTTTTTAATAAAATTAAAATTATCTAATTTTTTTTCTATTTCTAACAAATCAATTTTGTTTAGTTTTTTTCTATAAAGCAAAGTATTGTTTCTATAAATAAACTCTATAATACTTTTGTTTTTAACATATTTTTGATCGTTACTTTCAATTAACACTAAAGTACTTTCTTTTTTGCTACCTCTTTTATGGGTAAAAGAAAATAGGAAAATAAAAAGCAATAAAAAAAATATTGATTTTATTAAAATTATATATTTAATCATTCAACCATTTTTTTATGGGTTCTACCAAAGTATCTATGTTTCCTGCCCCAATAGTTACAAGTATAGTAAAATCTAGTTCTTTTAATTTTTCTAATACAGTATTTAATGTGCAATAGTGTTTATTTTTTAACTCTACTTTATTTAAAAGCCATTGGCTGGTTATACCTTCAATAGGCAGTTCTCTGGCTGGGTAAATGTCTAGAATTATAATTTCGTCGAATTTTGCTAAACTTTTTGCAAAGTCGTCTGCAAAATCTTTAGTTCTGCTATATAAATGAGGTTGAAATATACCAACCGATTTTTTATTTGGGTAATGTAATTTTAAAGAATCTGTAACTGCATTTATTTCGGTTGGGTGGTGTGCATAATCGTCTATATAAACTTTTTCTTTGATGTTAAATTGATTGAATCTTCTTTTAATTCCATTAAAAGTTGATAACCCAAGTTTTATTTCCTCGTTTGTTAGTCCAATTTTTAAAGCAATAGAACTAGCTACAACTGCGTTTTCTATGTTGTGTAAACCTAATATTTTAAATTTAATATTTTCTATTTTACCAAAAGGAGTGTTGATATCAAATTCTGTATAACCCTCTTTAATTTGTATGTTAAAAGCATTGCAATTTGCGGTTTTTGAATTTACGCCGTAAGAAAAATTTGTGGGTAAATCTAAATTTTCTTTTGCAAATAAAATACCATTTTCTGGTAGTCTGTTTGCAAAGTCTTTAAAAGATTCTATTACTTTTTCTTTGGTTTTATAAATATCTAAATGGTCTGCATCCATAGAAGTGATGCAAATAATATCTGGATAAAGTTTTAAAAAAGATTGATCGAATTCATCTGCTTCAACAATTAAAATATCATTTCCGTTATAAAAATAATTAGAGTTGTAATTCTCTACAATTCCGCCTAAAATAAAGGAACAAGATTTATTGGCAGAGACTAATAAATGTCCAATAATGCTACTAGTAGTAGTTTTTCCGTGTGTGCCACCAATTGCTATACAGAAAGTATTTTTGCCTAATTCACCTAAAACTTCTGCTCTTTTTAAGATATTAAAGTTATTTTCTTGTAGATATAACCATTCTTTGGTATGACTGGGAACTGCAGGAGTTCTAATAACCAAGGTATTTTCTGGTAAAAGATTATTAGCAATAATATAATTAGTAGAATCTATATAATGCACATCAATTCCCTCTTTTTCTAGCGTCTCCGTTAAAATAGTTTTTGTTTTATCGTATCCTAGTACCGTTTTTCCTAATCTTTTAAAATGCCTTGCTAAAGCACTCATTCCAATTCCGCCGATTCCTAGAAAATAATAATTAGTATAGTTTTGTATATCTTTTATCATTCTTTAAAAATTAGTTTAATTATTTTTTCTGCAGCATTGGGTTCAGCTAATTTTTTTATATTTTCTGCTAACGAATTTTGTAATAGTTTATTACCTTCAATTTTTTTAATAGTATGTAGTAATTCTAATTTTATTTCAGAATTTTTAACCATAATTGCTGCATTTTCTTTAATTAAGCTTAAACAATTTACAGTTTGGTGGTCTGCTGCTGCTGTGGGTAATGGAATAAAAACACAGGGTTTTCCTACCAACATTAGCTCTGAAATAGCAATGGCACCTGCTCTAGAAATTATTAAATCGCTTGCTGCATATGCATCTTGCATATTGGTTATAAAATCTAATGTTTTAATTATTGGCGAATTTTGGCATTGATTGGTAATTTTCTGGAAATCGGGTTTACCTGTTTGCCATATTAATTGATAGTTAGTATTTTTAAATTCTTCTAAGTTATTTAACCAAGCTTCGTTAATACTTCTGGCTCCTTGGCTTCCCCCAAGCGATAGAATGGTGAATTTATCTTTGTTTAATCCAAACTTTTCTTTTGCTTCTTGGCTATTTGGAAGATTCATAAAAATATTTGCTCTAATGGGGTTACCAGTAAGCTTAATTTTGTTGTTGGGAAAATATTTATGAAGTCCTTTGTAGGCCACAAAAATATATTTTGCTTTTTGGGCTAAAAACTTGTTTGTAATACCGGGTAGTGAATTTTGTTCTTGTATAAAATAGGGTATGTTTTTTAACATAGCAATTAGTAAAACAGGCCCACTTACATAACCACCCGTTCCAATTACATGGGTTGGTTTAAAGTCTGAAACAATTTTATAGGCTTTTATTAAACTAGATAATAGTTTAAAGGGCAGTGTAATATTTTTAAATAAACTACTTCTATTAAATCCGGCTATATTAAGTCCTTTTATTTTATATCCGTTACTTGGAACTTTCTCCATTTCCATTTTTCCGTTTGCCCCAACAAAAAGAATTTCTGAAGAGGGAAAAGTTTTCT
The DNA here is from genome assembly GCA_041730375.1 of Solirubrobacteraceae bacterium. Lineage (GTDB taxonomy): Bacteria > Bacteroidota > Bacteroidia > Flavobacteriales > Weeksellaceae > JBGSBU01. The sequence goes on from JBGSBU010000005.1 coordinate 7,745, forward strand.
TTATCTGGTCTGCAATAGTTAATGCTGGGTATATATGTCCACCAGTTCCGCCGCCACAGATAATTATTTTATGCAATGTCATTGATTGTAATTTCATCGTTCTTTTTTCTTTCCAAATCTATTTCTTCTTGGGTTTTAATACTTCTGCTTACACTTAATATAATACCAAAAGAAAGACAAGTTATCCATAACGAGGTTCCACCATAACTTATCATAGGTAAAGGCTGACCAGTAACTGGAAATAAATTAACCGCTACGCCCATATTTGTAAATGCTTGAAAAATAATTGGTAGACCCACTGCAAACGTAAGTAATGAGCCAAATATGGTATGAATTTTTGTAGCTATAATTACTATTCTAAATAAAATGAGCAAGAAAATAAAAATAATTAAAACGCCAAAAATAGCACCATATTCTTCAATAATAATGGCGTAAATAAAATCTGAAGAGGATTGAGGAAGAATTTGTTTTAAGGAACTTTTTCCTGGGCCTTTTCCAAATTTACCTCCATTTACTATGGCGGCTTTTGCATATTTTACTTGGTAAATTTCTTCCTTTTCGCTAGAAACAAAGTTTTCAATTCTATTTTTCCAAGTTACCACCCTTGTGTTTTTAATTAAATTGGTATTTAAAGCAAAATAAATAAAAGAACTTGCTAAAATTAAGGTGGTTGTTGCAAATATTAATAAATATTTAGTTGGGTATCCGCCTAAAATAAGTAAGCCTATACATATTACAAATAATATAACTGCTGTTGAGCCATTTGATGGAAAAATTAACCCAATAACTAATAAAATAGGAAAAATTAAAGGTATAATGGTATCTTGAAATCTGTAATTAGTCGAATTCATTTTAGTTAAAAACCTAGAAACATAGATTAATAAAACCAAAGAAGCTAGGGTAGAGGTTTGGAATCTTAACCCTACATAAGGAATTAATAACCATCTGGAAGACATAATGGCGCTATCCTCATCGGCACTACGGCCTTGTATAAGCGTTAAAAAAAGTAGTATAATTATTACGGGAAGTAAAATAACGGCAAAACCTCCAAAATATTTATAATCTACTAGTTGAATCATTGTTATTATGAAAATACCAATAATTAGAAATAATAAATGTTTTATTAAATGATAGCTTGTAGAGCCATTTCCCACAATATATTCTAAATTAGAACTTGCAGAATAAACAGGTAAAAAAGAAAATAATGCCAATAAACCAATGAAAGCCCACAGGTATTTATCTCCTAAAAAAAGTTTATCTAAATTATACATTTTTTTACACTATTTCTTTCACTATTTCTTTAAATTTTGTTCCTCTATCTTCATAATTTTTAAATAAATCAAAACTAGAACAAGCCGGAGAAAGAAGTACTGTATCGCCATTTTCTCCAAGTTCATATGCTTTGCTAACCGCATCTTGCATATTATCGGTTTCAATTATAAGCTCTATTTTATCTTTAAATGCGTCAATAATTTTACTATTATCTAAGCCTAAACAAATAATTGCTTTTACTTTTCTTTTTACCAATTGGTATAACTCAGAATAATCGTTGCCTTTATCAATTCCGCCAACTATCCATATGGTTTTAGATTTCATTCCTTCTAAAGCATAATAAGTTGAATTGATATTTGTGGCTTTAGAATCGTTTATAAAATGTATGCCGTTTATTGTTTTAACTTCTTCTAATCTATGTTCTACTGCTTCAAAAGTAGATAGACCTTCTCTAATTTCATTGTTTTTTATCTTTAAAATATTTAAAGCAGTAGCTGCAGCCATGGTATTATAAATATTATGATTTCCGATTAGTGGAATAATATTTATTGGTATTTCTAATGGTTGGGGAAAGGTTATCATTATTTTAGATTCTGTTGCAAAGGTTTCTTTTTTTAGTTCTTTTTTAATAGAAAATCCTATTTTTTGAACGGCTGAATCGTTGCTGTTTATTAGATTTGTAATTGTTTGGTCGTCGAAATTATAGACAAAATAATTTTCTTGTGTTTGGTTTTCTATTATCCTATACTTTGTTTTGGCGTATTTTTCAAAATCAAAATCATATTCATCTAAATGATCGGGTGTAATGTTTAAGATAATTGAAATGAATGGTTTAAAAGATTTAATATTTTCTAGCTGAAAACTACTAACCTCAATGATAAGAAAATCATAATCAGTATCGAGTATAATTTTAGAAAAACTATTTCCAATATTTCCACCCACTCCCACATGGTAACCAGCTTTGTGTAGAATATGGTAAATTAAACTGGTGGTGGTTGTTTTTCCATTACTACCAGTAATTGCAATTATTTTAGCTTTGGTAAATCTACAGCCCCATTCTATTTCTGAAATAAGTTCTATGTTGTTTTTATTAATTTTATTTATTATTTCTGCCTTTTTAGAAATCCCAGGACTTCTAATTACAATTGAGGCATTAAGAATAATTTCTTCTGTGTGTTTATTCTCTTCAAAAGCTATATTATTTTCTATTAATTGCTTTTTAAAATAATCTTTAATCTCCCCTTTATCAGAAACAAAGACTTCAAATCCATTTTTATTAGCTAATAAAGCAGCGCCAACACCACTTTCTCCACCACCTAACACAATAACTTTTTTCATTTTTTATCTTATTTTTAATGTTAAGAGGGTAATTAAAGCCAACAAACCACCTATAATAATAAACCTGCTTACTATTTTACTTTCATGAATTTTTAATTTTTGAAAATGGTGATGAAGCGGCGACATAAGAAATATTCTTTTTCCCTCTCCGGTAAATTTCTTAGTATATTTAAAATAAGAAACTTGTAAAATAACCGAAGATGCTTCTACAAAAAACACACCACAAAGAACAGGTATAATTAGTTCTTTCCTAATTAAAATTGCTATTACAGCAATTACTCCGCCAATGGTTAAACTACCAGTATCGCCCATAAAAATTTGAGCTGGATAGGAATTATACCATAAAAAACCTATAATTCCACCAAGGAAAGCAGCAATAAAAATGGTTATTTCTCCAGAATTGGGTATGTACATAATGTTTAAATAATCAGAAAAAATAACATTACCAGAAACCCAAGCAAAAACTGCCAATGTAGATACTATTGGAACCGAGCTTCCTGCAGCTAATCCATCTATTCCATCTGTTAAATTTGCGCTATTAGAAACGGCTGTTATAATAAAAATTACAATGGGTATAAAAACTAACCAAGCATATTTTGTGGCATCTTCTTTATCTAACCAAAATAAAATTTTATCGTAAGAAAACTCATTATTTTTAAACAGAGGAACTGTTGTATGAAATGATTTTTCTTCTTGACTTAAATAACTAACCACTTTTTGCGTTTCGCTATCTTTTTTAAATAACTGCTCTTTTATGGTGATTGACGGATGAATATACATGATTGAGCCAACTATTAAACCTAAACCAACCTGACCTACGATTTTGAATTTACCAGCCAAACCATCTTTGTCTTTTCTAAAAATTTTAATGTAATCGTCTAATCCTCCAATAAAACTCATCCATAACATGGTAATAATCAGTGTTATTATATAAATATTATCTGGTTTTGAAAACAATAAAGTAGGGATTAATGTGGCAAGTATAATTATAATTCCGCCCATTGTTGGGGTTCCTTTTTTTTCTATTTGTCCATCAAGCCCTAATTCTCTAATGGTTTCGCCCATTTGTTTTTTCTTAAGGTATTCAATAATTTTTTTACCATAAATTAAGGCAATTACAAGCGATGATATACCTGCCATCATTGCTCTGAAAGTAAGGAATTTGAATAAACCAGCTCCTGGAATTACAAATATTTTTTCTAAAAATTCAAATAAATAATATAACATACTTATAGATTTAGGTCTTTAATAATTTCTTTAGCTATTTTTAGGTCATCAAAATTTATTTTTTTTCCTTTTATTTCCTGATAAGTTTCGTGTCCTTTTCCTGCAATTAAAACAATATCGTTAGAAATACATAATTTAAAAGCCGTTTTTATGGCTTCTTTTCTATCGGTTATGGTCAATAAATTTCTTTCGTATTTTTTAGAAATTCCTTTTTTTATCTGCTTTATAATATCTTCTGGTTCTTCGTCTCTTGGGTTATCGTTTGTAATAATTATTTGGTTAGAGAATTGAGCAGCAATTTTACCCATTAACGGCCTTTTTTCTTTGTCTCTATTGCCGCCACAACCAAATACTGTAATTAAATTTTGATCGTTCTTTTTTATTTTATGAATGGTTTTTAATACATTTTCTAATGCATCTGGAGTATGTGCATAATCTATTATGCAAAAAACCTTGGTTTTAGAAACAAAATTCTCAAACCTGCCCGATACATTTTTTAATTCACTCATTTTTGTTAATACTTCGACAGAATCAAATCCTAATTCTATGGCAACAGAATAAACGCCAAGAATATTATAGGCGTTAAATTCCCCCACTAAAGAAGTCCAAAAAGAGTGTGTGTTATTTATGTTTATTTCCATTCCAATAAAACTAGACTTTACAATTTTGCCTTTGTAATCTGCAATAGTTTTTAGTGCATAGCTTTTCTTTTTGGCTTTGCTATTTTGCAGCATATACAAACCGTTCTTATCGTCTTTATTGGTAATTGCAATGGCGGAATCGTCTAGTAAATCAAAAAACTTTTTTTTGGTATTTAAATAATTTTCGAATGTTTTGTGGTAATCTAAATGATCGTGGGTTATGTTATTGAAAAGTGCAATAGAAAAGCGTAGTCCAGCAATTCTTTCTTGGTCTATTCCATGCGAACTAACTTCCATAAACACGTATTCGCAACCTTCTAAATAGGCTTTTTGAATGGTTTGGTGAATGGTAAATGCGTCTGGTGTGGTGTGTTTGCTTTCTATTTCTAAATCGTTAATACTAATTTTAATGGTAGAAATTAAAGCACATTTTTTACCTAATTTTTTAAAAAGTTCGTAAAGTAGAGTAGTGGTGGTGGTTTTACCATTTGTGCCGGTTACCCCAATTAATTTTATTTTTTTAGAAGGCTTATCAAAATAATTATTTGCAACTTCTCCCAAAGTTAGCTTGGTATTTTTAACTTTTATGTAAGTAATATGAGGTATAATTTTATCTGGAATAGTTTCGCAAATTATGGTATTTGCTTTTTTTTCTATGGCTTTGTTTATGTATACATGACCATCAAAAAGCACTCCTTTATGAGCAACGAAGATATCATTTTCTTTTATTTTTCTAGAATCAAATTCTATAGAATTAACCGGTTTATTAATTTCACCAATAATACTTATAATTTTTATGTTTTCTAATAAATCGGCTAAATTTTTCATTCGGCAATAATATTTATGGTAGCGCCTTTATATATTTTTTGACCCATTGAAATGGATTGATGTTTAATTCTACCCACGCCAGAATAGGTTACTTTTAGCCCCATATTCTCTAAAACCGGAACAACTTCTTTTATATAAAAACCTTTAGTATTTTCCATGTAAGGAAAATTTTTAAAATTAAAACTTTCACTTTTAACAAAGAAATTTTTTCGCTTCATTGCTTTTATGCTATCGGCAATGGGTTTAGGAATTATATTAGATAAAGAACTTGCAATTTCTTTAAAAGCATTTCCGGCAACCTTATTTCCGTAATATCCTTTTTTTGTATTGGGTTTACTAATAATAACAATACAAGAATATTTAGGTTCGTTTGCAGGAAAATAACCCACAATAGAGGCTCTGTATTGTTTAGGGCCTTTTAACCAATATTCTGCTCTGGTAGTACCTGTTTTACCAGCTAAAGGAATTTGGTCTAGTTTTAATTCTTTTGCAGTGCCTTTAATAAAAACATTAGCTAACATTTTTTGCATTTCTTTAATTACCGTATCACTTGCAATTTTTTTGTTTATAATTTCCGAAGAAAATTCTTTAACCTCGGTTGCAGATTTAATTACTTTTTTTACCAATAAAGGTTTTACCATTATTCCGTTATTACCAATTGCATTGTAAAAAGTAATTATTTGAAGAGGAGTTAATTTTAAACTATATCCATAAGACATAGAGGCTAAACTAAATTTATTCCAACTCTCATCATCTGGAGAAGGAATTTCTGGACTGCTTTCTCCCGGAATTTGTAAATCTATTTTTTTATCTAAACCCCATTTTTTTAATTGATCTATAAATTCTGATGGATCTTCTTTATAATTAGTATTTATAATTTTTGCGGTTCCAATGTTTGACGATTCTTCTAGAATTTGGCTAACCGTTAAATCTTTTTTAGAAAAATGATCGTCGCTAATAGTTCTGCCATAAAGTTTATATTTTCCGTTCTCTACATTTATAACCGAATTAGAATTTACATACCCATTCTCCATTGCAGCCATTAAAGACATTGTTTTAAAAGTAGATCCAGGTTCATTAGCTTCCCATATTGCAAAATTCCTTACATCTTTGTAAGAATTATCTTTTGTTTTCTGAAGATTTACCAAGGCTTTTATTTCTCCAGTTTTAACCTCCATAACCACTATACATCCATGATCCGCCTCATACTCTTTTAGTTGTTTTAATAAAATAGAATAAGTAATATTTTGTATATATAGATTAATTGTACTAAAAACATCCATTCCATCAATAGGTTCTTTTTCGTTCCATATGTTCATTGGTTTCCAGTCTTTAGCAGTTATTCTTTGTTCTTTTCTTAAGCCATTTACACCTCTTAGGTAAATGCTAAAGGCGCCTTCTAATCCAGCTTTACCTCTGTTATCGTCAAAACCAATTGCCCTACCAGCAATTTCTTTTACAGTGTTGGTTCTTACTGTTCTGTGTTCAACAATAAAACCGCCTTTATTTTGACCCTCTCTTAGAATAGGAAATTTTTTAATTCTGTTAAAATTTGCATGACTTAACCCTTTAGTCAACAACATATATTGAACATTATTTTTTTTTGCAATAGTTATTTTTCTTTCAAAATAATAGCTGGGTTTAAAAAAAAGACTTTCTAAGGAATCGCTTAAGGCGCTAATTTCTTCATTGAAAAGAGTTTCACTAATTGTAAAAGGATCTAGGTAAATATCATACAAGGTTATAGAAGTTGCCATTAAGTTACCATTATCAGAATATAAATTGCCTCTTTTTGCAATAATTGTAGATTCTCTTATTGTTGATGATTGAATGTATTTTTGGTATAAAGAAGATTCAAATAATTGTAATTCAAATATTTTAAATACAATGCCTAAAGAAAGTAAAAGCAATAAAATACTAGCCGTATATCCCTTTAAAAGTATTTTTTTTCTAGTTTCAATTAACATATTCTACCTTTGTTAATTTATACAAATTTTTATCTGGCTTTTTTAAGCCATAAATCTCTACTTTTTTTTCTACATCAATTAGCATTTTTTTCTGCATTAATTTTTGATGAATGAAAGCTGATTCTGAATTTAATTCTCTTAACGAATCTTTTATTTTTCTAATCTCAACTACTTTTTTATCAACTAAATGAGAGCTGTAAATACTAATAAATGCTAAGAACATTATAAAAAGAAGAAAACCCCAAGCCCTTGGTGCATTATTTTCTATTAAGAATTTACCTTTAAGTATATCTGTAATAGAAATTTCTTTATGTATTGCTTTTTTTTTCATTTCTCATTTCTTGTAGCAATTCTCATCTTTGCACTTCTTGCCCTTGGGTTAAGTTTAATTTCTTCATCTGAAGGAATCATTACTTTTGATTGGGTAGGTTTAAAAGGAGCCTTCCAGTTTCCATAAAAATCTCTTTCGGGCATTCCTTCAAAAACACCATATTTTAGATATTGTTTTACTAATTTATCTTCTAAAGAATGATAGGATATAAATACTACCAAACCATTTTCTGTAACAACTTCCGAACAATCTAAAAGTAGTTTTTTTAAAGCGCTAAGCTCATCATTTACTTCAATTCTTAATCCTTGAAACAGTTTTGCGAAAAATTTATTTTGATATTTAGCAGGAATGCTATTAGTAAACAAACTTTTTAAATCTTCCGTATTATTAATTGGGTTGAGTTCTCTAAAATTTATTATTTCTTTAGTAATTTTCTTGTGATTGGTTAATTCTGAATAGCTTCTAAAAATATGGTTCAATTGATCTTCAGAATAATTATTTACAATTATTTTTGCGTTTAAGGAAGAATTAACATTCATTCTCATATCTAATTCCGAGTTAAACCTGGTGGAAAAGCCCCTTTCAGGTACATCAATTTGGTGAGAAGAAATACCTAAATCTGCTAAAACCCCATCTACCAAATGTATATTTCTAGCCCTTAATTCGTTTTTTAAAAATTTAAAATTCTGATTGATAAAACAAAACCTTTCATCATCAATCAAGTTTCTTTTAGCGTCAATATCTTGGTCAAAAGCAAATAACTTTCCTTTACTAGACAAAAGATTTAATATTTCTTTAGCGTGGCCTCCGCCACCAAAAGTACAATCTATATAAATGCCATCTGGGTTTTTAACTAACCCCAGTGTGCTTTCTTTTAGTAGAACAGGATTGTGATAACTCATATAACATTATTCTAAGTTAGACATTACTTCTTCTGCAAGCGATGCGAAATTTTTAACTTCAGATTGAATAGCATTTTCATATAATTCTTTGTCCCATATTTCAATAATATTAATTGCAGAGGTGAGTACTATATCTTTTTTTAAAGAGGCGAACTGAACCAAATCTTTATTTATTTGAATTCTACCAGTTTTATCAAATTCTATGTGTTTAACACCAGCGGTAAAAATTCTAATAAAATCATTATTTTTTTTATTGAATCTATTTAACAAATTTACTTTAGCCATAACCACTTCCCATTCTTTAATTGGGTATAATTCTAAGCAAGGCTGAAAAACAGATCTCTTTAAAATGAAACCTTCTTTAATGCAATCATCCAATAGCTTCTTTATACCAACAGGGATTGCTAGTCGCCCTTTGGTATCTAAAGAACATTCGAATGAACCAATTAGATTTTTCATTTCCACAAAATTATACAACTTTTTACCATAATTTACCACTTTTTTACATTATGTTGATAACTTTTTAATTTATTTATTTAATTAAGTCAGTAGTATTTTAGCTATATATTAGTAATTGAAAAAAATGAAAAATGAAAAAAATAATTATAACAGGCGGAACAGGAACAATTGGCAGTGAATTAAAAAATATTTTAATAACAAAAGGCTACAACGTAATAGTTTTAACTAGAAGCAAAACCAAAAATAATGAATCAATTTTTTTTTGGGACTTCAACAACAAAATAATAGATAAAGAAATTTTAAAAGATACTTACGCACTAATACATTTGGCCGGAGCAAATATTGCAGAAAAAAGGTGGAGCAAAGAAAGAAAAGAAGAATTACTAACAAGCCGTGTAAAATCTTTACAATTTTTGTTTGATAAATTCAACGAAATTCAATCGTTCCCAAAAATTTTAGTTTCTTCTTCTGGTGTGGGCTATTATGGGGCAAATATTTCTGGCCATATTTATCAAGAAGATAATTTGCCAGGCAACGATTTTATTGGTTCGCTTTGTGAAGATTGGGAGCAAGCCGCATTAAATTTTGAACAATTAACCACCAGAGTTGTAATTTTAAGAACAGGAGTTGTACTTTCTGCTGCAAAAAACGGAATGTTAGGTAAAATTCTGCCTATTTTTAAATTAGGATTAGGCTCTGCTATTGGTTCTGGAAAACAAACCTTTCCTTGGATTCATTTAGAAGATATTGTAAGCTGCTTTACACATTCTATTGAACATGATAATTTAAAAGGTATATTTAATGCAGTAGCACCAGAATATATTTCTAATAAAGACTTTAGCGAAACACTAGCTAAAGTTCTAAAGAAGCCGTTTTTTCTACCACCAGTTCCTAGCTTTTTACTAAAGTTAATTTTTGGAGAATTAGCATGTATTTTAATTCAAGGAAGTAAAATTTCTTCAAAAAAAATAGTAACCTCTAATTTTAAATTTAAATATAACAATTCATCAGAGGCTTTAAAAAACATTCTATCATATAAATAGCAATTCTTTTTTAGTTAATGTAATTGCTTATTATATTTGCCTTTTCAAATTTAAACTATGAATCAATCAGAAGGAATACTAATTTTAGATTTTGGCTCTCAATACAATCAACTCATTGCTAGAAGAGTAAGAGACATGGGTGTTTATGCAGAAATTTTACCTTTTCATACAACAAAAGAAGAAATACTAAAGCTTAAACCTAAAGGAATAATACTTTCTGGCGGCCCCTCATCTGTTTTTACAGAAGATAGTTACCAAATAGCTAAAGACTTTTTTGAAATGGGAATTCCAATTTTAGGAATTTGTTATGGAATGCAACTTACAGCACATTTACTTGGAGGTAAAGTAGTTAGAGGAGAAAAAGGAGAATATGGTAAAACACAGTTTACACAAGATAATAACAGTAAACTATTTACCAATATTGAATCTAACTTTAATGTTTGGATGAGTAGATTTGACCAAGTAGTTGAGGTGCCAAAAGGTTTCACAGTAATAGGTAATTCAACCAATGCAATAGCCGCTTTTTCTAATGAAGAAAAAAATATTTTTTCCGTTCAATTTCATCCAGAGGTTTTACACACAGAAAATGGCGATAAAATATTAGAGAACTTTATCTTTTTAATTTGCGGTTGCCATAAAAATTGGAAAATAACAGACTACATTCAAAACACAATTAAACAAATAAAAGAAAAAGTTGGCAACAAGAAAGTTATTTTAGGTTTATCTGGCGGTGTTGATTCTTCTGTAGCTGCAGTCTTGATTCATAAAGCAATAGGAAATCAACTAAAATGTATTTTTGTTGATAATGGATTATTAAGAAAAGATGAAGCCAAGAAAGTAGAATTAAATTATGGCAAACACCTAAATTTAGATATTAAATATGTAGATGGTAAAAGCCAGTTTTTAGAAAAACTTAAAGGCATTTCCGATCCAGAAGAAAAAAGAAAGGTAATTGGGAAAGAATTCATAGAAATATTTAATATAGAATCTAGCAAATTTAACGATGCAGAATTTTTAGCACAAGGTACCATTTACCCAGACGTAATAGAATCTATTTCTGTAAAAGGGCCATCAGCTACAATAAAATCTCATCACAACGTTGGCGGATTACCCCTAAACATGAAACTTAATTTATTAGAACCACTTAGAGATCTTTTTAAAGATGAAGTTAGGAAAGTGGGAATTGAATTAGGAATCCCTAAAGAATTGGTTCACAGGCACCCTTTCCCTGGGCCTGGATTGGGAATTAGAATACTGGGTGAGGTTTCGGAAGAAAAAGTTAAAATTTTACAAGAGGCAGATGATATTTTAATTGAAGAGCTATATAAGAATAACTTATATGATTCTGTTAGTCAGGCATTTGTAGTGTTATTGCCCGTAAAATCTGTGGGCGTAATGGGAGACCAAAGAACTTATGAATTTACAGCCGTTGTTAGGTGTGCCAATACATTAGATTTTATGACAGCTACTTGGACTAAACTACCCTACGAATTTTTAGAAATAGTTTCTAGCAGAATAATAAATGAAGTAAAAGGCATAAATAGAGTAACTTACGACATAAGTTCAAAACCTCCAGCAACTATTGAATGGGAGTAGTAGCTTTATTACAAAAAAATATACTATATTTAAAATAATTAACTATTTTCAATTTTTATGAGACTTTATTTACATGTATTAATTTTTATAGCCTTCACTGGTAATTTGTATTCTCAGAGCCAAATGAATAACTTTTTAAATTTTTATAAACACAAATCTACTCTAACTGATTTCTATATAAAAAAACATTTAAATTACAGAGATTTGTGCGCAAGCAATATTTGTGGAAGTGATTTAATAAATAGTGCAAATGCTGAAAATTTTATAGAAACAATATCCTATTTATTACTTATAACTAAAATTCATAACAATAGCTTAGATTCTGATTTTTATATTCTTTCAACCATTGACAGAGTCACTAATAAAACATTAGATAAAATATTACTTAAAAGAAATTCAAAGCAAGTTGAGCCAAATGGTTCGATATTTTATACCAATGGAAATTTAGAGCTTAATGAAGAAGATCCATCTAAATTTGAAATAAGTTATTCTGAGGAAAAAAACATTTCTTCTATTCTTGAACCTGACATGCCTGTTATTCAGATGAAAGATACCAAAACAGAGAATTATACAATTAATTTAGCAGGTAGATTTACTAAAAATAAACTTATTGAATCAACCAGAGATTTTATGATAGTTAATTCAAGCCTAAAAAATAATAAACTTCAAAAATATGTATTATTAAAAAACGAAATTTTAGCAAAATATAAATTTAATTTTGGTGATGTTAAAATAAATAATTATTTTATTAGTAAAATCCCTGGATATGCTCCTTTGTACAAACAAGAAAAAGTTTTTTTATCGGAAAATGATAAAAACATCATAAAATTAATAGAAGATAAAATAAGTTCTTTCCCAGTTCAAGAAAAAAAACCAACTACTGTAACTAAACCAAAGCTACCTAGAAAGGCATCTTAAAAAAAATAGTATAGTTTTTAAACTTTTAAAATAAGATTCTTTTTCTTATTTAAATATTAATAATAGAAAATTAATGCTGTTAGAAAATTTACTTATTGTTGATGCTGGAGCTAAAGGAGTATCGGTTGCTAGATTGGAAGATGGTAAAGTTATTTTGGTTAAAAATGCTGTACCAGGAGATATCGGAGACATACAAATAACAAAGAAAAGGAGAAAGTATATAGAAGGAAATTTAGTTACTCTTAAGGAAGCATCAAAAGATAGAATAAATCCAAAGTGTAAACATTTTAACGTTTGTGGTGGCTGTAAGTGGCAACATATGAGTTATACTGCACAACTAAAATATAAACAAAACGAAGTTGTTAATAACTTCAAGAAAATAGCTTTTGTTTCAGAACCAGAATCTAACACAATTATTGGCTCAGATAAAATATACCATTATAGAAATAAAATGGAGTTTTCTTTTTCTGCAAAGAAATGGTTGAGCTTAGAGGAAATTAATTCTGGTGTTGAAATTTTAGATAAAAATGCATTGGGCTTACATATACCAGGTATGTGGAATAAAGTGGTAGACTTAGAGGAATGTTTTTTGCAAGAATCGCCATCAAATGAAATAAGATTAGCTATAAAATCATATGCTATAGAAAATAATCTTACTTTTTATGATTTAAGAGAAAAGAACGGATTATTAAGAACATTAATGATTAGATCATCTTCTACTCAAGAGCTAATGGTTTTAATTCAGTTTGCAGAAGATAATAAAGAACAAATTTCTAAGTTATTAAATTATTTAAAAGTAAAATTCCCTCAAATCACATCTTTGCTTTATACAATTAATAAAAAAGAAAACGATGTTTTGTATGATTTAGAAATTATAAATTTTGCTGGAAAAGATTTTATTTCAGAAAAAATAGAAAATTTAACTTTTAAAGTTGGGCCCAAGTCTTTTTTTCAAACAAATTCCGATCAAGCTGTTGTACTTTACAAAAAAATTAGAGAATTAGTAGGAGAGCACAAGGATAAAATTGCTTATGATTTGTACTCTGGAACAGGAACAATAACTCAGTTCATGGCTAATAGCTTTAAACAAATTATTGGTATAGAATCTGTAAAAGAAGCCGTAGATGCAGCTAAAATAAGTGCAAAAGAAAATAATATTAATAATGTCTCTTTTGTTTGTGGCGATATGAAAGAAATATTAAATGATGAGTTTATAAACCAACATGGTGTGCCGGAAATTATAATTACAGACCCGCCAAGAGATGGTATGCACCACAATGTTATAAAAAATATTTTAAATATTAAACCTCAAAAAATAATTTATGTTAGCTGTAATTCTGCTACCCAAGCCAGAGATTTTAATTTAATGAAAGAAGAATATAAAATAACTTTGATACAACCAGTAGATATGTTTCCTCAGACTTTTCATGTAGAAAATATTATTGTTTTAGAAAGAATTTTAAATAGTTAATTTATATTTTAAGTTACTTTTGTTGAATGTTTAAATTAGTAAAAATATTTATATTTTTTAGCCTCTTTTTTATTCCTTTAAGTTGCGAAGACGACCAAATTTGTATAGAACAGCTAAGTCTAAAATTTAAAGCAGAAATAAAACCATTAAATCCTAGTAGCATATTTACTATAGATACTATTAAAATTACAGACATAACGGGTCTAAATAACGTAGAAGTTTTTTCGGGAAATAGCATTAGTGAATTTCAAGCTTTATTGCCACAAAACTTAACCACTGTAATATATAAAATAGACTTAACCTTTTTATCAACAGATCCACTTCAACCAAAAGCTCCTATGTCAGAAGTATTAACCATAAACTATAATTCTAATAACACTTTTGTTTCCAAGGCCTGTGGATTTAAAACGTCTTATAATAATTTAAGTTATTCTGTAGGTGGATTATTAACCATTAATGATTCTAAAACTGAAATTAATAATAAAAATGAAACACATCTTAATTTACAGTTTTAGTTTTTTTTTACAGTTTAATTTTATTTTTTCTCAGCTTAACAAAGAAGTAAATGATTCTGTAAAGATTAAAAAAAAGATACAACCACTAACTATTTTTATAGGATTAGATTTATTATCGCCTCTACAGGTTACATTTTCTAAAAAAAAATCGTTTAAAGGCTTTGTGCAAATACAAACTAAAAAAAAATGGGCATACGTAATAGAAGGCGGTATAGAATCAAATAATTTTAATAAACTTAATTGGAACATAGATGTAAATGGATTTCATTCTTCTTTGGGATTTAATTATTTTTTAGCAATAGATAAAATGGAAAATAAGTTTAATGGCTTCTATATTGGTGGTAGAATATCTAATGCTTATTATAATCAAGAAATAAAAGCTTACCCAATTTATGGAAATAATATTGCTGAGTTAGTTGGTATAGAAAGTTTAAATAAAGCCAAAATTATTTCTACATGGATTGATTTAGTTGTTGGGGCTAGAGTAGATTTTATAAAGAAAAAATTGTATGCAGATTTATCTATTAGACCAAAATTTCATTTATTTTCTACCAAACAAGAAGGCATAAAACCCATAATTATACCAGGGTTTGGCGTTAACCAAAATAATTTAAATACCGATGTGTTGTTGGCTCTAGCCTATCAAATTAATTTTAATAAAACCAAACAATAAAAAAATGTTAGAAAACAAACATTTAATTCCGTGGGCAGTTCTTGTTTCTTATTTTTTAATTTTAATGATTATTGATTTTTTTATTTTAAATAAAAAAGATAAAATCATTAGTAATAAACAAGCAATTACAGAAACCTTATTTTTTATTACAAACGCTTTGTTGTTTTCTGGCATTATTTATTATTTCTATCAACATAATTATTTAAATAGCAGCTCTATAAAAAGTTCATCAGACGCTTTATTTAAATATTTAACTGGCTATATTGTTGAGCTTTCTTTAAGTGTAGACAATCTTTTTGTTATGGCAGTAATTTTTAAAACCTATAAAATCCCTTTAAAATATCAACATAAATTACTTTTTTTAGGAATTTTAGGTGCTATATTTTTTAGAGTTACACTTATTTCTGTTGGTTTATTTTTAGTACAAAAAGTGGAAGGAATAAATATAATTTTTGGATTATTTTTACTATTCACCGCCTTTAAAATGCTTAAAGAAGAAGATAACCATGGGGTTGAAGCAGATGGCGAAATGAAACAAAACAATAAAAAATTGTATAAATTTCTTAGAATATCAGATAAATTAGATGGCGGAAACTTCACAACCATCATTAATAGTAAAAAGGTATTCACCGCTTTGTTTGGTGCACTAATTACAATAGAATTAACAGATATTTTATTTGCGTTAGATAGTATTCCTGCAATTTTAGCCATAACTAACGAGCCTTATATTATTATAAGTTCTAATATTTTTGCCATAATGGGTTTACGTTCTTTATATTTCTTTTTAGCAAATATGTTAGAAAAATTTAAATACTTAAAATACAGTGTTTTTGTTATTTTAGTTTATGTTTCTATTAAACTAATGGTTGCCAATATTTACCACCTACCAGAAGTACTTTCTCTTTTTTTTATTGCATTATCTTTAATAGTTGGCGTATTGTATTCGTTATTTAAAATAAACAAAGAATTAACTAAATAGTAGTAAGAATTAATTTGCATTTATATAAAAAATACAAATCAATACTAACGATATAAGCTGATGTGAATTTAGGAAAAAACATATTTAAATGTAATTAATTCTACTGTTAAATATTTTAAAAATAAGTAATGTATCTATTTTAAGTGGTTTGGATAATCTTACAGAATTAGATAAAATTCGAATAAAGAGAGAAACTATTTTTGAAAATATCAAAATAACCAATGCTAATAAATCAAAAAAAGATTAGTATACATGTATATATGTATATATGTATATATTTTATTTAAATTAGCGATCCTTAATAATTAAACATTAAAAAATATTTATGATTAAAAAAATATATTTACTCTTATTTTTACTTGTGCTATTATTTAATAGCTGCAAAATAGACGATGAGTTAGTTACCAAAAACCCCAACTTACCACCGATAAAAGAACAATCAGGGGTGGAGGATGAATTTTTAAATTTTTTTTATAGAAACGGCAATACTTTACATGTTAATTTAGCCCACGTAGGAATGGACGGTGAATTGGGGGATGCCGAGAATATTATTGTTTTTCCGATAGCTACTGAGGGGCTTCCCGTAGCTTCTGTTCCAGGAACTGATGCAGTATCTATAAGACCTAACTATACTGAGGAGGGCACTACTAGAAAGTATACTGGAAAATGTACTATTAGACTAGCCAGAGGAACTGCCTTATTAGATTCTAGAGTCTCAAGAAGAGTCTATTTTAAAGTAAAGTTAATTTATTGGTCTGATAGAAATAATGGTGCTGTGGATCCTCCGGTTTCTTACGATAATAGATCAGTTGAGATCAATATACCAGAAGGTGAAGCATATAAAGATGTAAAAACCAGTATAATAACAAGTACAATTGATTTTGATAGGATCGCTATAAAAAG
>JBGSBU010000006.1:0-23466 GCA_041730375.1 Solirubrobacteraceae bacterium
CCACGAAATAAAGCCTAAAAGAATTAACCTCATTACCATTGCTAATCCAATTCCCAAATACCTAAGTTTATTTCTTTGTTCTTCTGGTAGCTTATCTGCCAAAATAGAGATGAAAATAATATTATCTATACCCAAAATAATTTCTAGTGCAATAAGAGATATAAGTGGAATTAAGGCTTCCGTCATTCGATTGTTTATTAATTTTTCAAAGGTATTATTTATTAATGAATTTTTTATACGTTAGGGTTAAAACAAATTTGCTTTGTTTTAACCAAATTATTAGTGCTTTTTTGTTAGCTTAAATTTAACTACTTTTTTTTAGTATATTTAAAATAAATAAAAACCCATAAATTATGTTAGACTATAATAGTATAGGTGGAGAGACATTATTAGAAAATTTGTATGGTGTCTTAAAAGTTTTTTTTACCCTATTTACTCGTTATATATTTCTTTCGGGCATAATACTTTTATTTTTTTATGTTTGGTTTAAACAAAACTTTAAACCAAATAAAATTCAAGATAAATACCCAAGCTTTAAATCTATTTTATTTGAGTTTAGGTACTCTACACTTTCGTTAATTGTTTTTTCTTTAATGATAACGTTTTTGTTTTTGCTTCGTAAGAATGGTTATACTCAAATATATGTTAATATTTCTGAAATGGGTTATGGTTACTTTTTATTTAGTACCGTGTTTTTGATTTTAGCGCACGACACCTATTTTTACTGGATGCATAGAGCCATACACCACCCAAAATTATTTAATTTATTTCATAAGGTTCATCACGAGTCTTATAATCCAACACCAATGGCAACTTTTTCGTTTCATCCTTTCGAGGCTTTCACAGAATTTTTATTTATTATTTTAATGTCGTTACTATTGCCATTAAACCCTTTAGCCATAGCTATTTTTTCTTTATGGTCTATTTTGTTTAACGTAGCTGGGCATTTAGGTTTTGAATTTTTTCCATCAGGCTTTACCCAGCACCCTTTTTGGAAGTGGATGAATACCTCTACGCATCATAACCTACACCATCAGAAATCAAATAGAAATTTTGGTATATATTTTAATTTTTGGGATAGAATAATGAAAACAAATCACAAAAAATACCACGAATATTTTGAGTCTGTAAAAGCTAAATCTAATAACGATTCTTTACCTGTAAACGGCTCACTAAAAAATAGTTAATTAATTAAAATTATGGTAATTTTGTAATCAGCAAATATAACGAACAATAAATATAAATTTAATGAGCAATAATAATCTTATAACTACACCAAACACTTTATTAATTTTAGAAGAATTAAAAAGCTGGCATGCTATTATTAAAAAATATCAAGTTCCAAATAATAAATTAGCTACCCTACAGGTATTACAAAACTTTGTTCTTTTTGCCTCTATTTGGGCTTTACAGTTTTTTTTATTTGATGTTTCAAACCTTTGGTCAATTACATGGGTTATTCTATTGGGTATTTTAAATGGCTTTTTTTTAGGAAGAATATTTATTGTTCAACACGATTGTGGGCACAAATCTTTTACTAGCAGTAACAAATGGAATGTTTTTATTGGTACGGTGTGTAGCTTATTTACTGTAATTCCCTTTAAATATTGGGCTAAAAGCCATAATTTTCATCACGAACACAATTCGCAATTAGAAACTTCTGGGGTTGGTGATGTTGAGGTTTTAACTACTGAAGAATATAGAAAGTTACCTTTGTTTAGAAAGATTAGATACAGGGTATATCGCAGTCCATTGTATTTATTTACTATAGGTGGTTTCTCTTATGTTACTATCTACAATAGATTTTCTAACTTAAAAAACGAATATTTTAATAAAGTTAAAAATAATGTTACCTATTCTAACGCAGCAATTGGACTTGTTTATGTGGGAATTGGTTACCTTTTAGGTCCAATAAATTTTTTTGTAGTACAGCTAATTAATTTATTCTTTTTTGGTACTTATGCTTTGTGGTTTTTTTATATTCAGCATCAACACAAAGACATTTATAAAAGCCCAAGAGAAAATTGGAATTATTTACTTTCTGCAATTAGAGGAAGTACCTTTTACGATCTTCCAAGAATTGGTCATTGGTTATCTGGGAATATTGGCTTTCATCACATTCATCATTTATCGCCAACCATACCAAATTATAATTTAATTAAGTGTAGTAATGAAAATCCTATTTTACAGAAATACGCATTAAAAATGTCTTTATTAGAAAGCCTTAAAACGGTTTATGCAAACCTTTGGAATGAAAGTAGCAATAAAATGATTTCATTTAAAGAGTACAGACTGTTAAAAAGAAATAAAACTTAAGTTTTATTTCTAACAAAAAAAGGGAGAAGTTTTCTTAAGAAAACTTCTCCCTTTTTTTGTTATTTGCTAGATTAAATCTTACTTTTTAACTGCTGCAATAATTTCTTCTGAAACATCTTTTTTAGCTTCATAAAAAGCTATTCCTTTTTCTAACGCATCAACCTTTAATAATAAATCTATCTTGTTTTTACCACAATAATTCTTTACAATAACGTTTACTTTTTCTATGTCTTTTCCTAATTTTTCTTTAAAAAAAGCTTGATATTCGGTTTGTTTATCTTTTATTTTTTGTTGCAAAAGTTCATTCTCTTTTTTAATCTCCTCTAATACAGCCTTATCAGTTTTAGATAATTTTGACATCAACTCTTCATATTTTAAATCCTTAACATTATTAAGGCTATTTTTAGTTAAAAGCTTGTTGGTTTTTTCTTCTATCAAAGTATTTGCTTGCTTTAATTCATTAATCATCTTTTCTTCCATTACTTTGGTTTCTTTCAAATTATTTTCATAATTTGGAATAGCATTTAATATTTTTTGTTCATTAATAAATGCTACTTTTTGTGAATACCCATAATTAACAAGTAACAATGAGGAAATAAGAAATAATTTTTTCATTTTTTTTTATTATTTTTTTAATTTATTTCCAAATATATAAAAAATCTATATTTTTAAAAAAATTAATTTCCTATAATTGTATTCATAAAAACTAACAATAAATATTTACTACTAATTTTACTTTCTATTATTTG
Organism: Solirubrobacteraceae bacterium; assembly: GCA_041730375.1. Taxonomy (GTDB): domain Bacteria; phylum Bacteroidota; class Bacteroidia; order Flavobacteriales; family Weeksellaceae; genus JBGSBU01. Next base: position 3,066 of record JBGSBU010000006.1, read on the forward strand.
GGGGAGTTCTTTTATTTTAATGAAAAGAGGACTTATTGGGCTAACTCCTCTTCAGCTTGGTTCTTTAAGAATTATTTTTGCTGGCATATTTGTATTAACAATTGGTTTTAAAAGCCTAAAACACCCTACATTAAACCATTGGAAATACATTGTTTTAGTTTCCACCTTTAGTACTTTATTGCCTGTGTATTTATTTGCTTTTGCTCAAACAAAAATATCAAGTTCTGTTAGTGCAATTCTTAATTCTTTAACCCCAATAAACACCTTGTTATTTGGAGTTTTGTTTTTTCATAATTTAATTAATAAAAAACAAATAATAGGCGTGGTTCTAGGCTTCTTGGGTAGTCTTTTTTTAATTCTAGAAAACATGTTAAATCATTCTAATGAAAACAACAGGTACGGCTTATTAGTAATAATCTGTACTTGTTGTTATGCAATTGGTGTAAATTTAATTAGCAATAAATTAAAAGAATTAACTCCGCTTTCTATTGCAACAAGTAGTTTTGCTGTAATTATTCTGCCCGCTTTTTTAATTTTAACATACACCTCGTTTTGGAATGTTTATGCCTCTAAAGCAGTGCTAGATTCCCTACCCTATGTTATTCTGCTTGGAATTATTGGAACCGGAATGGCAAATGTATTGTTTTTTAGACTCATCCAAATTTCTAGTCCGGTTTTCGCCTCTTCTGTTACTTATCTTGTACCTATTGTAGCAATAGTATGGGGTTTTTTTGATGGAGAGTATATTAATTGGAAACAATTTATGGGCGCATTAATTATATTTTTTGGTGTTTATTTGTCTTCTAAAAAAGATAATAAATAACCTACCAAATACTATTTATTTTTTTATACTTATTAACAAACTTATTATTCTATTTACTGGGTAGAAGCACCTATGTATTTTAACTATCTAAGGGTTTTATTCATATAAGCTACCCCCACACAAACTTTGTATAATATTAACCGAAACCCTATTTTACTACAAAGAATTATTTAAACTAGTAGCTAGTTTCATCTATTTTTACTTTTCCATAAAAGGTTTTGTATAAAAATAAAAAATAACCCGCAAGAAGTGGAGCTCCAACCAAAACAAATGTTAACATAATGCCTAAAGATTTTTGAGACGAAGCGGCGTTATAAATGGTTATGCTATACTCTTTGTTTATGGTAGACAAAAGCAACACGGGAAATAGCTGAAAAGCTACTAACATTAATAAAAATGCCATGGTTAGGGATGAAAAAAATAATGCAAAAAGATATTTTTTTTTAGCTACCAGCCTAGGAATATTAGCCAATGCCAAAAAGGCCAGAACTGGTAAAGCAAAAAAAATAGGATTTTCCTTAAATTTGTCTATTAGCCCTGGTATATAAAAAAAAGTATAAGCCGAGGTTATAGAAAAGCAAACCATAAAATAAATCATTCCTTTTGTTAATAACTGCGATACTTTTTTGTGAAGCGTTCCTTCTGTTTTAAGTAATAAAAAAATAGCACCTTGTGTCATAAACATAAAAAGTGTAGTAAAGCCAACCATAATTGGGTAGGGCGTTATAAAAGCAAAGAATTGATCGCCTAGGTAATTAAAATTTAAACCAATTTTAAATCCCTGTATAATATTCCCTAATAAAACACCTAAAAAAAAGGAGATAGAAATATTGGAAAAAGCATATATAAAATCCCAAGTATTTCGCCACCAAATCATTTTTTCTGCACTTCTAAATTTAATAGCAGAAGATCTTAATACCAATAGCATTAAAAAAATAATGGTGGGTGTGTACATAATAGAAAGTACGGTTGCATACATTATGGGGAAACCTGCAAACAAAGAACCCACACCAATTATTAACCAAACTTGATTTGCATCCCAAATGGGTCCAATTGCATTAATAGCAATTCTTCTATTTAAGTCTTTTTTTATAAATAAATGCCAAGCGCCAGCCCCATAATCAAAGCCTTCTAAAATAACATAACCAGAAAACAAGAATCCAACAACTAAAAACCACAAGGTTGGGTAATCTAGGCCTAAAAAAGTTTGCATAATTCTACTATTTAATACATTACATTTATAGAGCTTTTTGCCTCATCATAGGGTCCATGAACGATTTTTTTATTCAAAGAATATAAAAATAATAAAAACAAAAAAGAATAAACCAAGAAAAATAATATGAGTGAAAAAAGCACTTGATTGGCCGATACTTCTTGAGAGAAAGCCTCGCTAGTTTTTAATAAACCATAAACCACCCAAGGCTGTCTGCCCATTTCTGCAGCAAACCAACCAGCTTGATTAGCTATTTGTGGCAAAAGAACTGAAAAAGAAAAAATCCACATTAATAAATTATTAGAAAACAGCTTTTTTCTCCACCATAAAAAACAAGCGTAAACCGTTAATGCAATTAAAATCATTCCTATAGAAATCATTAAATGATAGAACTGAAAAATAGCATTTATTTGAATGGGTTGATCTGATTTTTTATAGGAATTTAAGCCCAAAATTGGTGTTTTAAACTCTTGATGAACCAAAAAAGAAAGTCCGCCTGGAATAGAAAGTCCGTATACTTTTTGTGTTGACTGATTAACCCAACCAAATAAATACAAGTCTGCTGGGGCAGACTTATTGTAATGTCCTTCCATAGCTGCAAGCTTTACGGGTTGATTAACAGCAACTCCATCTGCCGAGCTGTGGCCAGATAAAAGCTGTGTTAATGAAAAAATTGTGGCTATTACTAAAGCAATTTTGAAGGCTTTTTTAGAAATTTTCACAAATCTATCTTTTCTAATATAATAGGCGTGTACACTTAAAACTAAAAATGCACCGGCCAAAAATGACCCTTGCCACACATGAATTATCCTATCTAAACTAGAGGGATTAAAAACCATTGCCCAAAAATCGGTTACTTCTGCCCTAGCCATAAGTCCATTTCCTACTATATGATATCCGGCTGGAGTTTGTTGCCAACTATTTGCCACAACTATCCAAACTGCCGAAAACATTGAACCTAAAAAAACACCAATAGTAGATATAAAATGTACCTTGGGCGAAACCCTATTCCAACCAAAAACTAAAATTCCTAAAAAGGTACTTTCTAGTCCAAATGCAAATAATCCTTCTGCAGCTAGGGCGCTTCCAAAAATATCTCCAACATATTTTGAATAAGTAGACCAGTTGGTTCCAAACTCAAACTCCATTATTATTCCTGTTGCTACGCCAATTCCAAAAATAATGGCAAATATTTTTAACCAAAATCTAGTTAAAACTTCATAGTCTTTTTCTCCTGTTTTAAGGTAAAGACCTTCAAAAACAACAAGAATTAATCCAACCCCAATACTTAATGGAGGGAATATATAATGAAATGCTATTGTAAATGCAAATTGAATTCTTGATAATAATTGTACATCCATTATTTATTAATTAAATAGTTTTAATTCTATAACATAAATTTATGCCAAATAATTAAGTGTATGTGATGATAAATATCTGTTGTTTGATGTTAAGAATTAAAATTCTAAAAAAAGATAATAGCTATTTGCTTTACTGTTTTCTGAAAACAGAGGCGAATTTTTCTACCTCGTCTGAATTAGAAAAAACCAATGAAATAGGAGGAAGGTTTTGGGTTGTTTGGGCTTCTATTTCATTATTATGTATGAATTTAATTATAAATAGACTGTTAGAAACGCCATCTATCTGAAAACGCTCAAAAGTAATTTCAATCTCTTCTTTAAATTTATATATAACTAATTGTTCTTCTTTTATAGAATAACCTGATAACTGAAACTTTTCATTGAAAGTATTAGATGATTCTACTGATTGATTTGAATCAACCTCCATTAGCCAAGCCTTATATTTTTCATTAATTTGAATAATTTTATTTGCAAATTTTTCCTGACTCAATCTATTTAAAAGTATTCCGGTTTTAAACTCTTTGTTTTCAGTTATACAACTTACAAGTAAAGTATATTCTTTTGAATTTGGACTATCTACCACAAAAATACCTTTTAGTGTATTTTGAAACTGGTTAGGATGCATTGATATTGCTACTTGTGAAAATAAGTCTAGGCTTAAAAAAAACAAAGCTATTCTTAATATTAATTTTATATTTCTACTCATATTATATTACAAAAATTGTAGTAAATATATTAAATTATTTATAACTAGCAATTGTGGAATCTAAAAAAATAGTTACTGGACCATTATTTATTATTGCCAGCTCCATATCTGCACCAAAAACTCCCATTTGAATTTTTTTATTAAACTCCGCTTTTAGAAGTTCCAAAAAGTTACTATATTGATTAATTGCTAGTTCTGGTTTTGAAGCATTTGAGTAAGAGGGTCTGTTTCCTCTTTTAATATCGGCATATAATGTAAATTGACTTACAATAAGCAATTCTCCAAAAATATCATTTACAGATAAATTCATTTTGCCTTTAGCGTCATTAAATATCCTAAGATTTATTATTTTTCTTATCATCCAACTGTAGTCTTTTGTAACGTCAGCTTCTTCAAACCCCACTAAAACCAACAATCCTAGGCTTATTTCACCTACAACTTTGTTATTTACTATTACACTAGCCTCGCTTACTCTTTGAATAATAGCTCTCACAAAAAGAAATTATCCATTAACAGATTCAACATTTTCAACAATACCCGGCATCATCTCCCCTAATAAACCTTGAATTCCATTTTTTAACGTTGCGGTAGAAGATGGGCATCCGCTACAAGCACCATAAAGTATCATGTAGGCGGTTTTGTTTTCTGAATTGTATTCGATAAGCTCTATATTTCCTCCATCACTAGCAACAGATGGTTTTACATATTCTTCTAAAATTTCTTTTATTTTTGTTTCTACATCAGAATACTCTCTATTTTGCTTGGCTTGAGCGGGTTGGATTTTATAATCTCCAATAATTTCTCCACCTCCTTGTAAATAATTAAATAAATATTCTCTTATTTCCATATTTACTTCTTCCCATTCAACCGAAGTATCTTTAGTTATCGATAAATAATTTTCTGAGATAAAAATTTCTTGAATAAATGAAAATTGATTGTATAGACTATTTAAAATTGGAATATTTATAGCCTCCTCTCTGGTTTTAACCTCAATGTTGTTTTCTGTTAATACGTTATTAGAAACAAACTTCATTACCCTGGGGTTTGGCGTCATCTCAACATAAATAGAATAGCTTTTTGGTTTATTGTTAGAGAATAGCTTTCCGTTGATTACCGCATCATCCACCATTTCTTTTAAATCTTCTAACACATCTTCCCATTCTACTAAATCTGTTTTTTCTATTGCTATAAAAAAAGGAGAAATATAAACCTCTTTAATAAAAGGAAATTGGAGTAATTGTTTTGCAAAAGGAGAAGATTCTGCTTGATCGAGCGTTAAAAAAGAGTGACTTCCTTCTGTTAAAGGATCTTCAGAAGAAAATTTAATTATGTTTTTGTTTTCTGTTCTATCTATCTGGGTTTTCATAAAAAATCAATTGTAATTATAAATACAAATTTAAATTAAGTTTGGCTGATTATTTAATATTTTTAACTTTAAATTAATAACTTAAATCTATGGCATTATTTAAAGAACTTCTTGGTTTTACTCCAGCATATGGCAATGATTGTTTTTTTGCAGAAACTGCCGTTATTGTTGGTAATGTTTCTATGGGTAACAATTGTAGTATTTGGTTTAATGCTGTAATTAGAGGCGACGTAAACTTTATAAAACTAGGTAATAAGGTTAACATTCAAGACAATGCTGTGGTGCATTGCACCTATAAAAAGCACCCTACCGTTATTGGAAATAATGTTTCTGTTGGTCATAATGCCGTGGTTCATGGCTGTACAATACACGATAATGTATTGGTTGGAATGGGAAGTATTGTTATGGATAATGTTATCGTTGAGTCTTTTTCTATTGTAGCGGCAGGCGCGGTAGTAACCCAAAACACCCATATAAAAGAAGGTGAGATTTGGGCTGGTGTTCCTGCAAAAAAAGTTGGAATGGTCTCTCAGGAGCTTAAATCAGGCGAAATAGAAAGAATTGCTAATAATTATATCATGTATTCCGGCTGGTATTAAATTTTACACTCCAAATTGGGTTAAATGATGATCTATGTGTTTGCTAAACAAATTATTCCATTCCTTGGCGGTTAAAACTCCAAAAGAATGCGATTCTTTTTTATCAAAGTAATTTTCTCCTAATACTTGTGTTTTTTTAATGTACGCTATTAATCTGCTTTTTTCTTTTTCAAATTCTCTGGTATCTTTAATTATAAATTGTGGGGCGGTTTGTCCATTTTTTTTGTACGGCAACTCGTTTACCACAAGTTTCTTTACAAAAAGCTTTAAAATAGTCTTTATAAAGAAATTTGGTTTAGGGTGAATGGTTTCATACTCCATTTCAAAAGTTACGTTGCAATGAGCCAACATTTGCTGTACATTCATACTACCCCATTGTGGCGTAACGTTTGCTTTTAGGTTATTTATTCTATTTATAATCTCTGTAGCATCTTCTTGGCTAAAAATATTTTTCATAATTATTACAGTTATTTTTGTTTTTAACTAAATTAAAAAAAATAAAGCATTTGTTGTGGGTTTTTATTAATTTTAAATCATGGATACAGACCAATTATATAGTTTTTTTTTAGAAAACCCCTTTATTTCTACCGATACTAGAAAAATTTATAAAAATTCTATTTTCTTTTCTCTTAAAGGAGCTAATTTTAACGGAAATACTTTTGCCAAAGAGGCTATAAAATTAGGTGCTAGGATTGCATTGGTAGATGAAATAGACTTCCAAGACCAATCAAATAATATTTATTATGTTGAAAATGCGCTACAAGCTCTTCAAAATTTAGCAAAAAAACATAGAGCCTCTTTAACCATTCCTATTATTGGTTTAACCGGCAGTAATGGAAAAACAACTTCTAAGGAGCTAATTGCCTCTGTTTTAAAAGAAAAATATAATGTTTGGTATACCCAAGGAAATTTAAACAACCATATTGGAGTTCCTTTAACTATTCTTTCTATAAAACCAGAACACGAAATAGCTATAATTGAAATGGGGGCAAATCATCAAAAAGAAATAGAAATGCTAAGTTCTATTTGCATGCCAGATATTGGTTATATCACAAATTTTGGAAAAGCTCATTTAGAGGGATTTGGTGGGATAGATGGCGTAATAAAAGGCAAATCTGAGCTATATGAATACTTAAAAGAAAACAAAAAAACGGTTTTAATAAATCGCTCTGATTCTTTACAAATAAAACAAGCGGCTAACATTAATTCTAAATTAACTTTTGGCGAAACAAACCAGGCTAATTATTTAATAACTCAAAGCACTGATTCTTTAAATTTTTTATGTGTTGTTTGTAATGAAATAGAAATTAAATCGAACCTTACAGGAAATTTTAATTTTTCTAATGTTTCTGTTGCCATTGCCTTAGGGCTTCATTTTTCTATTCCCATAATGCATATAAAAAAGGGAATAGAGTCTTATGTTCCAACTAATTTAAGGTCTCAATTTATTAAAAAAGGAGATAAAAATATTTTACTCGATACTTACAACGCCAATCCATCTAGTGTAGAGGTTTCTCTACAAAATTTTGCGGGCTTTAAAGCGGATAAAATGGTTATTTTAGGCGATATGTTTGAGTTGGGCGAATACGAAGCTATTGAACACGAAAAAATTGCACTTTTGGCAACAACTCTTAATTTTGATTTAATTCTTTTAGTGGGAGAACGGTTTTACAACACAACCATTCTAGGCGCTAACATTAAAAAATTTCAAACAAAACCCAATTTAATAAATTTTTTAACCCATACAAATACACCAACCACAGTTCTTATAAAAGGATCGAGGGGTATGTCTTTAGAAACTATTGTGGATTATTTATAATAAATTATATTTTTGGGCTTTCTCTAAAATTATAGGGAATTTATTAAGTACGGCTTTTTTTATTCTTTTGCCTGCTTTTTTTAACGATATTTCTAAATGCTTTTTTCCCAGCTGTTCTTCGTTTAATGAAAAATAACACAAACTTAACTGAAAATGAAATTCAACTTTTTCATGGAAAATTAATGCTTGTGTTAAAAGCGCAATACACTGATTGTATTCTCCGGTAATTATATAAAGCTCGGCAAGACCATACCAATTAATAAAACTAAGTTTGTCTAACTCAATAATTTCTTTTAATATTTCTATCGCATCTTCATAAAGACTTAGTCTAATATTTAAAAAAGCTGTTTGTCTTAAATAATCTAAATTATCTATATCTAATTTAGATGCTTTCTTCATGTAATGAAGCGCTTCGTTATAAAGCTTCATTTTTTCATAAGTGTAAGAAGCCGCAGCCCAAGATCTGTCTAATTGAGGATCTTCGTGTATGGCTTTTAAATATTCTCTTAAAGCTATTTTGGGTTTATTTAAAAGATTATAAATATCCCCAATTTTTATATAAGTAAAAGACGGTGAATCGTCTATTTCTAAAATTTCTTGGTATTCTTTTATGGCTTTTTCATAGAGGCCCAAGCTCTCGTAACATTCCGCTTTTTTGCTTAATGCACTAATGCTTTTTTGATTGATAACAAAAGCATAATCAAATGCTTCTAAAGCATTTTCAAATTCGTTGGTATCGTAATGTTGTAACCCCAATTGAAACCAAGCAAGCTCGGAATAAGGGTTTACATCTATAAATTCTTGTAAAAAGTTTATGCAAGATTGGGTTAAAAAAAGTTCATCGTAACACTCAATACAAGATTCCAAAAAATAATCATCATCCGGATTATACCTAAGTGCCGTTTTAAAAGCCTCTAGTGCGTGGGTATATTTTTCTTGATTAAGGTATTCGTTCCCTATACAACCAAAAATAAAATCTTGGTCTTCTTGGTTTTCTAATGCTTTTTTATAATAATAAATAGCATTTTCTGGTCTATTGGTTAGGGAATAATATTTGGCTCTACAAATTAAAAATTCTGTGTCGTTTTTAGCAACCTCTTTTAGTTCTTTTATTAAATTAACAGATTGGGTAAACTTTTCTGAAGCCAAATAATAATCTAGCTTTTTTATTTTTATATCAATATTTTCTGGATGCTGGCCTAAAGCAAAATTAAGTGCTTTGTGAGTATAGTTTAAATCATTAATATCTAGATAGTGATTTATTATATCGCAAAAATCATCTGAATCGTAATACCAATTCTCATTTTCTTCCAACATTTTTTCGAAACGAACTACAGCCTCGCTTCTTGAAAAATTATTTTTCATATCGGCACAATTAATTCAACTAAATCTTTAAACAAAGTTACAGTTTTTTTTTAAATAAAAATATTAGAAAAAATTTAACTCTAGTTTGCTAAAAAAGCATTATTCTGATACCGAAGTAATTATTTTTATAAATCTTTGGGCTAATTCATTGGCTTTTTGCAAAGAAGTGCTTTCAGAATAAATTCTAATAATGGGTTCTGTATTAGATTTTCTTAAATGCACCCATTCGTTTTCAAAATCTATTTTAACGCCGTCTGTTATGTTTATATTTTCGGTTTTATTTAACCTTATTACTTCTTCTAAAATTTTATCTACGTTGGTTTCTGGTTTCAATTCTATTTTTTCTTTTGCCATAAAATATTGCGGATAAGAATTTTTAAGCGATGTGGCAGAAATGTTTTTTTTAGCCAGCAAGGATAAAAATAGTGCTATTCCAACCAGTGCATCTCTTCCATAATGCAAATCGGCTAAAATAATTCCGCCATTCCCTTCTCCTCCAATTTTCGCTTCTACTTCTTTCATTTTTTCAACCACATTAACCTCACCTACAGCTGATGCAAAATAACTAAAACCATGTTTTTCTGTAACATCTTTTAATGCCCTCGATGAAGACAAATTAGAAACGGTATTAGATTTAATTATTGGCAACAAATAGTCTGCTATTGCAACCAGGGTGTATTCTTCGCCAAACATAGTGCCATCTTCATTTATTAAGGCTAGCCTGTCTACGTCTGGGTCGACCACAATGCCAAAGTCTGCACTTACTTCTTTTACTTTTTTAGCTATTTCTGTTAGGTTTTTTTCGAGCGGTTCGGGATCGTGAGGAAATTCGCCGTTTGGCTCGCAATAAAGCTTGGAATAACTAACACCTAATTTATCTAACAACCTAGGAATAGCAATACCTCCAGTAGAATTTACCGCATCAATAACTACTTTAAATTGTTTATTTTTTATTGCTTGTATGTCTACATAGGGCAATTCTAAAATTTTGTTTATATGTAATTCTATAGCTTCGCTAAAGGTTTCGTACTTGCCCAACTCATCAACCGTAGAAAACTCAAAACTTTCTTTTTCTGCTAACTCAATAATAAATTTTCCTTCGTTTTCATTTATAAATTCACCTTTTTGATTAAGTAATTTTAATGCATTCCATTCTTTTGGATTATGGCTTGCTGTTAAAATAACCCCACCACTTGCATTAAAATGTGTAACCATCATTTCAACTGTTGGGGTGGTAGACAAGCCTAAATCTATTACATCTATTCCCATTCCTTGCAGCGTGGCACAAACCAATTGAGAGACCATAATGCCTGATATTCTTGCATCTCTACCTATAATAACTTTTAATGATTTAGCTGGTTGAGTTTTTTGAAGCCACCCACCATATGCTGCAATAAATTTTACAATGTCTATTGGTGTAAAATTTTCGTTTGTTTTTCCACCTATGGTTCCTCTAATACCAGATATAGATTTTATTAAAGTCATTTTTTTTTTGATTATTAATAATACAAAGTAACTAAATTTCTTTTTTGTTATTCAAAATAAAAAAATACTACTTTCAAAAAAAATGAAGTTTGGGCTATACCTAATTGGTAAAAAAAACATTTGTTATTATAAGCAACCACTTTATGGGTGAATTTTATTTTTTAAACACTACCCATAAAACGTACAGAATTACTAACTATTAATATTTTTGGTCGTATTCTATTACATAAAACAACGGCGTATTTAGAGGAAGATCTGTCCATTTTCCTGTGGAATCATATAAAAGACACAGTGATGCTATTGGGTTTAACAAGCGGAATACATAATAATCTGCTATTGACATAGCAGCACCAGCCCCTCCAGAATTGTTATTTGGCTGATTATAGCACGCTAGAAGTGTTTCTGACCAATTGCTGTATTTACCATTTTTGGCAGAACCTCCACCCCAAAAAATATCTGAATCTTCAGTCCAACGAAAATTAAGCCCCGCTTCCTCTTCTTTTTTCCCTCCAATCCAAATGTGAGGAGCTGAATTTGGATCAATAATCCCAAGCGTCTGAAAATTATTTGTATCAGATTTAATGTCTATCTGGCTATTTGCTTTGGTTAGAATAGCGACGTTTTCCTCTTGGCTATTTATATTCACTAAATATCCGCCTCTTCTTTTTGCACATGTATTGGCTTCCTCCCAAGTTCTTTTTTCTTTAATAAGTTCGTAGTGTTTATTGTTAAACGTTAAAGTATCATTTACAAGCCCACAGGCACTAGGCTCTTTTAAAACAAGCACATTGTATTGTTTCTTACTATTATCTATTGCTGTAACAACATATTTTAATGCCCTGCTAAAATCTAAACGAGTTCCACTAGGTGGTTCCACGGTTGTGTTGGGAGGCAAATTTATTGTTGGTGTTAATTTTGTTATTAAATATCCCTCGGGGATGGATATTTTAATTATGTTGTTTACATTATCAATGTCTTCGGGCATTAATTGCCCATCAATTTTAAATGAGAGTATGTTTTTACTATAAAAAGGAAGGTTAACCACCGTTACTTTATAGGTTTGTTGTGTGCCATCATGGGCCGTTACAACGTAATTAACTGGTCCGCCAGAGAAATCAACCAAGTCTTTAGAGGCAGGGAATATTTTCGCCATCTTTGAGGTTATAATATAAGGACTTAGGCTGGTTAGGTCTTGTTCTGCGGGTATTGTAATTAATATGGTTTTTGTTGAGTAATTAAACTCTGTTGGTTTGGTTTGATTTGGAATAGAAAAAACAGCTATTTCTTTTGAACTGCTTTTTTGTGGATCAGACTCAATAAACTCATTCGATTCATCAGAAGAACAAGAGAAGTAAAACAAAAAAATAATTGTGCAAAAGCTTAAAAAGAATAGCTTTTTAATACTTATTAAATTATTCATAATAAAAAAATTAAAATTATTTTTAAACTACTAATTTAGCATATTTTTTAAAAAAAAACTACTAATAACGTACTTATTACTCTAAAAGTTTGTTTTATTTGTTTTGGTTTTATAAGGTTAATTGTTTGGTCTTTATTATATATGGCTATTTTTAATAGGTTTCGTTAACCCAGTTTTTAGATTCTTGTTCTATGTGTATTAGATTTATATTAACGCCATCAAATTTTTCTTTTATAAAATTGGCTAATTTTTCTGCTGAATAAACGGAACGATGTTGTCCGCCAGTACATCCAAAGCTTATTTGCAAATTAGAAAAACCTCTTTTTAAATAATTAGTTATGGAAAGGCTTGTTAATTCTTTTATTAAATTTAAGAATTGGTGAATTTCTGTTTCTTTCTCTAAATAGCTAATTACCTCTTGGTCTCTTCCTGTTTTTGTTTTGTATTCGTTAATTCTTCCTGGATTTAAAACACCTCTACAATCAAATACATAACCTCCTCCATTACCACTTTCATCTGCCGGAATACCTTTTTTGTAAGAAAAACTATAGATGGTTACTGTTAACTTGTTGTTATTTTGCATTAATAATATTATTTATTTGTAATTCGGTTAGGGAATTAATTTGTGTAATAATTTCTTTTAAATATAAAAACTCTTTCATTACACTTAACTTAAGTAGTGCCTCTAGGTTTTTTGTGCTTTGTAAAATACTAATTGCGAATTGAGGTTTTTTTTGATAAATACCTCTAAATCCATAAGCACCTAGCGTTTGTAATTGCCTTATAATTAAACACAATTGGTATTGTAATTCAAAATCGTTTATGCTAAACTTTTCTTTAGAAATTAAATTAAATTGATTAAAATAATATGCTTTAATTTCTTCTTTAAATTCCTTTGATAAATTAGCTCTTGATTGCCAAATTAGGGAGACCAAATCATAAACTGGCGGACCCATCATTCCTCCCTGAAAGTCGATTATATAAGGCTCTTTATTGTTAACCATAATGTTTCTTGCCTGAAAGTCTCTATGTATAAAAGTCTTAGGTTTAGATTTTTCTAGCTTTTTAGCAAAGCTAGAAAAATCTTCTATTAGGTTTTTTCTGGTATAAGGAATGTTTAAAAGATCTAAAAAATGATTTTTAAAATAAAATAAATCATGCAATGTTGTTAGTGCATTAAATTCTGAAAAATCGTAGCACCAATCTTTTTCTACCCCAACCTTTCCTTTTGTCTGAATGCTAATTAGCTGATTTATAGACTCTTTATAGAGTATTTTAACGAATTTACTTTCTCCTTCTTTAAATAAATAATCCAGTAACGATTTATCTCCCACATATTCTTGAAGGTAAATATCCCCTTTTTTATTGGTGCTAATAACTTTTGGAATATTTATGCCTTTTTCGCTAAAAAAATTTGCAAACGCTATAAAAGTTTTATTTTCTTTTATATTAACTCCTTGGGTAAGAATAAATTTATTGTTCTCTAAAATTACTTTAAAATTTTTTCTATCAGAAGCACTTCCTTCTATTAATTCTAAACGGTAGGATGCGTTAAATTTACTTTTTAAAAAAGCATCTATTTCATTAATTTCCATAAAATTACTTTTCTTGCGCAAGGTAATAAATTAAGATTATACTTTTTACAAAAGGGTTTTTATGTAAATTTGATTTTTTAATAAAAAACCCGCTTTTTATGTTGTTAATTCCTTCCATAAAAGAAAATAAAGACGCTTTTATAAGCGGACTACAAAAAAGACATTTTAAAAACATTGATCTACTAGACCATTTGCTTGAGCTGGATGAAGAAAGAAAGCAAATGCAACTTCAGTTAGATAATGTACTGGCAGAGGCAAATTCTTTAGCTAAAGAAATTGGTGTTTTAATAAAAGAAAATAAGGTGGAAGAAGCCAACCAAGTAAAAATAAAAACCACCTCTTCAAAAGAACAATCTAGGGTTTTGCAAGAAAAAAAAACGGGTATAGAAAATAAAATAAAAGAAATTTTATATAAAATTCCAAACATACCACACGAGTCTGTTCCTGAAGGAAAAACGCCAGAAGAAAATTTAGTTGTTTTTGAACAAAACGAACCAATAACCTTGCCAAACAACGCGTTACCTCACTGGGAGCTAGCCAAAAAACACGATTTAATAGATTTTGAACTGGGTGTAAAAATTACCGGAGCAGGGTTCCCTGTTTATAAAGGAAAGGGTGCAAAGCTACAAAGATCTTTAATTAATTTTTTCTTAGACTACAATACCAATGGGGGATATGGCGAAATAAACCCTCCCTACTTGGTAAATGAGGCTAGTGGATTTGGAACTGGACAATTACCAGATAAAGAAGGGCAAATGTACCATGTTGGTTTAGATAATCTTTTCTTAATTCCAACAGCCGAAGTGCCAGTTACAAATATTTTTAGAGACGTTTTATTAGAAGAAAAACAACTGCCCATTGCACTAACCGCATACACGCCATGCTTTAGAAGAGAGGCGGGTTCTTATGGAAAAGATGTGCGTGGATTAAATCGCTTGCACCAATTTGATAAAGTAGAAATAGTGAGAATTGAAAAGCCCGAAAACTCTTATTTGGCATTAGATTTAATGGTTGAACATGTTAAAAGCCTTTTAACCATTTTAGAATTGCCTTTTAGAATTTTAAAGCTTTGTGGCGGAGACATGGGCTTTACCTCGGCTTTAACCTATGATTTTGAAGTATATTCTACTGCACAAGAAAAATGGTTAGAAGTAAGTTCTGTTTCTAACTTTGAAACCTTCCAAGCAAATAGACTTAAACTAAAATTTAGAAGCAACGGAAAAACCGAATTTTGCCACACTTTAAACGGAAGTTCTTTAGCCCTACCAAGAATTATGGCTGCTTTATTAGAAAATAACCAAATGGAAGATGGGAAAATAAAAATTCCAGCTGCTTTGGCTCATTACACAACATTTACCGTTATTTAATTTTCTTTTTTTAGTGTTAACACTGTAATTTCTGGCCAAATACCAATTCTGGCAGGTATTCCAATGTAACCAAAACCTCTGTTAACGTATAGATATTTGTTGTTTTCTTTATACAAACCCGCCCACTTTGGGTATTTGTATTTAACTGGGCTCCACTTAAAACCCATAAATTCTATTCCAAACTGCATACCGTGTGTGTGGCCCGACAAGGTTAAGGGAATGGTTTTTTGAAATGTCTTTACCTCTAAATCGAAGTGAGAGGGATCATGAGTTAATAATATATTAAACTCATCATTTCCAATACCTTCTGTGGCTTTTATTAAATCGCCAAACTGAGGAAAAGGAGGAGCTCCATAATTTTCTACACCAATTAAATTAATTTTTTGATTGCTCTTATTAATTACTTCCACCTTATTAACTAATAACTTAAAACCCATTTTTTGTTGAATTATTATATGGTTTTTTATAATCTCTTCTAACTCTTTTTTTAAAATTTTACTAAACTTATTTCCATAATCATGGTTTCCCAAAACAGAATAATTTCCAAATTTTGCTCTTTTTATTTTAGCAAAAACCTCTACCCAAGGTTCCGCCTCTTGAATATCGTGGTTAATTAGGTCGCCTGTAAAAACAATTAAGTCTGCATTTTGTTTATTTATTAAATCAATTCCTTTACTTATTTTTTTAACATTAGAAAGGCTTCCAGTATGGATGTCTGAAATTTGAAGTACTTTAAAGCCCTCAAATTGCTTTGGTAAATTTTTAAAATATACCGTTTTGTTTATTACCTTAAAATTATACCTACCAAAAAAATATCCGTGTAGAAAAGCAATTATTGGTACCAAGCCCAGCAAAATTATTATTTTATAAATGTTTTCTTGGTTGTAAGGTGGTTGATTAAATATTATCGTTGTAAAAAAGCTAATTATTTTCTCTAAGCTACTTAAAACAATAATAAATAACTTTGGAAATAAAACTATAGTAGTTAAAGTAGAAAGCCTTAAAATATATTTCCACTTTTTAATAGATTCTTGGGCTTTAACAACTAAATAAACAAGAAAAAAAATTATACTAAAAAAAACTACATTAAATAAAACAACAGTTAAAAGAAGCCAATCAAAACTAGGAAAGGCACTTTTTAAAACATTGTACCAAACGAATTCTATAAACAATAAAAAAAGCGTGAAAACAAGAAAAATATATTGCATTTAATTTGTATTTTTTTACTAAATATAGCATAAGATAAGCACAAAAAAACTATATTTAAATTCTTTGGTTTTGTTGGTTAATAACTCTACTAAATAAAAAATTAACTTTAAATGAAAATCGTCTTAACGCCTAAACAAAAAGCACTTGAAATAAATCTAAACAAAGAAATCTATGGCTCTTTTGCCGAAATTGGTGCCGGACAAGAGACTGTTCGTTTTTTTTATCAAGCTGGTGCTGCCTCTGGTACTTTAGCAAAAGCCATGTCTGCATACGACAAAAATTTCTCTGATATAATCTACGGCAAAGAAGAAGATGGGCGTTATGTTACGTTGGGCCGATTAAGAAAAATGCTTCAAAAAGAGATTGATTTAATTGAGGCTAGATTGGTCCAAAACATAACTAAAAAAAAGCTTTATTTTTCTTATGCAAACACCGTATCTACAATAGATTTTGCTAAAACTTTTAAAGGACATGGTTGGGTTGGTATTGTATTTAAAAATAAGCACAACAAACCTTATAGCGAAATTATTATACACGTAAGATTTAAACAAACCGATGCAAGACTGCAACAAGAGTCTCTTGGGAAAATGGGGGTTAATTTAATTTACGGGGCTTATTATTACAACAAAGATGTAAAAAAACTACTCGATTCTTTATATGATGATTTAAACAAAGACGAAATAGAAATTGATGTTATTAATTTTTCTGGTCCTGCTTTTAAAAAAGTTGATAACAGAATAATGAGTTTAGAGTTGGTTAAAAGAGGAATGACAGAAGCCGTAGGGTTTAGCCCTAGCGGAGAGGCTGTTTTATTAGAAAATTTACTTTATAAAAAAAATATATTTACCATACGGGGCAGTTTTTCTCCAGTCAATCATTTACATATAAATATGCTAAATGCCGGATTAGATCTTTTTGAAAAAGAAGACGGTGTAGATAAAAATAATACACAAATTTTATTTGAAATTACCTTAAACAACTTGCTGGATGGTGGTGTTATAGACGAGCAAGATTTCTTAAATAGGGCAGATATTATTTGTGCAATGGGCTACCATGTAATTATATCAAATTACTCAGAATTTTATTTGTTAGCAGATTATTATTCTAGATTTTCCACCAATAAATCAGCCTTGGTAATGGGCGTAAATAACTTAATCCACATTTTCGAGGAGCAGTATTACAGAGGTTTGAGTGGTGGTATTTTAGAGGCGTTTGGGAAGCTTTTTGCTAACAATTTAAAAATATTTTTATATCCCTACATCGAAAAAGAATCTGGTGAAATTTTAAATTCTCACAATTTAAAGGTGGAAAATAATTTAAAAGATTTATATAAATATTTTAAAAAGAACAAACAAATAATAGATATTACAGATTATAAGATGGAGACTTTAACCATAAAAGGAAAAACGATTCTAAAACAAATTGTTAACAATGAAGATGATTGGAAAAAATGTGTTCCAGCCATAGTATCTACGCTGGTAATTGAAAAAGAAATGTTTGGCTTTTGCAAAAACAAAAAAGAATAAAACCTTATCTTTACATTGTTATTTGTTTTTTATATAGCTCATAATTTTAACCATTCTATTTTTTTTGTATGAAAATCTCTAATTCATTTTTATTAATTCTTTTGGTTTTGGCTTCTTGCTCAACCAATCCATTAACTGGTAGAAAATCGCTTAGTTTAGTTGGCGATGCAGAAATTATACCTCAAGCTTTTACGCAATACCGCGAGGTTTTATCGAAAAGCAAAGTAGACAACACCTCTGAAAACGCAAAAATGATTAAACGTGTAGGCGAAAAATTAAAAGCTGCAGCAGAAAAATATTATAGAGAAAGAGGGCTGGGAGAGGAGTTAAAAAACTATCAGTGGGAATATAATTTAATTATTAATGAAGAGTTAAACGCTTGGTGTATGCCTGGTGGCAAAATAGCTTTTTACTCGGGTATAATTCCTGTGTGTAAAAACGAAGCGGGTGTTGCTGTTGTAATGGGCCACGAGATTGTGCATGCATTA
This sequence comes from Solirubrobacteraceae bacterium, assembly GCA_041730375.1. GTDB lineage: Bacteria > Bacteroidota > Bacteroidia > Flavobacteriales > Weeksellaceae > JBGSBU01. Next base: position 21,408 of record JBGSBU010000006.1, read on the forward strand.
GCAAAACATAGCTCGGAAAGGTTGTCGCAGCAGTATGCTGCCCAAGGGCTTGGGAATTTACTTGGCGTTGCAAGTGCCGGAAAAAGCTGGGGTGGTATTTTTAATCAATTATATCCTATGGCTTCTGGCTTAACAATTTTAAAATATGGAAGAAATCAAGAGCTTGATGCAGATAAAGCTGGATTGTTTTTAATGGCTAAAGCAGGATATGACCCTACCGAAGCACCTAGGTTTTGGCAAAGAATGAGAATTAAATCAACCGGGGGGCAAAAACCACCACAATTTTTATCGACCCACCCAGCCGATGAAGAAAGAATTGCTCAATTAAACCAATATATGCCAGAGGCTTTAACTTATTTTAGGACTGCAACGGTAAAAAAATAATAATTTTTTTACCTTTTATTATAAAGCCTAATAATATATAGGGCATTTAAGCCACTTAAAAGGTCTTATATATGATAGTGTTTTTTAAACTTGATCCTTATTAATTAAACTAATTTATTCTAAACTAATTTTTATTCTGTTAAACGCCTCAATAAGTTGCTCTTCTGATGCTGCATAAGAAATTCTTAAACTCTCTGGCGAACCAAAAGAAGTACCAGAAACAGTTGCAACATTTGCATGTTCTAAGAAATATAAAGCCAAATCGTCTGAATCTTTTATAGTTACTCCGTTAAATGTTTTGCCAAAACAGGCAGAAACATCTGGGAAGATATAAAAAGCTCCTTTAGGTTCGTTTGCTTTAAACAATGGAATTTGTTTAACCATAGAAAGTACACGCTCTCTTCTTGTTGCAAAGGCATCAATCATGTACTGTATCTCCTTAGGGTGTGTTAAACAGGCTTTTAAGGCCGCTCTCTGGGCAATACTATTAGTGCCCGAGGTTATTTGACCCTGTAGGGTTTCAACGGCTTTAGCGATCCAATTTGGACCACCCAAATACCCAATTCTCCAGCCTGTCATGGCAAAAGACTTAGACAATCCGTTTACCGTAACCGTTTGGTCGTACATCTCTGGTATAGAAGCTATACTAATAGATTTTACCCCATACACTATATGCTCGTAAATTTCATCTGAAATTATAACTATGTGTTTGTGTTTAGCAAATACTTTGGCTAATGCTTCTAATTCTTCTTTTGTATAAACGGAACCAGACGGATTACAAGGCGAACTAAAAATAAAAGCCTTTGTTTTTGGCGTAATAGCTAATTCTAACTGTTCTGGTGTTATTTTAAAGTCGGTAGAAAGGTCTGACGGAATTATTTTACATACACCGCCTGCTAGTTCTGCCATATCAATGTAACTTACCCAGTATGGAGCTGGAACTAAAACTTCGTCTCCTGGATTGATTATACATTGGAAAACATTATATATAGACTGTTTTGCACCCGTAGAAACAACAATCTGAGAGGGGCTATAGGTTAAGTTATTATCTCTTTTAAATTTTTCCGCAACTGCTTCTTTTAAATCGGCATAACCGCCAACTGGCGAATAGGAGTTAAATCCTTGGTCCATTGCTTTTTTAGCAACTTCTTTTAAAAATTCGGGTATATCAAAATCCGGTTCACCAATACTTAAACTTATTATGTCTTTTCCTTGGTTTTTTAACTCTCTTGCTTTCGCTGTCATAGCAATTGTAGCAGAAGGTTTTAGGTCTTTAAGTCTATCTGAAAGATACATTCTATTTGTGAGGTTTTTAATTTTTATCAAATTTATAACTTTAAAATTAAAAATTTACACTTAGAATTAATTAATATAATGCTTCTGTTTTGGTTACGTACTCTAACTATTTATTATTTTAACTTTCTGCTGTGATATAAATATGTCTGAAACCCTATAAATGTATTTCTGATTGAAGCAATGTCGCCCAATTCTTTTTGTGCATCATAAATTGAGTTATTAAATTTTAATTTTAATAAATCTTTAATTTTAGAATCGTCCAATTCATATACACCTTTTTTGACGTATTGGCTTAGCACAAAGTTTAAAAAATCTTGCTGTTTTGCTTCATAATTTTCCAAATAGAATTTTGCATTTTCGGCTCTTTGTGTTCTTTCTA
>JBGSBU010000007.1:0-22824 GCA_041730375.1 Solirubrobacteraceae bacterium
GAGTACCTATTGCAATTGTTACAGTAACTGTATAACTTCTAACAGGGCGACTACTGCCAGTTCTTTGTTGAACGGTATAGGTTCTAGGGTTTCTAAAATCTCCTAGATGTGAAGTAGTGGGCGAAGTAGTATCAGTATAAATTGCACCACTGCTTGGTGTTGGATATGGTATTGGGTCTATTATTTTAGTTGCACCTGTGGGTATAGTAACAGCTATTGTACCCACATCATCGTTACCTGAGCCATCAGTTGAATTAGTAATTACACTGCTACCTATTTGTCCACTAACCACAAAACTGGTAATTAAATTAATATCAACTGGAGGCGGTGGTGTTACCGTTACCGTAACTGTATAAGTTTTTCTCGAACCATCTTGTGCTTCAACTGTAAACGGCACTGGGTTGGTAAAATTAACTGTAGAACCTGAACTAGGATTAACTGTTGAGTTTGCACTAATTGCAATTGTTGGCACTAGTGCAGTTTTGCTTGTACCAGCTGGCAGGGCAATTGCAATTGTGCTAGAAGTAGCGTTAGTGCCTGTAATAATACCAGCCACATTTGCTGCTCCGTTGTTATAAGTGATACTAAAAGAAGTAATTAATTTTGCAGAAGATGCTTGAGCTTGAGCTACAGTTACAGTAACGGTGTATGTTTTGGTTGTTCCGTTTTCTGCGGTAACAATATAATCTACTGGGTTGGCAAAATTTGTATTAGCATTAGATGCAGGACTAACTGTTGCAAAAGCACTCACAGCTACTGTTGGTCTAATATTGGTATAATCTGTTCCGAAAGGCACGGTAACCGCTATTGTGCCAGCAGTGACATTAATAGTTCCGGCAGTCCCATTAATAGAAAAAGCGGTAATAAGTTTTTCAGAACTTACAGCAGCGGCTGCTGTTGCAGAAACATTAAATATTTTGGTAGAACCATCTGCAAAGGTAACGGTGTATGCAACTGGACCATTACTAAAATCTTGTGTAACAGAAGGTGCAGGAGAAATAGACAACCCACCAAGCAAAGAAATGGCTGGTGCAAGGCTAGTGATATTTGTGCCAAATGGCAAAACAATAGCTATGTTGTTTCCGTCAAAAGTGCCAGTTACTCCGTTTACACTAAAAGTTGTAATTGGGGTAGTAATGGTTTCGTTGTCTTTTTTCTTTAGCATTTCTGCAACATCGTCTTTAGAACAAGAAGAAAAGAAAGTAAATGAGAAAAGGGCTAAAAAAAATGAAGCCAACAGTTTAGTGTTTTTCATAGGTATAATTTTTAATTTCTACAAACTTAAATATTTAAAATATGTTATTCAATGTTATTCAATGTTATTCAATGTTATTCAATGTGAATAATATCATTAAATATTTTCTATTTCTTCTAAATATAACTTTGCTTGTTCCAACATTTCTTGTTTTACTTTGGGTTTCATTTTGTTCCAAACAGAATACATCATGCCAATTCTTGGGTTTTTGGCAAGTTTTGTTTCATGTTTGTTGTAAAAATTCCAATATAAACTATTAAACGGACAGGATTTTTCGCCCGTTTTTTTGGCAAAATCATAATAACAGTTTGTGCAATAATTACCCATTTTGTTAATATATGCCGCCGAGCTAACATAGGGCTTGGTGCCAACAATTCCGCCATCGGCAAACTGGCTCATGCCACGGGTATTGGTTATTTCTACCCATTCTAAAGCATCTATATAAATGCCCAAATACCAGCTATCTACCTCGTCTGGATTAACGCCAGCCAAAAGAGCAAAATTACCAGTAATCATTAATCGTTGAATGTGGTGAGCATAAGCATAATTTAAAGATTGATTGATGGCGTTTTTAAGGCAATTCATTTTGGTTTCGCCATTCCAAAACCAAGTGGGTAGCTTTTCTTGGTGTTCAAAAAAATTAAGTGTGGCATACTCTGGCATTTTTGCCCAATACACGCCTCGCATATACTCTCGCCAACCTATAATTTGCCGCACAAAACCTTCTACTTGGTTGTATTCTATGGTTTTTTGGTGGGTAAAATAATAATCTATTACTTTATCTATAACCTCTTTGGGCGATATTAGTTTTATGTTCAAAGCAAACGAAAGCCTAGAATGATACAAAGACCACTCGTTGGTTGCCATGGCATCTTGGAAAGTGCCAAACAAAGACAAGCAATTTTCTAGAAAAAAATCTAATAACTGTAAAGCCTGTTTCCTGTTAATTGGCCAAATAAATTCTTTTGCATTTACTGTGCCAATGGTTTTAATGTTCGCTTCTTTAATCTCATTTTCTAGATGGCTTAAATCATTAAAAAATAAAAAAGGAGTGGTGGGTTTGTGTTTTTCTGGTAATTTTTTTCGGTTCTCGGCATCAAAATTCCATTTGCCCAAATAGGGGTCTTTATCATTTTCTATCAATACTTTGTGCTTTTTCCTCATGTATCTGTAAAAAGATTCCATTAAAAAAGTTTTTTTACCACTAAAAAATTCTTGAAACCCTAATCTGCTAGTATAAAAATGTTCTGTATTTGCTATTGCAAAAGAAATGGAAAGCGATTGTGTAAAAGACTTTAAGTGTTCATCTACTCTAAATTCATCGGGTAATTGATATTCAAAGTGGTTAAATCCCTCTTTTTTAATTAAAAAATTACAATTTTTATTAAATTCTTGTTTATTTTCTAGGTCGTTTATTTTTATATAAATTACGCTATGTCCTTTTTCTTGTAAAGTCTTGGCAAAATTTCTCATAGCCGAAAAGAAACCTAATACCTTTTGAATGTGGTGTTTTGTATAATCTGTTTCTGTTCTAATTTCCATTAAAACATAGGTTACATAAACATTTACTTCTTTGTACCAAGAATGATTGATGTTTAGCTGGTCGCCAAGAATTAATCTTAAAGTTTTATTGTTTTTCAATATTTTTTATTTTGCTTAAACCTCTGCATTTATCGCTGCAATATTTTACTTCGTCCCAATTTTTTTCCCATTTTTTTCGCCAGGTAAACGGTTTGTTGCAAACCACACAAATTTTAACGGGCAAATTTTGTTTTTTAACGCTTTTCATTGTTTTAAATGGCTATTCTTTTCCAATCTACAGAAACCGCAGAACCTGCAGTAAGCATTACGGAATGAGGTTTAGCTTGAGATAAAAAGCCAAACGCTTCTCCATAAAAATTCTCAAAATCAAAATTTACCTCAAAAGAAATAATTTTATTTATTTCCCAGCTAGGGTGGTTTATTTTGTATTCTAAAGTTTTGTGTTGGTTTACTTTTGTGTAGCCAAAATAATGCTCAAAAATAAATTTTTCTGGGCTTCCATGCCTCATTTCATCTTTTTGGTTATGGGCAATTAGGGTAAAATTATTCCATTTATTATTCACTTTTAATCCGTAAGATATTTCTTGTTCTTGTTCATTTTTCTTCCAATTATGTTGTGTGGTTGCTGCGGTATAATGTTCTTTATATAATTTATTTGCCACCCAAGCCACAAGTTTGTTAGGAACAGTTTCGTTTATAAATACCACGCCTCTTCTTTCTACACCATTTACAATTCTTTTTACATAAAACCGCAAATTAATTTCTTCAAAAGTGCCAAAAATTGGGATTGGCAAACCAAATATTTTTGTGTTTTTAAACATAAAACCAACCAAACTAACTAATGTTTTTCCTTCAAAAAAATCTAATTCTACACCTTTGGGCAAATAAGGCTGAAGTAAACTTTGGTTTACTTCATAATTTATCATGATTAAATTTTCCCAATTAGCAGTTAAAAAAATTTTCATAACTATTAGTTTATCAGCCAAATAGAATAAGTTAAAAATGTAGCAAAACTAACCCACAATAAATAAGGAATGTTTAAATAGGCTGCCCATTTATTTTCTTTATAAAAAATGTAAATCATTATCACAATACTAATCCAAAGAAAAACAATTTCTACAAGCGCTAAATAAATGTTGTGCCACTTAAAAAAAATTAAACTCCAAAAGAAATTTAAGGTTAATTGAGTAAAGAAAATATAAACAGCATTTTTATTAAAATTAGCTTTCTTTATAATTAAATAAAAAGATATACCCATTAATAGATATAAAACCGTCCAAACCGGACCAAAAACATAGCTTGGTGGGTTAAACGACGGTTTGTTTAGATACAAGTACCAATCTTTAATGTTGCTACGGGTTAAAAAACTAGAAAAACCACCAACTAAAAGCGGTAGAATTAAACAGCCTATAACTTTTATTAATTTCTTCATTTGTTGTTATTGATATAAAAAATATAACTTTTTTTGTAATTTAGAGGTGTGAATTAGCTTAATTTAATATATGAAAAAAAATAGATTAAACTATGTTTCTAAAATTAATTCTATAAAAATTAACCTGTATTTTTCTTTAAATAACAAATACTATGGGTTGCTGTTAAATTACCTTGCAGTATATTTAAATTTATTTTTTTAAATATACTTTTATTCTTTTTGTAAAATTATTATTAACAGCTTCTTCGTAATCTTGTAAACTGCAAGGAAAAACCTCTATGTTTTCTCCTATTTTTGCCCACCACTTATTATTGATTTTATTTTTAAAAAAAACTATATTTTTTTTCTGAAATGGCAAACTATATTTTTCTATTTGATTATTAATTTCAAAAACCTCTTCTTGTTTGTTGTTAAAACCTTCTATAAAATACCACAACATTTGTCCTACCAATTCGTTTTCTAGGCTATTAACTTTGTTTTCAGAAAAATTATATAAACCAAAAGTATTTAATTCAGAACTTAATCCAGCAAAATAAGATAGGTTACAAATTTCTCTGTTAGAAAAACCATTTCCGTTGTTAAAAGAACCCAAACCATTATAATTAGAAATAGCTCTTAGATTAATTGATACAGAATTAGAATTCTGAAGGGTTGGTAAAAAATATTCTATTTTTTCATATACTTCGCCCAATCTATAATAACAAAAATTTAATTGATCTAATAATTCTAATTCCTTGTAACTTACATAGTATGATTGATAGCCTATGTGATTGTAATTATAAATTTTTAGATCGCTTTCAAATAACTTGCCTAAATAATTTTCTAAACTAAGCGGTAAATTAAGATTACCTATTGGTATTTTAGAATCTATGTTTGTTATTTTTAAAAATTTATTTTCACCCAATGCATAATGCTGCCAATTTATTTGTTTAGTTTGATCTCCGACTAAAATAATTCTTGTGTTTTTTTGAACCAACAAATAATCGCAAATTTCTTTAATAGCAAAAATTGAATCTTGTTCTGAATTGCCTTGTAAAAAATTTCCTAAATCAAAAACCTCGGAATGCCAATCGCCAAATTTAAGTTTGTAAAATTCTTTTCTAAAGCTATTTAGCTTATCTACAGATTTTCCTGTACTGCAAATTCCTATTAAAACTACTTTATCTGAAATTGAATTTTCTATAAAATCAAATTTGATTTTTTTACCCAAAGAAAATAAATCGTCCTGATTTAATGCAAAATCTTTAAGCGAATCAGAAATAGGAATTAAATAATCATTTATCACTTTTCTTAGGGCTCTTCTTTACACTATTTTTTGGGGTTGTTTTCTTTGTAACTACTTTGGGTTTTGGTTTTTTCTTCTCTAAAATTAAAAGAAACTCTTCTAGTTTCATTTCTTTAACATTTGTTTCTTTAGGAAGTTCTATTTTAATCTTTCCTTGAATTAGATTAAATCTACCCCACCTTGCTTTTTCAACCTTTACGCCTTCTTCTTTCCACTCGTGAATTAATTTCTGACTTTCTTTAACTAATTTATCTTCTATTAATTTTTGTAAATCAGCTTCAGATAAGTTATCAAAATCATAATTTTTATTCACATTTATAAAAATTCCGTTCCATTTTATGTATGGTCCAAACTGACCTACTCCCTTGGTGATATCCACATTATCATAGGTAGAAATTGGGGCGTCTAATTTTTCTTTTTCTACAATTAACCCAATTGCCCTTTCTAATAAAAGCGAATGTGGATCTTCATCTTTTGGAATTGATATATACTTGTCGTTGTGCTTTATAAATGGCCCATATCTACCAATATTAACCTCTATTGGGGTTTCTTTATAAAAACCTAATTCTTTAGGCAATTCAAAAAGCTTTAATGCTTGTTCAAAGGTTATTGAAGCTAGCGAAAGGTTTTTTGGAATGCTAACATATTTTAACACTTCGCCTTCTATGCTTGAATCTCCAACTTGTATCATAGGTCCAAACCTGCCCATTCTTGATATTACTTTTTTGCCAGATGCTGTATCTATCCCCAAATACCTCTCTCCACTTGCTCTTTCAGAATTATCTAGTACGTTTAAAACGGTTGGGTGAAATTCTTTATAAAATTCGCCTAACATTTTATTCCAATCTAATTCTCCTCTTGCAATTTTATCAAAACTCTCTTCAATATTTGCTGTAAAACTATAATCTAGGATATTATTAAAATTATTAACTAAAAATTCGTTAACAATTAAACCTATGTCTGTTGGAACTAATTTTTTTTTTGTAGAATTATGTTTTTCAAAAGCAGTAACCGATTTAATTTCTTCCTTTTCTAATTGAATTGTTTTATATTCTCTTTCGGTTCCTTCAGAATCGCCTATTTCTACATATTTTCTAACTTGTATTGTATTAATTGTAGGTGCATATGTTGAAGGCCTTCCTATACCAAGTTCTTCTAATTTTTTTACCAATGCTGCTTCAGAAAATCGAGCTGGGTGTTTGCTATATTTTTCTGTAGATTCTATTATATTTTTTTCTAGTACTTCTCCCTCTTTAACATTGGGCAAAATAGCAGATTCTAAATTTTCTTGTGGGTAAACCTTTAGAAAACCATCAAAAACTATTACTTCTCCCACTGCTTCAAATAAACTTTCTTCTTTATTGTTTTCGATAGAAATTTGTGTTTTTTCTATTTTAGCATCGCTCATTTGACTTGCAATTGCTTTTTGCCAAATAAGTTTATACAATCTATTTTGAGACGGATCTAAATCTAACTCATCAACTAAAAAATTTGTAGGTCTAATTGCTTCGTGTGCCTCTTGTGCGTTTTGATTTTTGTTTTTATATTTGGTTGGCGAAGAATATTCCTTTCCATATTTTTTTTCAATCACACTTTTTGCTAACAAAATAGTGTCATCTGACAGATTTACACTATCTGTTCTCATATAAGTTATGTGTCCGCCCTCATACAATTGCTGTGCTAAACGCATGGTTCTGGTTACCGAAAAACCCAATCTACCAGATGCTTCTTGTTGCAGAGACGAGGTAGTAAAAGGCGAAGAAGAAGACCTGACTCCTGGTTTTTTAACTACTTTTTTTACTTTAAAAATAGCTTTTTTAATACTTTCTAAATAAGCCAATACTTGTTCTTCTGATGTAAAATTAGTTTCTAAAGTGGCTTTAAAGCTTTTTCCATTATTAGCAACGAAGTACGTAATAGTTCTAAAAAATTTTTCTGGTACAAATTTTTGAATTTCAGCTTCTCTTTCTGCTATTATCCTAACTGCAACAGACTGAACTCTTCCGGCTGAAAGTCCGGCTTTAACTTTTCTCCATAAAACAGGAGACACCTCAAACCCAACTATTCTGTCTAATATTCTTCTTGCTTGCTGGGCGTTTACTAATTCTAAATTTATTTTTCTTGGATTTTGAACTGCTTTTAAAATTGCGGATTTTGTTATTTCATGAAAAACAATTCTTTTTGTTTTTGTTTCCTCTAGTTTCAACGTTTCAAATAAATGCCAAGCTATGGCTTCTCCCTCTCTATCTTCATCCGAGGCTAACCAAACCACATCTGCCTTGGCAGACGATGCTTTTAATAATTTTACTACCTGTTCTTTATCTGGTGATATTTCGTAATTAGGCATAAACCTATTATCTATATCAATGCCCATTCCTTTTTTTGGAAGATCTCTAATGTGTCCGTAACTAGAAAGTACTTGAAAATCTTTTCCTAAGTAATTTTGTATAGTTTTAGCTTTTGCAGGAGATTCTACTATTACAAGATTTTTTGGCATATAAATTTTTTGCAAATATATAATTTAGATTCAAAAATGGAACTTTATATTTTTTATATGCAATAAAAATTTAACAAAAAATTAAATTAATAGTTGTGGAACAAAAAACTCTTGATTAATTACTAAAAATATATTTGAATTATTTGGCTAAAAATTTAACCACCTGGGTATTCACTCCATCAAATATCCTAGCTATATAAAAGCCTTTAGTTAAATTTAATGAATTTAATTCTATATCATTTTCACCTTTATTAAGCTTTAGTGCCTTTGAAAATAACTTTTTACCACCGAAATCATAAATATTTATATTTCCTATACTAAAATCATCAGAATCTATTTTAAATCTTGCGGTTTTTGTACTTGAATCATAGTTAAATGGACAAAGTATAAATTTAAAAGTTGATTTAACTGTTATATTATCTTGTATTTTAAAAGTATATTGATTTGCTTTTGATATTAATTTATTATCTTGATTTACCCACCCATTAAACTTAAAAAAGTAATTAGATTTTGCCGTCAAAGTCACTAAATCTTCATTAGTATATTTGTAGTTACCAGCTGATGGAAAGATTTTTCCTTGCAATTGATTTGCGTTAATTAAATTAAGATTACAATCATATAAAAATTTATTATTAGACCCTATGTAATTATTAGTTAAAAAATTACCATCTTTAAAATTCTTTACAATTTTACCTAAATAGTTAAAATTCTTAAGGGTTATGTTGTCTAGTGGGCTAATAGAATTTGCTCCGTAAAAATAATTCTTGTCTTTACATTCTACTCCCCATTTAGCACAAGTACTTTCGAAATCTTGTGGCTTGTTTAACATTTTAATGTTTTCAAAAACAATGTTTTTAAAAAGTGTTTTTGTTTGTTTGTTTTCTGAACTAAATGTGAATGAAAAAGGAGCAAATGCTGGAAATGGGTCTTCAATGGTTAAGTCTTTAATATAAACATTTTTGAATACTTCGGGCTGACCACCACCCATATTTATAACTCTCCCAACAGGAACTCCGTGCCAGACCCTCCTATGGTAAATTACATTAATACCTGATACCGATGCATTTGAATCGTCGGACTGATTTGAGGTGCTAAAAACTATAACAGAACCATTTACATCATTCCAAGTAGTACAATTTTTTATAACCACATCGTGAAATCCATAATAAAAAACATCGTCTTGGCATCTTAAAAAACAATCTGATATTTCGGAATTATTAAAGGCATTTATACCGTCTGAATTCAACCTCCAATTAAGCGTTTTTAAATTTTTATAAATATTCTTTTTAGTTCTATCTCCTGATAAATTTTGAATATGATATGTATTGTTTTGAGCATCAATTACTAAAATCCCTTCAATTCTAATTCCTGATGCTTGACCCTGAAATGGCCTAGATGAAAAATGTTTCTGCTCCTCTCCACTTAAAGTTCCAGGTCCGTAAACAACAAAATCATTACTGGCATTTTGATCCCAAGATTCATTGGTTTTAAAAGCACCATGTACTAATGCATCTCCTGGTATGTAAACAGTTGTTCTAGCTTTTAAAGTATATATTGCATCTTTTATTCTATGAACTCCTTTTTGAAAAAAAAGAGTATCCCCTTCGCTTATAGCTGGAATAGCTTGTCCTGGAAAAACTTTTTTAACCTTACTTCCATTACTTGGTACTTTGAAAATTGGATTGGCAAAAATAGAAATAGTATGAATGTCTTTTCCAAAAAACATCCCAGTATATTTATCTTCCATTTGCCCATCAATATCTACATTGAAGTTTACATTTTTATTTATGGTAATATAAGCCTTTCCATCTTTTAGTTCTTCTTTAATGGCGGCTCCCTCTGGTCTTACTTTAATTTTATTTATACTCTCTCCATTAAATTTTGAAACTTCTATTACAACATTTTTATCTCCAGAAAATTCAAAACTAGACCAAGAGGCGGACCAATTACTTAAATGCTTAACATAACCTAAAGAGTCATTACTGCTTGTTTTTTTACTGGTGGTTTTACCAACAAAAGATTCTTTAAACTGATTTTCACTCTCAAATTTAACTTTAACCTTAAATTTATCTGATGCTACGCGACTAAATTCTGGTTTATTTAGTATACTTATATCATTAAAAACCTTTAAAATTTGTGCGTTTAAAAAACCATTCGAAAAATAAAAAAAAATAAGAATTAGTTTTAAGATTTTCATATGTATTTGTTTAAATACCAAAGATAATATATATTTTAATAAAAAACATAATTTGCTAATAATCACATAAATATAAGGTAATAATACCTTATATTTATGTGATTATTATACCAATACCCAATGATAGAAAGTAATTTAATAAAAATTAAAAATAACATTAGATTAATTGAAATAAAAAGAAATTTAAAAGATTTTGTCTTTATTTCGTTTGGTATTATTTTAGCCTCAATTGGATTAAAAGGATTCTTGCTTCCGAATAATTTTTTAGATGGTGGGGCAATGGGCGTTTCTTTATTATTAAAAGAATTAACTGGTATAAACTTATCCTATTTTATTGTACTTGTTAATCTTCCTTTTATTGTATTTGGTGCCAAACAAATTTCTATTCCATTTGCAATAAAAAGTATTTTAGCAATAATTGTTTTGGCTGTTGTTGTAAGTTTTATACAGTTTCCAGCTTTAACGAACGACAAGTTACTTATTGCTGTTTTTGGAGGTTTTTTTATAGGTGCTGGAATTGGCCTTACAATTAGAGGGGGTGCTGTAATTGATGGAACAGAGGTTTTAGCTATTTCTATTAGTAGAAAAAGCAGCCTAACGGTTGGCGACATTATTGCTCTTTTTAATGTGTTGCTTTTTATTTTAGCCATATTAATTATTGGTATTGAAACAGCTATGTATTCTATGCTAACTTATCTTTCTGCCTCTAAAACAGTTGATTTTATTATTAACGGCATTGAGGAGTATCTTGGAGTAATAATTGTTTCAGAGAAATCAGAAAGAATTAAAAAGAGAATTATAAACAAGTTGGGTAGGGGCGTTACTGTTCTTAAATCAACCGAGGGGTTTGGAACGAATGGTGAAAGCTTAAAGGATGGGCAAGTTTTATTTTGTGTAGTTACAAGACTAGAAGTAACTAAATTATTACTTGAAATAGAGAAAGTAGACGAATTTGCATTTGTGGTTCAGCACACTATTAAAGATACAAAAGGAGGAATGATTAAAAAAAGACCTTTGCATTAGCCTATTTTTAATTATAAGAAGAATATTTTTTAACTTATTGTGTTAACTCTCCTTTAAAGTTTTGAATACCTCCCTCTAAGTTTACTATTTTTTTAAAACCATAATTTTTCATTAAATTATAAGCCTTAATACTTCTAGAGCCTGATCTACAATAGATATAGAAGCTAGCATTTTTATTTTCTTTTTTTAGTGCTTCTTCGAATTCAAAATTCATAACATCTATGTTTTTTGCTTTTAGAATATGCCCTTGGTTATATTCATTTAAGGTTCTTACATCTAGTAAAACATTATTAGAATTATTAAAATCTATTTCTTTGATTTGGTTAATTTCTAAAGAAGTTATTTCTTGTAGAGAAGAAAATCTTGAAAACATAAAAACAGTAATCCCAGCAATTAAAATTACAAAGAGACTAAATAAAGTATTTTTATTCATACAATTTTTTTTATAAAAATACAAATTATTATTTTATTTATTATTAAAATTATTCATTGTGTTGGCTAAACCATTAAATATAAAGTATAATACTAATTCTGCCGAATCTTTTAATTTGTTTTCTAGTAGCGTTTCTTCTGTTTTATTCCAATTACCCAAAACAAAATCTACTTGGTCTGTGGCTTTAAAATCATCATTCCCCACACCAAACCTTAGTCTATTGTAGGCGTTTGATTGTAATGCCTCCTCAACGCTTTTAAGTCCGTTATGTCCAGCATTAGAGCCTTTTTCTCTAAGCCTAAATGTGCCAAAAGGTAAATAAATATCATCTACAATAATTAACAAATGTTCTAACTCAATTTTTTCTTTCTTTAACCAAAAAAGAACAGCCTTTCCACTTAAATTCATAAAGGTATTGGGTTTTAATAATAATGTTTCTCTTCCTTTATGAGATATTTTAGCCATTTGCCCAAAATTAACGGCAGAAAATGGTACCTCTTTTGTATTTGCTATTTTATCTACAATTTTAAAACCTATATTATGTCTAGTATTTTGGTACTTTTCGCCTATATTACCAAGCCCCACTATTAATCTTTTCTTCATTTTTATGTTATGTTTTACCTATGCCTTTTCAAATATAATGGGTTATTTTTAATTACTTTTGTAGGCAAAGAATAAAAAATGAATCAAAAGCTTGTAATTATACCTACTTACAATGAAGTTGAAAATGTAGAAGAAATAATAAAGGCTATTTTTAATTTACAAGAAAATTACGATATTTTATTTGTTGACGACACCTCTGTGGATGGAACTTTAGCGATAATTAAAAATCTTCAGAAACAGTATTCAAATAACCTGTTTTTAGAGATTAGGGAGAAAAAAGAAGGATTAGGAAAAGCCTATGTTCATGGATTTAAATGGGCATTAAAAAGAGGTTACGAATTTATTTTTGAAATGGATGCAGATTTTTCTCACAATCCGAAAGACTTAAATAAACTGTTTGAATGTTGTGTAAACGGCTCGCATATGGCAATTGGCTCTAGATATTTTAATGGAGTAAGTGTTATTAATTGGCCCATGCAAAGGGTAATGCTTTCTTATTTTGCTTCTGCCTATGTACGTTTTGTTACTGGTTTAAAAATACAAGATACCACCGCTGGTTTTATTTGTTACAAAGGAGAGTTATTAGAAAAAATTAATTTAGATGCTATCTTATTTAAAGGCTACGCTTTTCAAATTGAAATGAAATACTCTGCTTGGAAAAAAAATTTTAAATTACAGGAGGTGCCTATTACTTTTACAGATAGATCTAAAGGCAAATCTAAAATGAATAAAAGCATTATTTATGAAGCAATATTTGGCGTATTTTATCTTAAATTTTTTAAAAGATATTCTTAAATTATGTTGAGACTAAATTTATTTATAGTTTTTATTTTTACTATTTTACTTTCTTGTATAAGTGAACCTAAATTAACAATAAATGAGGAAAAAGTATTGTCTTTTTATCAAGATTTTTATTTGCAGAAAGAGTTAAGCAACTTACAACCAGACGCAAATAAAATTGCTTCTAATGTAGATATAACTAAATTTGCTCTTAAAAAAAATAATTTATCTGAGGCTGATTTAAAAAAAATTACTTCGTTTTATTACCTTAATCCAAAGCAATATAAAGAAATGCTTGAAAAACTAGAAAATAGGTTTGATAAACTATTTAAAGAAAAAGTGAGGGCTAAAAAGTCTGTTCGGGTAAACTCTAGTAAAAACACAAAAACTTTAAACCAATTTCCTGGTAAATCTAAGAACAAAACAAATAAAATAGATTTAAATAATAAAAACTATCCACATTAATTAAACCTATAAAAAAGTTTCTATTGTTTTATATAAGTATAATAATGGGAAAATTTCGGCTAAAGTTAAATATAAAGGAATGTGCAATAAATAAACTCCATTTGCTTTTAACCCAATAAACAAAGAAAAATTTAAAATAAAAAATAGAATTAAAATACCAGAAGTTGTAATTGCTAGTATTATTTGATTTGAAAATGGAGAAAAATAGTAAAGAAAAAAACAAAGGGTTAAGAAAAATATTTTAAGGCTTAAAAAATATGAGTTTATATTTAAAAATTTTCCTATGTTAATTCTGTTAAGGTTTAAAGAAAACCATAAAATTGTATATACTATAGATTTTACACAAAAAAACAAAAAAAAGTTTGCTGAAATTAATAAAAAATATTTTACACGAAAACTATTAATATCTTTAGCTTCATAAATTAACAATACAAAATAGGAAGCAATTAAACTAAAAAAAATATAAACTATAAATAAAAGCAGCGATGATTTTTGGTTAATTAAAAGGAATTTTTTGTAATTATTTAGTGAATTAAAATTTTTATAAAAAATTACTTTATAAAGAATTTGAAAAAAAATTAACGCCAAGCCAATTAACAAACAGGTTTCGTTTAAATGAGTTTGATCGTTTAACTGAATAATCTTCATCTATTAATAATTTCTTATTTTATTTCTGCCAATACAAGCAGTTTATTATAAGCCTCTGATATGGAATTTATTTTGCCAAACCGTAAAATCAATTGCTTGTTTTCTGTATTGTTTTTTGTGGTTTTTTCTTTAAATATACCATAATTGTTTTTATTTACATATTCCAATAGCTTTTGAAATGTTTTAGATTGATAATAAGTCGATTTCATATCAGAAATAAAATATCCAATTAAGGTATTTTCTTTTATTACTACTTTTTCAAAACCAATTTCTTTAGCCAACCATTTAAGTTCAACACTTTTAAGTAGTTCTTTTGTTTCTGGCGGAATTTTTCCAAAACGGTCTACTAAATTATTGTTGAATACATTTAATTCTTCTACATTATTTAATTGGGCTAGTTGTGTGTAGATAGAATAACGCTCTCTAACATTATTTATATAGTTGTGTGGAATTAGTAGTTCTAAATCGGTATCTATTTGTACTTCTCTTACAAATGTTTTTTTTGTTAATTGTTCCGTTTCATCTTCGTCCAAACAATCATCTAACTCTCCATTTTTTAATTCTTCTACTGCTTCGTTTAGAATTTTTTGGTAGGTTTCAAAACCCATTTCGTTTATAAAACCACTTTGTTCGGCTCCTAATAAATCTCCAGCTCCTCTAATCTCTAAATCTTTCATGGCAATAAAAAACCCAGAACCTAAATCAGAAAAATCTTCTATGGCTTGAAGTCTTTTTTTTGATTCGTTAGACAAAACTGAAACCGGTGGAGAAATAAGATAACAATAGGCTTTAACATTAGACCTTCCTACTCTTCCACGCATTTGGTGCAAATCTGCTAAACCAAAATTATGCGCATCGTTAATAATAATGGTATTTGCAGTTGGAATGTCTAATCCGCTTTCTATAATACTGGTAGAAACCAATACATCGAATTTTCTATCTAAAAAATCTAAAAACACAGATTCAAGTTTATTGCCCTCCATTTGTCCATGAGCCCAAGCTATTTTGGTATCTGGAACCAATCTTTGAATTAAACCCGCTATTTGTTGTAGATTTTCTATTCTATTGTTAATAAAATAAACCTGTCCGCCTCTTTGAATTTCAAAAAAGATAGCATCTCTTATTTTTTCTTCGCTAAAATTTACAATAGCGGTTTCTGTAGGCTGTCTATTGGGTGGTGGCGTTTTAATTAAAGACATGTCTCTTGCACCTATTAATGAAAACTGCAAGGTTCTAGGAATTGGCGTTGCTGTTAGCGTTAAGGTGTCTAAACTAGATTTTAGATTCTTTAACTTCTCTTTAATCCCTACTCCAAATTTATGTTCTTCATCAACAATCAACAAGCCTATGTCTTTGTAAGTAATTGATTGGTTGATGAGTTGATGCGTTCCAATTACAATATCAATCTTGCCATTTTCTAATTCTTCTATTATTCTTTTTCTGTCTTTAGAAGTTCTAAAGCGATTTAAATAATCTACTTTAACGGGGAATTCTTTTAATCTGGCCGAAAAAGACCTATAATGCTGAAAAGCTAAAATGGTGGTTGGTACCAGAATTACTACTTGTTTGCCGTCGTTTGCAGCTTTAAATGCAGCCCTAATAGCTATTTCTGTTTTACCAAAACCTACATCTCCACAAATTAGCCTATCCATGGGTAAATCGCTTTCCATATCGGCTTTTACATCTTGTGTGGCTTTTACTTGGTCTGGTGTATCTTCGTAAATAAAGGACGATTCCAATTCATACTGCAAATAGTTATCTGCAGAGAAAGAAAAGCTTCTTTCTGTTTTTCTTTTTGCATAAAGCTTAAGCAAATCAAACGCTATTTCTTTTAATCTTTGCTTGGTTTTATTCTTTATTGCCTTCCATGCCGGAGAACCTAATTTATTTATTTTAGGTACTTTAGAATCTTTGCTGCTGTATTTTGCTATTTTATGTAAAGAGTGAATGTTTACATAAAGCAAATCATTATTTAAATAAATTAATTTTATGGCTTCTTGCCACTTACCATTTACTTCAATCTTTTTTAAACCCGCAAATTGCCCAATACCAAAGTCTATGTGGGTAACATAATCGCCCACTTGTAAATCTGTTAAATCTTTTAAGGTTAGCGATTCGCTTTTAGCAAAAGCATTTCTTTCTATATACTTATGGGCTCTTCCAAATATTTGGTGGTCTGTGTACGTGATAATTTTTTGCGAGTGGTCTATAAAACCCTCGTGTATAGAAGCAATAATTGGATTAAATGAAATTTCAATTCTTAATCCGTCAAATATTTCATTGAACCGATGGAACTGTTTTTCGCTGTTACAAAAAATATAGATTTTATAACCAATATCTTGGAATTCTTTAATGTTTTCTGCTAATAACTGAAATTGGTTATTAAAAGAAGGTTGAACAGAATAGTTTAATTCTATGGTTTCGCTATTTTTAAAGTAATTAGTAGAACCACATTCTATAATTTTAAATTTAGAAAGTTTGTCTATTTTATTTTCATTAATAAACAAATCTTTAGGAGAAATCCTTGTAATTAAATTATCTTTAAAATTAGCATAATTTTTCTCGCTTTTTTCGTAGTTGCTTTTTAATTCTGCTTTTGTCTCTTCTATATCTTGTATAAACAGCAAATTATTTTGTTTAAAATAGTCGAAAAAACTTAACCTAAGTTCGTTGCTATTTTTATCTTCAATATTGGGTATAATTTCTGCTTTGTTAACTTTTTGTACAGAAAGCTGACTTTCTATTTCAAAAACTCTTATGTTTTCTACCTCATCGCCAAAGAAAGAAATTCTAAAGGGCTTTTTTGCGGCGTAAGAAAAAATATCTATTATTCCGCCTCTCACAGAAAATTCTCCGGGTTGAGAAACAAAATCTACACGCAGAAATTGATATTCAAAAAGTGTTTCTGTAATAAAAGCAGTAGAAACTTTGTCGCCAACCGTTAATTGTAGCGTGTTTTTTTCTAACGTATTTTTACTAATAACTTTTTCAGATACGGCTTTTGGATAGGTTACTACAACTAGGTTTTCGTTAGAATTAGCCATTTTGTTTAACACCTCGGCCCTCAATACAATATTAGAATTTTGTACCGTTTCTATTTCATATGGAATTTTGTAAGATTCTGGAAAATATAAAATAGATTCTTTGGGCAAAAACAACTCTAAATCGTTCAGTAAATAATTGGCATTTTTTTTATCCTTAGCAATTAATAAAATAGTACCAATATTTTCTTTAAAAAGTATGCTTAAAAATATGCTTTGAGAAGAACCCAACAGGTTTTTTAGGTGTACAGATTGGTTTGAATTAGGCTTACCAAACCACTCCATTATTTTTTCCACATAACTATTTGTTTTGTAGTCTTGTAAAAAATCTTGTACGCTATTTTTTTTACTCATTTTAAGTGGTTGCAAAACTAATAAAAATTTAGTTACTCTAAGTTGAAAACCAAAGAATCTGTTTTAAAAGTTAAGTGACAATCACTTAATTTAACAAGAAAAACTACCTTGCCTTTAGATTTTTTCCTATAAAAATAGAGCTTACTTATTGAAAATAGATTTGAACACCAAACTTTTAAATTAAAATTATTAACTTGGTTCTTTAAAATACCTGTATGTTCAACTACTTTAAAAGAATAGTTTTTTTTGCAAAACCCTATAAAGAACCATTCTTTTTAGCTATTCTTTTTAATGCTTTGTACTCTGTTTTTTCTATTTTTAGTATGTTAGCTTTAATTCCCATTTTAAAAATATTATTCGATAGAAACATCAAAAAAGTTACTTCTTTGCCAAATTTTAATTCGGATATTTCTACCAAAGATTATTTCTACGAATTTATGTACTACCTAATTAATAATTTTGGTGCAGTAAAAATTCTTGGTTTAGTCTGTTTAGCTGGATTTTTTCTTTTCTTTTTAAGAAATTTCTTTAGATACATGGGCGAATATTACTTGGTTAGTTTAAGAACCGGATTTTCTACCGAAATTAGGAAAGCTGTTTTTCAGAAAATATTGCATTTACCCACCAGCTTTTACAATACCCATACAAAAGGCGATTTAATGGCTAGAATAACAGGCGACACGGCTGTGTTAGAAACTACCTATTTAGGCTCTATTATAACCATTTTAAGGGCCCCAATTGGCATTATTATTCCATTAATTGCCATGTTCACCATAAGCGCAAAATTATCTTTATTTACTTTTGTTGTGTTGCCTATTATGGGTAGTATTATCTCTATTACTGGGAAAAGATTAAAATCTATGTCGTCTAAAGCAATGGATTTTAGCTCAAAAAACAATGGAATAATAGACGAAGCCTTAACGGCGCATAAAATCATTAAAATTTTTAGAGCAGAAAAACTAAGAAGTAATCAGTTCAATGAACTAACTGATATGGCTAGAAAATTGGTGAGAAGATACAGTAGGATTTATGAATTAGCTTCGCCTACAAGCGAATTAATTGGTTCTTTTGGCATTTTATTGTTAATGTGGTATGGCGGCGTTTTAATTATAAATGGTGATAGCCAATTTTTAGAAGGCGAAACTTTTCTTTTTTTTATTTCTTTGTTTTATCAAGTAATTGAACCTGCAAAAACATTAGTAACCTCTTTAAACGGAATTAATACTACCCGCGTAAATGCACAAAGAGTTTTTGAATTAATAGATGCGAATATTGAAATTACCGATCTTCCAAACGCTAAAACCATTCATAATTTTAACCACGAACTTACTTTTAATAACGTTAATTTTGGTTACAACCCAAATACCTTATTGTTTAAAGAGTTAAATTTTACCATTAAAAAAGGAGAAGTAGTGGCTTTGGTGGGTGCTTCTGGTGGTGGAAAATCTTCTGTTTCTAGTTTATTAGCTAGGTATTACGATGTTACAAGTGGTTCTATTACGTTAGATTCAGAAAACATAAAAAATATTACACTAAATTCTTACAGAGGATTAATTGGCATGGTAACCCAAGAACCCTTGTTGTTTAACGATTCTATTAAAAACAACATTCTACTTGGCAAACCCAATGCTTCTTTCGAAGAGGTAGTAGAAGCCTCAAAAATAGCCTATGCCCACGATTTTATCGAGCAGCTGCCTAACGGATACGAAACCTCTATTGGAGATGCTGGAAACTTACTTTCTGGCGGACAAAAACAAAGAATTTCTATTGCTAGGGCGGTTTTAACCAACCCTCAATTATTAATTTTAGACGAGGCTACTTCTGCCTTAGACTCAGAATCAGAAAAAGCCGTGCAAATGGCTTTAGAAGAACTTATGAAAGGCAGAACCTCTGTAGTTATTGCCCATAGGTTAGCTACCATTCAAAAAGCCAATAAAATATTGGTGTTTGAAAAAGGAGAAATAATAGAACAAGGCACCCACCAATCTTTAATAGAAAAAGCGGGTAAATATGCACAACTAGTTAAATTACAAGAATTAGGAGTAGATTTTCTATAAAAAACGTAAGATTATGAATAATAATTACTTAGAAATTGGCGAACGCCCTTGGGGTAAGTACTATGTACTAAAAGACGAGCCCAACTACAAGTTAAAACGGATAGAAGTTAGACCAAGGCAAAAACTATCTTACCAATACCACCATCACCGCCAAGAACATTGGATTGTTGTTGAAGGCAAAGCCCTAGTTATTTTAGAAGGCGAGGAAATACAACTTAACTATGGCGAGAGCATCTTTATACCTCAAGGAAACAAACACAGAATTATGAACCCAACAGACAAACCGCTGGTTTTTATTGAAGTACAAACTGGCACTTATTTTGGCGAAGACGATATTATTAGGTTAGAGGATGAGTATGAGAGGTGAGGTGTTAAAACTAATGAAAATAGACAATTCAAATAATAAAGTAAGTGTAATTATACCAATTTATAATGCTGAAAAAACTTTAGTAAAATGTTTAGAAAGCGTTGTTAATCAGACTTATAAAAATATTGAAATTATATTAATAAATGATGGATCTAGTGATAAAAGTGAAGTTATTATAAAAAAATACTTAGACCAGGATTCTAGGTTTGTTTACCACAAACAAAAAAATAGCGGTTTAGCTTTTACCAGAAATGTTGCAATTAAATTATCTACCACAGATTATATTTGTTTTATAGATTCTGATGATTATGTTGAAGAAAATTATGTAGAACTACTCTTAACAAATTTGTTAACCCATGATGCGGATATTAGTGTGGGCGAGGTTAATTATGTATTTACTGTTGATGATTATTTAAATAGCCAAGTAAATATACAAGAGGAAATAAAAATAATTGATACTAACGAATCACTAAAATTAATATTTTTAGACCAAGAAATTAGGAGTTATGCGTGGATGAAAATATATAAAAAATCTTTGTTTGAGAATGTATTTTACCCCGAAAACATGAATACTTTTCAAGATATGGCAACAACTTACAAACTATTTTCTAAATCTAAAAAAATTGTAATTAGCAATCAAAAAATTTATAATTATGTTTATTTCCCTAATAGTAATTCTAATGGAAAATTGATTCAAAATTATTTTAATTATTTTAATGGTACCCATGAATTGTATCTTGCTTCACAGGATTATACTTTTGATTTTAACTATAGAACTTTGCTAATGAAAAAAACTTTGAGAGAACTATTTAATTCAACAAACAAAATAATTAGCAATACAAACTTTAAAAATTATACTTATGAATTTAAATTGTTGGTTCAAAAATTAAAATACTACTTAAAAATGAGTGTATTTGCTATAGGAATAAAAAACTTTTTAAAATTACTTTTAATTATATATTTGCCAACATTTTATATTAAATATTTTAAGATAAAAAGTTAATGGTTACAAACTTCCTAAATCAATATCAAAAATGAATACAGAACAACATAAAGTAAGTGTAATTATTCCAATTTATAATGCTGAAAAAACTTTAGTAAAATGTTTAGAAAGTGTTGTTAATCAGACTTATAAAAATATTGAAATTATATTAATAAATGATGGATCTAGTGATAAAAGTGAAGCTATATGTAAGGATTATCTTGAAAAAGACACAAGAATTATTTACATAAAGCAAGAAAATAAAGGAATTGGCTTTACTAGAAATAAAGGAAT
Source organism: Solirubrobacteraceae bacterium (assembly GCA_041730375.1). Classification (GTDB taxonomy): domain Bacteria; phylum Bacteroidota; class Bacteroidia; order Flavobacteriales; family Weeksellaceae; genus JBGSBU01. Next base: position 21,256 of record JBGSBU010000007.1, read on the forward strand.
ATCATTATCAACTAGCGATTATATCTGTTTCGTAGATAGTGATGATTGGGTTGAAGATAATTATGTAGAGTTATTAATTAACAATTTAGTAAAGTATGATGCTGATATTAGTATTGGTGAAGTTAATTATGTTTTTACTGTTGAAGATTATTTAAAAAAACCAAAACAGCTTAATGAAAAAATAGAATTACTTAAATCAGAAGAAGCCTTGAAGTTAATTTTTTTAGATAAAGAACTCAAAAGCTTTCCATGGATGAAAATTTTTAAAAAATCTCTATTCAAAAACATTAAATACCCAGAAAATATTACTCATTTTGAAGATCTAGCAACAAACTATAAAATATTTTCTGTAGCTAATAAAATAGTTAGAAGTAATCAAAAAATATATAACTATGTTTATTTTCAAAATAGTAATTCCAATTCAAAAGAAATTTTGAGACAATATGAATTTATAATTACAAAAAATGAAATGTTTCTTTTTTCTAAGAATTATAAATTTGATAGTAAAACAGAAAAAAAAATATTAAAAAATACTTTAAGTGATTGCTTTAATAGTATTAAAAAAATAATTAGACAAATAAATATTAATTTTTTACCTAAAGAACTTGAAACAGTAAGAAAAGAATTAAGACACTATCTAAATAAAGATATAACTAAATTAAATTTAGAGCACTTCGTTTTTCTAAGATTATTTATATATTTTCCACACCTATTTTACAAATTAATTAAATTAAATAAAAAAAAGTATTGAATATTAATAAACCTTTAGTTTCAATTATTGTACCATGTTATAATGCTCAAAAATATATAATTAATACTCTTTTATCCGTTAAAAATCAAACATACCAAAATTGGGAATGCTTGGTAATAAACGATGGGTCTACAGATAATAGTCTACAACACATACAAGAGTTCACAAAAAAAAATGAAAAATTTTCGTTTTTAAGTCAAGAAAATAAAGGACTTTCAACAACTAGGAACACTGGAATTGAAAAATCAAAAGGTGATTATTTATTTTTTTTAGATTCTGATGATATAATGGCAGAAAATTGTTTAGAACTTCTCGTTAAAGAACTAAGTAATGATAATTGGGATATTATTGTTGGGAAAACCTCAGCAATGAAAAATAATACTATTCAGCATATCTTAGATCATCCAAAAATAAAAAACTGGAAAATAAATAATAGGTTAGATGCACTTAAATATGCAATTGAAAATTCTCTAATACCAGTAGCGCAAAATAGACTTTATAAAAATTGCTTTTTAAAAGAAACTAATTTAAAATTCCAAAAAAATCTTTTACACGAAGATGAATTATGGTTTTTCGAAACAAATTTTTATGCTAAAAAAATTTGTTATATTGATAATATTACTTATGAATATAAAACTGATAATCCAGATTCTATTATTAATAATATAAAAGATAAAAATGTTTTAGATATTCTTAAAATAATTAATTTAATTTATAATAATTACTATACAGATTCAAACGTAAATAAAGATAGAAATATTGTAGGTTATTACATATTATACTTAATTAAAAATTTAATTAACCGATTAATTGAATGC
>JBGSBU010000008.1:0-21924 GCA_041730375.1 Solirubrobacteraceae bacterium
CATTAATTAACATCTCATAATAAAATAAGTTATTTTTAATCACTTATTTTATATTTATGTAAACTAGGTATGGTTTTTTTTAAACAGGAAGTTTGTAATGTGCTTCAACTAGTTCTAATTCCTTTTGTATTCTGTTTTCATCCCAATTCCATTCTTCACTTGCTAAATTCGCAACAAGCGCTAAGACTGCTTTAGAGGGTTTACCTAAATCGCCAATGGCAGTTCTTCTAATAAGTATATCTAAAAGGGTTTGTGGCATTTCTTCTTGTATCACATATTTTACTTCTGCTAAAATTTCGCCATCGTGGGTAATGGTTTGTCTAAGTTTTTGGTCTTTTTCGGCTAATTCCAATATGTGGTGTGCCAACTCTGCATAAAGTGTGGCATAGTATAAATAGGTATTATCTGTAAACAAAATAGTAAATCTATTTTTTAGTTTTTTTAATAGAGTTTCTGTTTCATTTATTCTACAACCCACTAGTTTATGTTTTTTTGTGTCGAAAGGAGTTAGCGTAAATCCTTTTTTTTGCAGCATAGAGATGGTTGTTTCCGCCAAATTTCTAGAGGTGGTATACTTACCTCCTTTAACGGTAATCAGTCCAGGTAAGCCAATTTTTTCTCCATCCACAATTTCGTATTTTCTAGAGGTGTTATAAGAATCCTTGTCTGCTTCTTCAGAAAGAGGTCTTAATCCGCCATAGGCATATAAAATATCTTTGTAAGTAAGTGGTTTATCTACCGGAGAAAAATATTTGTTAGCCTTATTTAAAATTTCATCTATACTTTCTTTTTGCACCTTGTATTCATCAGGATTTCCTTTAAAAGCACGGTCATTTGTACCAATAATAGTATGGTCTCGCCAAGGTATAATTAATAAATGATCTCCCTCATCGGTCTGACAAGCCAATGCGTTTTTATTTATTAATTTTTTGGTAATAAGGTGTACCCCTTCAGAACGAATAATTTTTCCTTTTTCTTCTTTCTCTTTTCCGGTTAAAGACAAAACCTTGTCGCTCCAGGGTCCAGCACAGTTAATAACTATTTTAGATAAAAAAGAAAAAGATTTATTTTCAATAGAATCGTACACCTCAACACCCACAACTTCATTAGTAGTGGTTTTTATAATTTTTTTAACCGCTGTGTAATTCATTGCAATAGCTCCTTTTTCCCAAGCAGAAAGAAGAAAAGCCATGTGCATTCTGGTTGGATTGGTGTTTTGATAATCGTAATAAGCAACAGCTCCTTGGAGATTTTCTTTTTTTATAGTAGGTTCTTCTTTTAGAATTTCTTCTAGCGATATGGTTTTATGATTGGGCAGTTTGTTATCTTCTAGTTGAACATTATTTTTATCAAAAGAAAGCACATCGTAGAAAAAAAGTGCCGTTTGAAGCAAAATTTTTTCTAAAAAGCTTTCGTCGTAATTTGGAATAATAAAACGCAATGGGCTAACCAAGTTTGGTGTTATATTGCCTAGTACTTTACGTTCTTCTAGTGATTCTCTCACCAAATCAAACTCAAAGTTTTTTAAATAACGTAGTCCACCATGTATTAATTTAGAAGTAGCAGAAGAGGTAGCGTGACCAAAATCATCTTTTTCAAACAAAATAACATTCAATCCTTTAGAAGCCGCCTCGTAAGCCATAGCACATCCTGTTATGCCTCCACCCACAATAATTACGTCATAAAGTTTATTTAGTTTATGAATATTGGATCTTATCATGTAAAAAATATTTTATAAAATTTACATAATATTTTTTTAAATATGGAAAGGTTTTAATGTTTGTTGTTTTAAGCTTTTATTTGAAGCGTATTTAATTCTAGAAAGTCTATAAATATAATAAAAGCAAAAAAAATCTATTTTATAAAAAAAAAATAGATTTTTAAATAAATTAAGTAAAAATAAATACCTAATAATTTATAGAGCAGCCACTAATTTAGTTAGCTTACTTTTAAGATTTGCCGCTTTATTTTTGTGTATAATATTCTTTTTAGCTAGTTTATCTATTTTAGAGATAACATCTGCTAAGTTTTTTTCTGCTATAGATTTGTCTTTTTCGCTTCTTATATTTCTAATAGCAGTACGAGCAGACTTGTGATAATACTTGTTGCTAATTCTTTTTCTTTCGTTTTGTCTAATTCTCTTTATTGCCGACTTATGATTTGCCATATTACTTTAACACTTTTTTTTGTAGCCCATAGGGGAGTCGAACCCCTCTTTTCAGGATGAAAACCTGATGTCCTAACCGATAGACGAATGGGCCATTAATTACTAATTGGAATGCAAAGTTAATATATTTTATTATTTATGCAAATTTGTTTAATGAAAAATATTTTTTATCTTTAAAAACATATTAAGTTTATTGTTGGTTATTTAATACTATTTATAAGTTTGTGAAAATATTTAATATTTATTATTCTATTATTGTTATCTGGTTTTTTTTAAACACCCTATGTTTAGAAGCAAAAAAGGCACCAGACAATAAAACCACATATTACATATCGGCGTTCATAGGTTTAAAAAACGCTGAATCTGATTTTAATTTCTTAAAAGACTCTATTCCAACTAAATTTAATAAAACTGATGATTTAGCTTTAAATAAGATAGATTCTATTATAATTAGTGCAAATAATTCTAGAAATAAAAATAAGGCTAACCAATTAGACAAAACAAAACCATTTTTATCAGAATACAAAGATATTGCTACTGAAATAATGGTAGATGGAATTAATAAAATAAAAACATACAATAAAGATTTTACACATACTGTTTTAGCTGAAGCAAAAAATTTAATTGGCACGCCCTACAAATTTGGAGGCACTGGTATCAATGGCATTGATTGCTCTGCATTCATTCAAAAAATTTTTGAATCTACTGGCTTTAGTATTCCAAGAAAATCGAGTGTGCAAGCAACAATGGGGTTTGTTGTTAAAAAAGAAGAACTAAAACAAGGAGATTTAGTTTTCTTTAATACTAGAGGTGGTATTTCTCATGTTGGAATAATTAGCGAGATAGTAGATGGGATTCCGTATTTTATTCACTCTTCTTCTTCTAAGGGCGTTGTAAGAACATCTTTAGAGAGCGAATATTGGGCAAAAAGATATATAACCGCCAGAAGAATTTCTTCTGTTTAACTTAAATCAAAATTTAATTGCTCTAAATTCTTCCAAAAATTAGGGTAAGATTTATTAACCACATCTGGGTTTTCTATACTTAATTTAATTCCTTTTAATGCTAAAGGCGCAAAAGACATAGCCATTCTGTGGTCGTTATAGGTTTTTATAGTAGCTACTTGTGGTAATTCTTGGTACCGAATAAGCGTTATTGAATCTTCGTTTATTTCTGTAATTGCACCAACCTTCAACAACTCTTGTTGCATACCAAATAACCTATCTGTTTCTTTTATTTTTAGGGTGTGTAAACCGGTTAATTGAATATAGGGTATTTTTAAACCAACGGCTGTTACCATAATGGTTTGGGCAATATCCGGACAATTATTTAAGTCTAGTTCTATCCTTTGAGCTATGTGCCTTTTAAATCTAAACAATTTAATCTGAGGTGGTTCTCCAACTAATTGGCTTTCAAAAAAATAAGTTCCTACATTAAAATATTTTTCATAAATATTTACTAACTCCTTATCCCCCTGTAAACTATTGTTATAAAAAGTTCTAAGCTGTAAATCACCTTGTTTCGCTAATGCCACTATGCTATACATGTATGAAGCCGAACTCCAGTCTGACTCTATATAAACATTCTTTGAGAGTATTAATCCTTTTCTTTTTTGTAAGTTTTTTAAGTCTCTATTTTTAATATAGATTGTATTTCCTTTCCATTCTACTTCAATATCAAAATCTTTTAACATTTCAATAGTCATATTTAAATACGGCAAAGAAGTAATGTTTCCGTCTAATTGAATGGTTAATCCATTCTCGAAAGTAATGCCTATTAGCATTAAAGCAGAAATATATTGGCTGCTTACATTAGCAGAAAGAGTTACTTTATTATTTGTTAGTTTTTTACCAATAATTTTTAATGGTGGAAACCCCTCTTTTTCCATATATTCAATGTCTGCACCCAATTGCTTTAATGCATCTACTAAAATACCAATTGGTCTTTCCTTCATTCTAGAAGAGCCTGTAAGTATGGTTTCCCTGCCTTCTTGTATGGCAAAATAGGCGCTTAAAAAACGCATAGCTGTACCCGCATGGTGAATATCTATTGTTTTTTCTGTTGATTCTAAAGCCTCTTCCATTAATTGGGTATCTTCCGAATTAGATGAACCATAAACTGCTAGCGGGTTTCCTTTTAGTAAAGCCCTTAATACTAAAACTCTGTTACTTTCACTTTTAGAGCCAGAAATGGCTAAATGCGTATTTTCTTTTATTTCTCCTGTTGGATGATTTACCGATAAATAATTCACTACTTAAGTTTTTCGTTATTGTGGTGACGGTCGTGGTCTCTTTCTGTTTTCAACTTCAATTTTTTATTAAATGCACTTTCTAAATCTACACCTGTTTGGTTGGCCAAGCAAACGGCAACAAAAATAACATCAGCTAGCTCTTCGGCTAAATCTTTGTTTTTATCAGATTCTTTTTCAGATTGTTCGCCATATCTTCTGGCAATAATTCTTGCCACCTCACCAACCTCTTCGGTTAATTGAGCCATATTGGTTAGTTCGTTAAAATACCTAACCCCATGATTTTTAATCCACTCATCTACTTGGGTTTGCACCTTTTTTAAGCTCATAGTTTAGAATAGTTTATTACACCTCAAATATAATACAATTGTTTTATAGAAATAACTTCAAGATAAAATCCCATTTTTTTAAATGCTATTTTAAAATTAGTTTTTTGTAAGTTAGAATAACAAATAGACTTATATTATTACGCAATAGAGATATAAGATTATTTATGCTGTAAAATTTCTTTTAGTTTAAATATTTTTAATTTAATTAAAAACTACACATATGATGAAAATAATTTTTTTTTACACCTTAGTTTTTCTTTCTACTTCAACATTTTTTGCACAAGAAAAAACAACCTCTAAGGGCGGTTGTCCGTTTGGATTTGACAAAAAGAAAGAAAAAAACGTTTCAAATATTGAGATAGAAAAAAAATCAAAAATATTTAAGAACCAAGATTGGTGGCCTAATCAATTAGATTTAAGTGTACTAAGGGTAAATTCGCAATTATCAAACCCTATGGATACTAATTTTGATTATTATAAAGCTTTTAAAACCCTAGATTATGTTGCTTTAAAAAAAGACCTAAATGGTTTAATGACTAATTCTAGCGAATTTTGGCCTGCCGACTTTGGTAATTATTCGGGTTTATTTATTAGAATGGCATGGCATAGCGCTGGAACATATCGCTCTGGCGACGGAAGAGGAGGCTCTAGATTGGGGCAACAACGCTTTGCGCCACTAAATAGTTGGCCAGATAACGGCAACTTAGACAAAGCCAGAAGACTTCTTTGGCCTATTAAACAAAAATATGGAAATAAAATTTCTTGGGCAGATTTAATGATTTTAACCGGAAATGTAGCCTTAGAAAACTCGGGTTTTAAAACTTTTGGATTTGCAGGTGGTAGAACAGATGTATGGGAGCCAGAAAACAATGTGTATTGGGGGGCTGAAAACAAAATGTTAGAGGATAAAAGATACTCCAATGGTAGACAATTAGAAAAACCTTTAGCAGCCGTTCAAATGGGATTAATCTATGTTAATCCAGAGGGCCCAAATGGTAACCCCGATCCAAAATTAGCAGCATTAGATATTAGAGAAACCTTTGGTAGAATGGGAATGAATGATGAGGAAACAGTTGCTTTAATAGCTGGTGGGCATACCATTGGTAAAACACACGGAGCTGGCGATGCTAAAAATGTTGGAGTGGATCCGGAGGCTTCTCCAACAGAGGAGCAAGGATTAGGTTGGAAAAGTAGTTACAAGTCTGGTAAGGGTAAAGATGCAATTACTTCTGGATTAGAAGTTACTTGGACTACAACTCCTTCTAAATGGAGCCAGGATTATTTTAATATACTATTTAAGTACGAATGGGAGCTAACTACAAGTCCGGCTGGAGCAAAACAATGGGTAGCAAAAACAAATGACCAAATTATACCAGATGCCTTTGAAAAAGAAAAAAAGCATAAACCCACCATGTTAACTACAGATTTATCTATGAGATTTGATCCCGTTTACGAGAAAATATCAAGAAAATTTTTAGAAAACCCACAAAGTTTTAACGAAGCATTTGCAAAGGCTTGGTTTAAATTAACACACCGAGATATGGGGCCAAAATCAACCTATTTAGGACCAGAAGCACCAAAAGAAGATCTGCTTTGGCAAGATCCCATACCCGCTTTAAACCATATGCTAGTAAACGAAAAAGATATTGTTTTTTTAAAAGCAGCTATTTTAAATTCAAACCTAAGTATAAGCGAACTGGTTTCAACCGCATGGGCATCGGCTTCTACTTTTAGAAAATCAGATAGAAGAGGTGGGGCAAACGGAGCAAGAATTAGATTAGCACCTCAAAAAAATTGGGAAGTAAATAATCCAACACAATTAGCAAAAGTACTAGCTAAATTAGAAGAGATACAAACAACATTTAACAACAAATCAATTAATGCAAAAATTTCTTTAGCAGATTTAATTGTATTAGCAGGAAATGTAGGGGTTGAAGAAGCTATAAAAAATTCGGGTTTTAATACAAAAGTTCCTTTTATTGCTGGTAGAATGGATGCTTCGCAAGAACAAACCGATGTGGCTTCTTTTGGTTTATTAGAACCAATTGCAGATGGGTTTAGGAATTATACAAAGAATACCTATAGCATTCCTACCGAAACTTTATTGGTAGACAAAGCACAACTTTTGTCTTTAACCGTACCAGAAATGACTGTTTTAATAGGCGGCATGAGGTCTTTACAAACCAATTTTAATGGGTCTAAACACGGTATTTTAACTTCTGATAAAGACAAGCTAACAAATGATTTCTTTGTGAAGTTATTAGAACTGGGAACTACTTGGAAAGCGATTGACGATAAAAAAGAAATTTTTGAAGGGCGAGATTCAGCAACCAATATGCTTAAATGGACGGCAACAAGAGTAGATTTAATTTTTGCCTCTAATTCTGAGTTAAGAGCCATTGCAGAGGTTTATGCCAGCAACGATTCTAAAGAAAAATTTATTATAGATTTTATTACAGCTTGGAATAAGGTAATGAATCTTGATCGATTTGATTTAATGAAATAAAAAATATATTCTTAAACTTACCCTTCAAAAGGCAGGAAATAATTAATTATTTCCTGCCTTTTTTATTGAAAGAATAAATAAAAAAGAATTATTCGGCACCCACTCCTAAATAGGTTCTAACTTGTTCTTTTAGAAAAATTTCTTCAGATTTAGGTTCTTTTTTAATTAAAGAAACAATTATTGAAGCTAAAAAAGAAAGTGGCATAGAAATTATTGCAGGGTTTTTTAAAGGAAAAATGCTATTGGTATTTCCAAATAGATCTACCCAAACGGTCGGACTCAATATAATTAAAACTATGGATGAAATCATACCAAGGTAGATTCCTGCTAGAGCTCCGTTAGTTGTAAATTTTTTCCAAAAAATAGATAAAAATAAAGCTGGAAAATTTGCACTTGCAGCAATAGAAAATGCTAATCCAACCATAAAAGCTACATTTTGACCCTTAAAACATAATCCTAAAATAATTGAAAAAATGCCTAGAGCCAGTGTGGCTATTTTGGCTACTTTTACTTCGCCAACCTCATCAGAAACTCCTTTTTTAAATACATTTACATAAATGTCGTGAGAGATGGTTGAAGCGCCAGAGAGTGTTAAGCCAGCAACTACAGCTAAAATAGTAGTAAAAGCCACTGCGGCAATAAATCCAAGAAAAGCGGTTCCTCCGGTAAATTCGGCCAGAAACAATGCAGCCATGTTTCCGCCTTTGTCTCCTATGCTTCCCGTTTTTCCACTAATTACATCTTGCCCAACTAAAACCATGGCTCCAAAACCAATTATAAAGGTTAAAATATAAAAATAACCAATAAAACCAGTTGCTATAAAAACAGATTTTCTTGCTTGTTTTGCATCAGGCACCGTATAGAAACGCATTAAAATATGTGGTAGTCCTGCTGTTCCAAGCATTAAGGCTATACCTAGAGAAATTGCATCTAACGGATTTTTTATAAAGCTGCCTGGCATTAATATTTTTTCTCCGTATAGAGAAGTGGCTTTAGAAAAAAGTTTTATTACATTAAAATCAAATTGATACAAAGTAAGAATTACAATTAAAGTTGCTCCGCCAAGTAATAATCCGGCTTTTATTATTTGTACCCAAGTGGTTGCAAGCATTCCACCAAATACTACATAACAAGTCATTACAATGCCAACTAAAACAACTGCTAATTCATAAGGTATTCCAAAGAGTGCTTTAATTAAAGCACCAGCACCTACCATTTGTGCAATTAAATAAAATACAATGGTAATTAAAGAGCCCATGGAAGAGGCTATTCTAACTGGTTTTTGTTTTAATCTATAGGCAACTACATCGGCAAATGTATATTTCCCTAAATTTCTTAAAGGTTCTGCTACTAAGAACATTACCAATGGCCAGCCTACTAAAAATCCTATAGAGTATATTAATCCATCAAAACCATTTAAAGCAACCATTCCAGCTATACCTAAGAAGGAAGCCGCACTCATATAATCTCCTGCCAAAGCCATACCATTTTGGAAACCAGATATGTTTCTACCAGCTGCGTAGAATTCCGAACTAGAATTTGTTTTTTTTGCTGCCCAGTAGGTTATATAGAACGTTAAAAAAACAAAAACTATAAATATTACCAAGGATAAAATATTTGTTTGACCTAAAGTACTCTGAAATAGATTGATATAAATCACTTAATTAATTTTTTAAAGTGGGTTGCTTTTTTATCGTAAAAATTGTTTGCCCAAAAAATATATACCCCAGTTAGAATCCAAGCAAAAAGTATTAGAAAAATGCCTGATGTAATTCCAATGTTTAATTCATTAAAAACTTTAATAGCTAATAAATTTGGAAAGTAAGCAATGGTAATTATAAAACCAAAATAAAAAGTAAGCATTAAGGTTGTTAATAGTAATGAAACCAACCATCTGGTTTTTATAAACTTTTTAAAATCTGTAGTGTTTTGAATGTTATTATTCATTATAATGATTTTAAGTTTATATAATTTATTAGTTAGAATATTTTATTTTAAGTCTTTTTGAACTTAAAGTTTAATTCTTTAAAGGTGTTGTTTATGTAATTTATAATTAATTCCTTACCAATTTTTTTTGTGGAAGAGCTAATAAAAAATAGTGGGGTTTCTTCCCAAGTTTCAAGTAATTTATTTTTATAAGTTTCTATATTTTTAACAGAATCTCCTTTGTTTAGTTTATCTAATTTTGTGAAAATAATTGTAAAGCAGATATTATTTTCATTTAACCAAGTCATAAATTCTAAATCTTTTACAAGGGGTTCGTGCCTAGAGTCAATCAATAAGAACAAACTGATTAGGTTTTTCCTATTTATAATATAATTAGTAATTTGGATAGAAAATTTTTCTCGAAGGTCTTTAGATACTTTAGCGTAACCATAACCAGGTAAATCTACCAAATACCATTGTTCGTTTATTAAAAAATGATTTATAGTTTTGGTTTTCCCTGGGGTATTTGATATTTTTGAAAGACCTTTTTTATCTATCAAATAATTAATTAAACTAGATTTACCTACATTAGACCTACCTATAAAAGCAAATTCTGGTTTATTATCATCTGGACATTCGTTCCAATGCGCACTACTTTTAATAAAAATTGATGATTGAATATTCATGAATCCAAATTTTATTTATGGAGAGTTTCTTCCAACCATTTTAATACCAGTGTATTAAAAAAATCAGGTTGCTCCATCATTGCTGCGTGGCCGCATTTATCTATCCAACTTAGAGTAGAATTTTTTATAAGTTTATTCAACTTTATAGCAACTTCTGGTGGGGTTACAGAATCTTGGTTTCCCCAGATTAAACAAACGGGTATTTCTATTTTATTTAAATACTCTTCTAAATTATTGTTTATAGCACTTCGGGCAATATAAAGCGTTCTAATTGCTTTTTCTTTATCATTTACAGTTGCATAAACCTCATCTACTAATTCTTTGGTGGCGGTAGAAGGATCGTAAAATATTTCGCTAGATTTTCCTTTAACATAATCATAATTACCTCTTTTAGGAAAAGTATCTCCAAAAGATTTTTCATATAACCCAGAACTACCTGTTAAAATTAAGCCTTTTATTATGGTTGGGTTGTTTATTGCTGTGAGTAGAGCAATATGCCCACCAATAGAATTGCCTATAAGAATAACGGGTTCGTCTGTAAGTAATTGTAAAAATTCTAAAAATTTTAATGAAATATTTTCAACAGTAGATTCTGCAACTGGTAGGTTATAAAAAGGAATTTTTGGTACAATTACTCGGTATTTTTGAGATAAAACTTTAATAGATTTTTCAAAATTACTTAATCCACCCATTAAACCATGTAAAAGAACTATCGGATGACCTTCTCCTATTTCTAAATAATCAAACGCTTTTATTCTTTTTATTTCTTTCAACATTAATTTTAATAATTTCTCAAAGATGCAAAAATAATAATTACTAATTAGAACTTTCTATCAATTACATAATCTAGTAATTTTTCTAATGATTTTTTTGCTTCATTATCCGAGAAATCGTTTAATATTAATTTTGCTTTATTTTTATACTCAATCATTTTAGACTTGGTATATTCTAAACCTCCATTTAATTTAATAAAATCAACAACTTCATTAACCCTCTTTTGGTTTTTATTGTATTTTTTAACAGAATCTAATAACCACTCCTTTTCTTTTTTATTGGCTTTACTAATGGAATAGATTAAAGGTAAGGTCATTTTTTGTTCTTTTATATCTATACCAATGGGTTTTCCAATAATATTGGTTTTTTCGTAATCAAATAAATCATCTTTTATTTGGAAAGCCATTCCCATATTTTCACCAAATTCATACATTTTTTGTATAAGTTCTTTGTCATCAGATACAGAAGTTGCTCCAAGTTCGCAGCAAGAACCAATTAAGGTGGCGGTTTTTTTTCTTATAACCTCTAAATATTCTTCTTCATTTATATCAAGTAACCTAGATTTTTCTAGCTGAAGGAGTTCTCCTTCGCTCATTTCCGAAATTACTCTCGAAAATAATTTTAATAAACTTAAATCGTTTTCAGAAGCAAGAATCAAACATTTTGCCAAGAAATAATCACCCACAAGAACTGCTATTTTATTATTCCACAAAGAATTTATTGAAAATAAACCCCTTCTTAAATTACTATCATCCACCACATCATCATGTACAAGAGAGGCTGTGTGTGTTAACTCAATTAGGCAGGCCACTCTATAGGTTTTATCATTTATTTCGCCAATTAGTTTTGCAGATAAAAGAACAAGTATGGGGCGCATTTGTTTGCCTTTTCTGCTTGATATGTAGTGATTAATTTTTTTTAAAAGCGGAACATCGCTTTTTATAGAATCATAAAATTTATTTTCAAAAAGTATCATTTCTTTTTTGATACTTGATTTTATGATTTCAGAGTCTTTAGACATTTTAAATGTGTTATAAAAAAATTGTAATCAAATTTAAAGCAATAAATTTAATTAAAAAGATAAAGTATTTATTTTCTATTAGGTATATTCTTTTATTACTTAATAAATGATAATGAGATAAATACACTTATTTTTTTTAGGTTCTAATATTTTAGTAAAGAGTATGTATAGCGGGTAAACAAAAACAAAAATCCCCACAAATCTTTTACATTTGCAGGGATAATTATTTAATTCGTTAACTTAAATTTTAGAAGTGGTTCTTAGTTATTACCCTTAGCTTCGTTAATTAATTTTTCGTTTGGTGTAATAAAAATTTCAACTCTTCTGTTTAGCGCTCTGTTTTCTGCATTAATGTTTGGTGCTTTGGGCTGTGTTTCACCAAGTCCTTTTTTTGTTAATCTACTTGCAGAAACTCCGTTACTAGTTAGGTTATTTACAACAGAGGTTGCTCTTCTTAGAGAAAGTTGAAGGTTGTAATTATCCTCACCCACATCATCCGTATGTCCAATTATAGTTAAATTTGTATCAGCGTTTGTAGAAAATATTGTGGCTAGTTTTTTAATATTTACTAAAGCAGAAGGCTGAAGGCTAGAAGAATTAGTAGCAAATTTTATACCATCACTCGATTCATCTAATACAACTTGTAAACCCTCGCCATCATTTATTTTAACTACGTCTACACCAGGCAAAGCCTCTTTTATTTCCTTAGCTTGCTTATCCATTTTGTTGCCAATTAATCCACCAGCAACTCCGCCTACAACAGATCCAATAATTGCACCCACTTCACTTTTTCCACCCGTGTTATTTGCAATTACTGCACCAGCAATACCACCTAATAGCGCCCCAATTCCGGCACCTCTTTGTTTGTTATTTGTTTTTTCTAATGTTTTACAACTTGATATAACTAACAAAAAGCTAATTATGTAAATGAATTTGAAATTAATTTGTTTCATGATTTTATTTAATTTTTATTGGTTATTTAGATTTAACGAAAGTATAGATTAGTTGTATAGCACTGTTTTCTATGAAAGTATCTTGGCTCATTATAATTGTGTTTGAATCTAAACTATCAATTTTTAGCCTATAACCAGATTGAATGTTTTTAGCTTTAACATCCTGTATTATTTTTTTAAACTGAAAATAATTTTTGTTATCTACTTGAACCACATCCCAAATAATTTTCCTAGAACCTGGTTGGCAATCATCACCAGAATTTAGAATATATTCTCCGCTATAATTGTTGGCAATTAAATTCCATTGACTCCCAACAAAACAATCCTTACTGCTATCGTTAAATAAAGTAGCTTTATAATTTCCAACTTTAGAATATTCAATACTAGATAAAACCCAACTACCTCTTAATTGAGTAGAAGAAAAAGCCACTACATTTTTACTTTGAGAACAAGAAAAAAATAAAAACAAAGGCAATGCAAACGCTAACAATAATTTTTTCATAAGTTTTACAATGTATAAATTTTAGTTAAGGACAAATTTATAATTATTTTCTATATCTTTTGTTTTAAATTTAAAAGTATTAAGTAATATTTTAAAATTAAAAATATAATTATTAAATATTATTTGGTTGTGTTAATAATTAATTTTATATTTGTGTAAATTTATATAATAGAACACATGAACATTTTTGTAGGAAGTCTTCCATTCAGTCTTGAGGAAGCAGATTTAAGAAACTCTTTTGAAGAGTATGGTACAGTAAACTCTGTTAAAATTATAACAGATAAATTTACAGGAAGAAGTAAAGGTTTTGGTTTCATCGAAATGGAAAATGACGATGATGCTAAAAAAGCTATTTCAGAATTAAATGGTTCAACAGTAAACGGTAGATCTATCGTCGTTTCTGTATCTGAGCCAAGACAAGAAGGAGATAGAAAACCTTTTTCTAACAACAGGCCAAGTGGCGGTGGCGGTTTCAACCGTGGTAACGGCGGTGGCGGTGGCTACAACAGAGATAACAATAGTAGAGATAATAGATATTAATCTATAATCTTTATAAGGTTTAAGTCTCCATTTATATTTTAATATAAATGGAGACTTTTTTTTTGGAGTTAATTTCTCCCGAAGACTACGGAATTAAAATTCCTTTGGTAGTTTAGACAAAAAATTGCTAAAAATACATCTATTGAAGTTAAAGCAAATTACC
This sequence comes from Solirubrobacteraceae bacterium, assembly GCA_041730375.1. Taxonomy (GTDB): domain Bacteria; phylum Bacteroidota; class Bacteroidia; order Flavobacteriales; family Weeksellaceae; genus JBGSBU01. The sequence continues at coordinate 13,816 of JBGSBU010000008.1, forward strand.
AGGCTTTAAATAAAGAATAAAGCAGTAAGTACCTACTATTTTAAATTCATGAAAAAATCATTTTTTTTATTTATTTATTTTTTAACGTATGTATAACTTTTGCACAAACAAACAATAAGGTTATCAATAAAAAAATAATCAACCACTAAAAAAAGAAAAAAATAGTTGATTAAAGCTAGGTAAAACCTATTAAAACAAGTGAAAGTATTATTGATTCTGATTTTTTAATTAATAGTTATAAAGCAACAAAAGACACCTTAATCAAACCCACACAAAAAGAAGTAAATAAAGCGATAGACAGTAAAACAAGGTAATGAAAATGATTTATGATCTATGTTGGGCGAAGAGTAACAATAAATCAATTACACGGCTACCTCTTTTAAAACCACAAGAATTGTAAATGGACATTCTTTAGAAAGTATCTCTAGCATATTACTTAGATACCAGAGTCAATAATAGATTTAGCTATATAAAAGAATTGAAGATTTATTTGGATTAGATGAAGCCATTATAAGAATCGGTTTAGATTATAATATTACCGATAATTTAACGGTGAATATTAGTAGAAATTCTTATGACAAAGTGCTGGCGAAAAAAATATGCCCATAACCCTTGCCGTTTTTATCTAGCCTAGATTTTAGTAACCACCACCCAATATAATAAAGATTTAAGTGATTATTTTTAGAATGGGGGCTTATCTTTTTACCAGTCAAATTTTTGTTGGTATTAGTTGTGGGTTGGCTACCCCACAACTAATACCAACACACGTTCATCGTAATTTTGCGAATACTGCAGCCGTAAAAAAAAACAATGTTATTTTACTAGGTATTGCGGGCAGACAAAAATTAACCAAAAGATTAGTAATTAATGTAGAATATTATTACGCCTTGCCCAACCAATTGGCAAATAATATCAAAAACTCACTTTCAGTATGTTTTGATATTGAAACTGGCGGACACATCTTCAATTATTCTTCTCCAACTTAATAGAAAAAGACCACCACAACTTTTTGACCGAAACTACTGAAAACTTGCTAAAAGGCAACATACGATTTGGGTTTACCATCTCTGGGATGTTTGTATTGTCTCTACCAAAAGAAAAATAAGTTTTTCTAATTTTTTGTATTTTGTAGCTTGGTTTGTTATATTCGCACTCTAAATATATATAATCTAAATTATTGTTTATGAAAAAAATACTTTTATTTTTAATAAGTTTTGTTGTTTTTAATTCTTGTGGGATGGAAGATGAACAAGTTTCTTTAATTAAATCTTTACCTGGTGGTACTTCTCAATCGGTTTCAAGAAGTGGTGATGAGTTAATTTTGGGGAAGGTGTACTATAGCCCTGCCGGTGTAGTTCATCACAATCGTTCTCTCAATTCTTTGCCTATGATTAATCCCCTTCTAGATCCACCACAAAGAAATGATGTTAATACAATCAATTTTAATTCCTTTGCTGGTGAATTTAATATTACTAATGGATCTGTACCTATTATTAGGTTTCTTGTTAGAGATTTGGGTATAGCTACACAAGAGACTATTACTAACCTTAATTACAGAACGATTTTTCGTTATCAAAACATAAGTGGAGAGGAGAGGCTTTTCACCAGAGATAACCAGGTAAGATTTAGACAATCTACGGTTCAAAATAATTTTATAGATTTCCTTCTTTTTACTAATGAGGCACAAAATTATTTTGACGTGAATAATACCATGTATGGTTTTCTAAACTATATACACCAATTGTATGGTGAGTTTATTGATGATGGTCAAGAATTTAGATTGGTAGCGGTTTATATAGATCTTTTGCCAGGGACTAATTATGGAATACCCACCGTTTCTGGCTCTCCACCAGGAATAGATTACCCCCAAGATGAAATTAGTGCACAACTTTACAGTAATGACGATCAAGAAACTGGTGATTCTAGTTATTCTAATCCATCTGGAGCTAATAATGTTAGTGATTTATCTTGGAGGCAATCAGATGGTGGGCTTAGGAGAATTTTAGCCCCTAGTCTAGCACCCACTGTTACATTAGAAAACGTACGATGGTTTAAATTAGGTACACTCTCAAGTTATTTTACTTTAAATATAAAGGCTGGAAGCAATTTTACATCTCAATATGTTAAAGTTAAGTTTTTAGTTCACTATAACTTTTATCCTTTAAGATCCCTCAATCTCAAATCCGCTCCTTATTCAAAAAGAATTACCGTCCCTGGATTTGTTTTTTTTAAAGTCGCTAATGGAACTAACAATCCAATTAGAAGAATACTTATTCCTCGAGCCATGACAGGGAAAGGGTACTCTACTATGGTTGTTAATGGATTGAGAAGACCCGTTTTTTTTAAATCGGTTAGTGTGGTATTACAAAATTCCAATAATAGAATTTTTGGACATTATATTACTAATCCAGACAATCTAGTTAGGAGTGACGGAAGTTTAATCTTTGATAAATACAAAGATTAAATTCTTACAAAAACAAAAAACCGACTCATTTTTATGAATCGGTTTTTTTTGTGCTATTTTCTCAACTCAATAATCAATTTGTAATTAAATTTAACTACATAAATATTTTTAAAGACTTTAACTTTTATTAACCACATTTTTTCAGTTCACTTCAACATTAAAAAAATCTCTATCTCATTAACTTATCTTAATTTAACTAAAAAATAAGTAACAAAAAGATTAAAAAAAGTTTTTCATCAATTATAAAAACCAATTAGTATTTTTGTGGATTATATATTTTTATGGACAAAGAAGAAAAATTTAGAAAAGAAGCTTTAGAATATCATTCGCGAGAAAGAAAAGGTAAAATTGAGGTAATTCCAACCAAAGCATACGCCTCTCAAAAAGATTTATCTTTGGCATATTCGCCAGGAGTAGCAGAACCTTGTAAAGAGATAGAGAGAGACGAAACTCAGGTATATAATTATACTGCTAAAGGAAATTTAGTGGCTGTTATTACTAATGGCACAGCTGTTTTGGGGTTAGGCGATATTGGTCCGCTTGCTTCAAAACCTGTTATGGAAGGCAAGGGAGTCCTTTTTAAAATTTTTGCAGACATTGATGTTTTCGATATTGAAGTAAATGAGAAAGACCCAGATAAATTTGTAGAAATTGTAAAAGCCATTTCTCCAACCTTTGGAGGAATAAATTTAGAAGACATAAAAGCACCCGAAGCTTTTTATATAGAAAAAAGACTTAAAGAGGAGCTTAACATTCCAGTAATGCACGACGACCAGCATGGAACAGCAATAATTTCTGCTGCAGCACTAATGAATGCGGTAGAAATAGCAAAAAAGAAACTTGCCGATGTTAAAATTGTAATAAACGGAGCAGGCGCAGCAGCTATTTCTTGTGCAAAATTATATGTTGGGGTGGGTGCAAAACTAGAAAACATTATAATGTTAGATAGTAAAGGAGTAATTACCCGTGACAGAAATGATTTAACCGAAGAAAAATTAGAATTTATAACAGATGCTAAAATATCAACCTTAGAAGAAGCTATGGTGGGTGCAGATGTATTTATTGGTCTTTCTAAAGGAAATGTGGTTTCGCCACAAATGCTTTTAACAATGACAAATGATCCAATTGTATTTGCAATGGCAAATCCAACACCAGAGATAGACTACAATCTTGCTATAGAAACCAGAGAAGACATTATTTTTGCCACAGGTAGAAGCGATTTTCCTAACCAAGTAAACAATGTTTTGGGTTTTCCATTTATTTTTAGAGGTGCATTAGATGTGCAAGCAACAGAAATAAATGAAGAAATGAAACTGGCGGCAGTGAAAGCGTTAGCAGAATTAGCAAAAGAACCTGTGCCAGAAATGGTTATGATGGCTTACGACGAGAAAAAAATATCTTTTGGGAAAAACTATATTATTCCAAAACCATTTGATTCTAGGTTAATTTCTAAAGTTTCTTTAGCTGTTGCAAAAGCAGCAATGGAATCTGGTGTTGCAACCAAACCCATTACAAATTTTGCTAAGTATGAAGAAAAATTAATTCAAAGACTTGGAAAGCAAGATAAATACATTAGGTTATTTCAGAATAAAGCAAAAGCCAATCCAAAAAAAGTTGTTTTTTGTAACGGCGACGAATACAATGTATTAAAAGCCGCACAAATAGCTTCTGATGAAGGTTATTTATTTCCTGTATTATTAGGAGAAAAACACAGAATAGAAAAATTAATGGAAGAAAATGATATTTCCATTAATAATGTTGAAATAATAGACCCAAAGGCAAGTGAATCCGAAGAAAAAATTGAACAATTTGCTAAAATTTTATGGGATAAAAGAAATAGAAAAGGCGTTACCATGCAAACTGCTATTAAGAATCTTAAAAGCAGAGAGTATTTTGGTGCTATGATGGTTGAAACAGGAGAAGCCGACGCAGTTTTGTCTGGGTTTAACAGAGATTATTCCAGTTCTTTAAAATCTATGTTAGAAGTTATTGGAAAACACAAAACAGCAGAAAAAGTATCGGGAATGGTACTAATAATGACAGAAAATGGCCCTTTATTTTTTGCAGATACTGCTGTAATTAAAGACCCAACTTGGGAAGATTTAGCCAGAACAGCTACAACTGTTGCATTAACCGTTAGAGGGTTGGGAATTACTCCTAAAATAGCCATGTTAAGCTACGAGTCTTTTTCTAATAAATCTGAGATTTCTAAAAAAGTTAGAAAAGCGGTTGATTACTTACACGAGCATTATCCTAAATTGATTGTTGATGGAGAAGTGCAACCAGACTTTTTATTTGATCAAGAATTAATGCAAAAATATTTTCCTTTTTCAAAACTAAACGGAGATTCTGCAAATGTTTTTATTTTTCCAGATTTAACATCAGGGCATCTTACCTATAAAATGATTAGGGGATTAAACAAAAGCCAAACTGTAGGGCCTATTTTACTAGGCTTAAACAAACCTGCCCACATTATGCAAATGAGAGCAAGTATTGAAGAGATAGTAAATTTAGCTACAGTAGCTGTACTAGAAGCACAACTATATTCTAGATAATATAATAAAAATTATGATAACCCTAATTAAAGGAGAAATAGAAGAATTAAATCCGGCATATGCTGTAATAAATTGTTCTGGTGTGGGTTACCATATTGCTATTAGTTTGTCTACTTTTTCATCTCTTCAAGGTAAAAAAAATGCTGTTCTACACACTAAGTTAATAGTTAGAGAAGATGCACATTTGTTGTATGGTTTTGGGCTTAAAGAAGAAAGAGAATTATTTAACTTACTAATAAGTGTTGCTGGGGTAGGCCCTGCATCTGGGTTAATTACTTTATCTACTCTTTCTATTCAACAAATAATTAATGCCATACAAAATAGCGACAGTAAAGTGTTAGAGTCGGTTAAGGGAATTGGTAGTAAAACTGCTCAGAAAATCGTTATTGACTTAAAAGATAAAATAAATAAAAATTTAGATTCTTTTAATAAAGTAATTCAAATTAACAATAAGCAAGAAACTAACAAAAAAAAGGAATCTTTATTAGCATTAGAATCTCTTGGAGTTTCTTCTAAACAAGTAGAAAAGCTAGTAGATGTATTTATATTAAATAATTCGGAAGCCACTTTAGAAGAGATAATTAAAGGCATTCTAAAAAACTTGTAACTTTTGAAAAAGGTTATTAAAATAATATTATTTCTAAACTTACTATTTGCTCATTTTTTATATGCTCAGATAGAAGAGAAAAAATTTGAATATAAAAAAAACCAGGAAGAAAATTTATTTAAAATTCCAAAGGAATATGATATTTACTACAACGAAAAGTTAGACAAATATGTATTGAGAGAAAAATTTGGAAAAACAAATTTTGGAGAACCTATAATTTTTTCTAAAGAAGAATATATAAATTTTGTTTTATCAGGTAAAATAAATGATTATTATTTAAAAAAAACCAGAGCAAATGATGAGGCTTATAAACAAAGTAAAAAGAAAGACAAAGATCAATTTAAAGATGTAATAGGAGTTCTACCAACGTTTAAAATAAAATCGAAACTTTTTGAAAGAATTTTTGGTGGAGAAAGTATAGAGTTTTTACCTTCTGGTTTTGCTTCTTTCGATTTAGGCGTATTTAATCAATTTATAGATAACCCAAGTATTTTACCCATAAATAGAAGAAATTTTGCCATTGACATTAACCAAAAAATACAAATTGGAATAAATGGTAAAATAGGAAAAAGATTAACTATTGGTGCTAATTACGACACACAGTCTGGTTTTGCTTTTGAAAATAGATTAAATCTTGCATGGACATCTGACGAAGATAATATTTTACAAAAAATAGAAGTAGGTAATGTTAATTTTCCTTTAAGTACAAGTTTAATTCCAGGCGTTCAATCTTTATTTGGCGTTAGAACAGACTTAAAGCTAGGAAACACAAAAATAGCAACCGTTTTTTCTAACCAACAATCGCAAAGCAACTCAGTTCAAGTTCAGGGAGGAGACATTGTAAATAGCTTTAAAATTTCGCCAATTGATTATGATTTAAACCAACATTATTTATTAGGCCAATATTTTAGAAATAGATACACAACTGCGCTTAGAAATTTCCCTATAATAAATAGCACCATTAACATTACTAAAATTGAAGTTTGGAAAATAGATTATACCAATGCTGATTTAACCAACCAAAGAGCCATTTTAGGACTTAGAGATTTAGGAGAAGAAAATGCATCTATTAACCCACCAAAAAACTCAACAATTTACAACCAAATAAAATCTTTGGGAAGCGAAATTAACAATTTTAATACCGCTAAAAATGTAATTAATGGCGCTATAATAAATGGAGAACAATATGTTGATGGAGAACATTTTGTGGTTCAAAGTAAGGTTAGAAAACTAAAAGAGTCCGAGTATAGGTTAAATCCACAAACGGGTTTTATTTCATTAACTCAACCATTAGACGATAAAGAACTACTGGGAGTAGCCTATCAATACAGTCAAATCGGATCCACACAACTATTCCAGGTTGGAGAATTTTCTACAGATTCTAAAGATTTGTTGGCCGTTAAATTACTAAAGAGTAATAGTTTAATAAATACCTCTTCGCCTCTTTGGAATTTAATGATGAAGAATATTTATTCTATAGGAAATGCAAGAAATATTTCTTCGGAAGGATTTATCTTTAATATTAAATACCAATCGCCAAGTAATGGTGCCTTAGATTATTTCCCTTCCGGAAACTTAGAAAAGAAAAGATTTTTAAATGAATTTAATCTCGATAAACTAAATGCAAACAACCAAACAACCAACAATTTAACCGGAGACGGTTTCTTTGATTTTTTACCTGGACTAACCATTCTACCAGATTTAGGAAAAGTTATTTTCACTCAACTAGAACCTTTCGGAGAAGACTTAGATGCAAGGGTTTCTGGCGACACCAACTATGTTTTTAATGATTTATACGATAAACAAAAAATTGAATCGAAGGCAAACCCTTTGGCTAACAGATATTTTTTTGACGGAAGGTATAAAGGAGAAGCAAACGGAACCATATCTTTAGGTTCAATAAATGTTGCAAAAGGTTCTGTAATTGGTATGGCAGACGGCAAAATTTTAATCGAAGGAAGCGATTATATAGTAGATTATCAATTAGGATCGGTAACCATCATAAACGAAGTTTTAAAAAATAGTAATACGCCAATTACTTTTAATGTTGAAAATAATGCACTTTTTAATATACAGAAAAAAAGTTTTTTTGGAATTAATGCAGAACATAGATTCTCTGAAAATCTATTAATTGGCTTTACAGCCGCTAATTATGGCGAAAGACCGCTAACGCAAAAAGCACAATTTGGAGCAGAATCTTTAAACAACACTATGTTTGGAGCAAATATAAGTTGGAAAAATGAAGCACCATTTTTATCAAGAATTTCAGATTTTATTCCATTTGCCAGAACCCAAGGAAAATCTAATATTCAAATAAATGCAGAAGGAGCCTATTTAATTCCAGGAACCAAAGGAACAATAGAAGATCAATCTTATATTGATGATTTCGAAAATTCGCAATCAAAAATAAATTTAAAAAATACTTTTTCTTGGAAATTAGCCTCAACGCCTAAATTAAATCCTCTTTTCCCCAATGGTAATGC
>JBGSBU010000009.1:0-20654 GCA_041730375.1 Solirubrobacteraceae bacterium
ATTATATACGACCAAACCAGAGAGGCTGGCGATCAAATTCTTGATATAAAAGACCTATCTAAAATAGAAAACGACCAAGTTTCTTTTTCTAACATTCATATAAACATAAAAAAAGGAGATAAAGTAGTAATTATTTCTAAAAATAGTAACGCCAAATCTAAATTTTTCGAAGTTTTATCTGGTAATGTTTCTGCAACAAGTGGAGAAATTAATTGGGGAATTACAACTAACCAAAGTTATTTGCCTTTAGACAATACAGATTTTTTTAGAGACAACGATGAAACTTTAGTAGAGTGGTTAAGAAATTTTGTAGAAACAGACGAAGAAAGAAGAGAAGAATACCTTAGAGGATTTTTAGGTAAAATGCTATTTAGTGGAGATGAAGCCTTAAAATCTGTAAAAGTGCTATCAGGGGGCGAAAAAATGCGTTGTATGTTTTCTAGAATGATGATGCTTAGAGCAAACGTATTAATATTTGATGAACCAACAAACCACTTAGATTTAGAATCTATAACTGCATTAAATAATTCATTAATCAATTTTAAAGGAACTATTTTGATTTCTTCTCACGATCATGAATTTATACAAACTGTATGTAACAGAGTAATAGAAATTACCCCAAAAGGAGTTATAGATAGGTATATGACTTATGATGAGTATTTAGAAGATGCCAAAGTAAAAGAATTGAGAGAGAGTTACTATTCGTAATTATCTTCCATATAATTTATTCTTTGTTTTTATAGTTTTCCTAATAAAAGGTCTGTTTCTTTTTTAGTACTAAGTTTAAAATGATGAACTTCATTAAACCCCACAAAAATTTTAAATAGATTTTTTAATGGAATACCTAAAAAATAGGCATAAAAACACCTAATAACACCAGAATGGGTTATAATGATTATTTTTTTATCAGTATTTTCTGTTGAAGTTCTAAGATTATCTATAAAATTTGAAATTCTAGAATATAATTCTAATAAGTTTTCTCCTTCAGGTGGCTTAACCGTAACAAAATCGTTCATCCAAAAATTTAAATCGGTTTGATTTATTTCGCTCCACTTTTTACCTTCCCATTGTCCAAAGTTTATTTCTAATAAATCATTATCAAAAATTATATTTTCTTTACCAAGTTTTTCTGCCAAGATTTTGCATCGTTCAAGCGGACTAGAAAAAAATGAGTCGATATTTGCAGGTAATTTATTTTGTATTAATTCAAAATCTTTTTTAAAAGAAAGATGATTTATGGGTACGTTTAATTGCCCATAACAGGTATTTTTATCAACATTAACGGCAGTATGCCGTACTAAGTAAATTTCCATACAAATAAAAAACTAAGCAAGCAGATGCACTCTGCCATTTGTTCTACGGCGCCTAAACAGTCGCCAGTATAGCCGTTAATCCATTTATTAAAATAGTTTTTCATGTAATAAACTAAAATCATCAAAGGCAATAAAGACAGAAGAAACATTAGATTTAAAGAGGCAAGTATAATTAAAGGTAAAACACCAAATAAATAAGCCCCAATAATTTCTACATAACTGTGTTTTTTAGAAATTGGCTTTGCTTTACTTTCTTGGTCTAGTTTAGAGTAGGGTAAAATAAAAGCTATATTAATTGCTGTTAACCTTGCTAAGGAGTGATAGCTTATAAAAACTAAAAATAAAATAACCAAATCATCTGCTTTAATTAATAATTTATTTAAGGCTAAAAATTTAATGCCAAACAAAAAAACTAACGAAATTGCGCCATAGGCACCCACTCGGCTATCCTTCATTATATCTAGTATTTTTTCTTTTGTCCAGCCGCCGCCAAACCCATCAAAAAAATCTGCTAGTCCATCTTCATGAAAGGCACCAGTGGTTAAAACTCCGGCTATTAAAGAAAATAAAATGCCAATAGAAGAGCCAAACAAATAATTGCCCAAACAAAAGGCTAAAAAAGAGATAGCGCCAACTACCCAGCCAATTAATGGAAAATAGCGAGTGGCTTTGTTAATGTATTCCTCGGAGTGGTCTATGTTTTTAGGACATGGAATTCTGGTGTAGAACATTAGAGCAGTAAAGAATATTTTTATTTCTTCTTTCATTTTTAGTTGGTTCCTTTTTTTTGAGAGACCTCTGCACTTTCAAAGCTTGCCATTTGATTCATGAAATTTACGGCACTTTGTATAATTGGGTAAGCCATTGCACAACCAGTTCCCTCGCCAAGTCTCATGTTTAGATTTATTAATGCGTTTACTTGTAAGAAATCTAAAGCCAATAGGTGTCCAGCCTCATTGGATTGGTGACAAAAAATGGCATTTTTAATTATTGCTGGATTTATTTTATAGGCAGCTAAAAATGAAGCAGTTGCAATGAAGCCATCTACCAAAATAATTAAATTTTGGTTGTAACTTTCTAGCATGGCAGCAGTTATGCTTGCAATTTCAAAGCCACCAAATGTTTGTAAAACTTCTTGAGGATTATTAAAATCTATTTTATTAAAATCTAAAGCTTTATAAAGAATATTGTGTTTGTTTTTTAATTGTTCTTCATTTAAACCAGTTCCCTTGCCAATGCAATTTTCTAATGGTATGCCAGTAAAACAATGCATTAATAAAGAGGCGGAAGAAGTATTTCCAATTCCCATTTCCCCAAAACCAATAACATTACAAGCGCTTGTTTCTTTAAATTCTTGAATAATTTTTTGCCCGTTACTAAAACATCTTTCTAATTCTAAAGAAGTCATGGCTTTTTCTTTTAAAAAGCTTTTTGTTCCTTTATTTACTTTTGCATCAATTAAACTTGTGTTTTTTTCGAAATCTTTATTTACACCCGCATCTACAATTTTTACATTAATTCCGTGTTGTTTAGAAAAAACGTTAATTGCTGCTCCGCCCTGTAAAAAGTTAAATACCATTTGCCAAGTAACTTTTTGTGGGAATGCACTAACCCCGTCATTTGCAATGCCATGATCTGCTGCAAAAAGAAAAATAGTGGGTTCTAGTAATTTTGGCTCTAATGTTTTTTGTATAGACGAAATTTGCAAAGCAATAGCTTCTAGTTTTCCTAAAGCACCTAATGGTTTTGTTTTACAATCAATTTTATGTTGAATAGCTTGTTGGGTAATCATACTTTTAGTTGGTTATTCTTTTACTTTAACAGGAATTCCAGCCACCATTAAAGTTACTTTATTTGCTTTTTTGGCTATGTATTGGTTCATCCAACCTTGAATTTCCACAAACTTTCTCCCAGAGGGAGTTTGAGCATGAACGCCCATTCCTAATTCGTTAGAAATAAAAATAAGAGTAGAATTAGTGGTATTTATTTTATCAAATTCTGCTTTTATAGCCTCTAAAGTGTTTTCTGGATTGCCTTTTTCGTCGGCATAAAAGTTATTTAACCAAAGTGTAACGCAATCTACTATAGCAACTTTATTAGTTAAATCTATTTTGCTAATTTCGTTTTCCTCTTCTATGTTTATCCACCTTTCGTCTCTTTCTTGCTTGTGTCTTTCTACTCTTTGTTCAAAATCATCATCGTAAAACCTAGAAGTGGCAATATAAACAGGGTTATTAGATAAGCCTAAGGCTAAATCCTGGGCATAGGCAGTTTTGCCCGATCTTTCCCCGCCAAGAATTAGATACATCATTTGTTTGTATTTTTAAAATAAACCCACCGAAAATAGATTTTTTTCGGTGGGTAAATAAATTGGTTAGCTGTCTATAATTTTATTTTCGAGAATCTAAACCTATAGCACCAAACTTTAATTTTTGTTGCATTAATTCAAATAAGCCAAACATAAAACCACTAAAAATAATATTAGAAATAATCATGTTTTTTAAATAAGGAATCGCCATTATATAACAAGTTGCAAAACCCTCCCATGTTTTTGGATACATTCTGCCATCTAACCAAACACCAAAGTCAGAAATAATCCAATGTAATAAAGCGGCAGATATTCCGGCAAAAATAATAGTAAAGAAAGAAACCTTAGGGATAAATCTACCAATAATAATAATTAAAGCAAAAGAGCCATAGGTGTAAATAAAGCCTTCGTAAAACCAAGTCCATTGCTTGTAGTAAATGAAATAATTTAAAATTAAATCGCTTAACCAAATAGTTAGTAGGGGAAGTGCAAAAGACTTCCAACTGTCTTTAAAATAATAACCGCCAAACAATGCTATTGCACCAATTGGGGTGAAGTTAGCTATGGGGCTGTGGGTAAAGGAAAAGAAGATTCTCCAGGCTATTGCTGATAGAATAAAAGCAAAAAGCACAGAATTCTTTAGGTTAATTTGTTGTTTCATAACTACAAAAATAAATAAAAATTATAATTAAATCAAAAAGGTATATTAATTAAAAGAAATACCGTTTGGATATAAACCTGCATCTTTTGTAGTTACTAATGAGCCTTGTTTGGTATAAATATAAACTTTACCAAAACTCCCTGCGTAATCAACTGCATCTAAAAAATAAATTCTGTTAGCATCAACATTAAAACCATATGGAATAGCAAGTGCCGAGCTTATGATTTCTTGTGTTGAAAATGTGGTTGAAGAAAGGTTTGCTTTAAAAACCTTTTTTCCTTGGGTATAAAACAATTCATTTCCGCTTAAAGCCATTTGACTTGGTTTAGAATCTGTAAATGGTTTAAGTGTAGAGACGGAGTTGTTTAATAAATTAATTACATTCAAATTTCCATCTGTTTTTCCGCCCGAATGATATGACTCTTTTCCAGAACATAAAACAAAAAGTTGGTTGTTGTAAACCGCCATATCTTTTGGTACATCTCCAACACCGATAGTAGATACCGAATTATTTGAACTATTAATAACAGAAATTTTATCATTAAAATTGAGGCCTCCTTGGTGAGCAACATATAAATTATTGTTGTATGACTCAATTTTTTCTGGCCCTTCTACTACTGGAATGGTAGAATCAACTGTGTTGGTAGATAAATTTAAGACTGCTACATAATCATCATTTGGGTTGGATCCTGCTCCCCAATTGGTTACATACCCCTTCCCGTTTGCAAAAGCAATATACCTAGGGTTGTTTAATTGGCTATTTATAGTAGCAATTTTCTTAAAAGTTTTACGGTCTACTACTTCTATTTTGTTTGAGCTGTTTACAACTAAGTATGCCTTGTCTTGATAAATTGCTATGCTCTGCAAGACGTTTCCTAAAACTGCTCCATTATTTTCTGATTTAAAAACGTCTTGTTTAACGGTTTGTAAATCATTTGAGATAAAAGTAACCTCACCTTCATCTCTCCCAAAATTGCCTTCGTTTGGAATAAAAAATCCGTTTTCATAAGATGCAAGCGATACAATTTCTTCATCTTTTGTACAAGATTGAAAAATTAATAAGCCGAAGAATAAGATGTGTAGTAATTTGATTGTTTTCATGTGTAGTTATTATGGTTTAAAAAATTAAAATTTAAAGGTTAAAATAGAATTAATGTATCTTCCTGGTAGTGGTCTATCAGAGACATTTTGGAAAAATTCGTTTTCTATGTTTATGATTTGTAGTTTTAGTTTAATGGGCAGAAATTTTTGAAAATTATATCCTATAAAAATATTAGAGAAGGCATACTCTTTTAAAAACCGTGTGTTTTTTGCATTAGTAAATACTTGCCCATTAAATTGAAATTGATAGTTTACATCTAATTCTTTAAATATTAGATTTAATTGCGTGGTTATGCGATGAAATGGAATGTAGGGCAATTGCTTTTGATTTACCAAATTTTTTGATGAAGTGTAGGTATATTGTAAATCCAGCTTGGTTTGTAGTTGTTTAAAAGACTTATTAAATTGTAATTTACTCTCAAAACCATTAATTTCAACAGATTGCACATTTAATGGTTGCCAAAAATCCGACTCATTTGGTTGCCATACAATCATATCTTGCATTTGATTGTTAAAATAAGTTAGGGTGAATTGTCCGTTTTTAAAAAATAAATCTTGAGAAACATCAAATTGCAGGGATTGTTCTGGAATTAAATTTATATTTCCACCTGTTGGCCAAAACAAATCATTAAAGGTTGGAATTCTATAATTTTTGGAATGAACAAAACGCAAGGCATAAGACTTTATTGGGTGCCACCTAGACTGAAAGCTATACAAAAGTGGTGATTGAAAAATAGAAGATTTTTCTTGCCTTAGAGCAAAATCTGTATCAAGCGTTTTTAGCACTTTATATTTTAGCGAGGCCGATGCAGAACCAATATGACGATCGGCGAAGATTATATTACTTCCCTGCGTCCATTGATAATTATATTCAGCCTGGGAATGAAAATCTAGCTTGTTGCTTATAGGATAAATAAATTCTTGTCTATAAAAAAGAGTTTTTGCATCGCCATTAGAGGTTCGTTTTTGTTGAAAATCTTCATAATATTCAAAATTTTCTAATAAAAATGCCAGTTTATTTTGCCAAATTTTTCCATCTTTAAAATGATAACTCAAATCTAACAATTGCCTTACATTTAATTCATCATATTTGCTTTTTCCAACACTTGTTAAAGTACCCGATAGATTTTTTTCTCCTTTTAAAAAAAAAGAATAATAATCTAGTCTAAATTTATTGGTAAAATTGTGTCCTAGACTAAAATTTGAACTTATATTTTGAAACTGTCCGTTTTCGTTTTTGTTGTCATAACCAACATAAGGGTAATCGTTTTTAGATTGATTATAGGTTATAGAAGATTGAACAGCTGTTCTTTTTCCTCCAATTTTTAACTGATGGCTAAGATGATTTGTATCAAAACTACCATTTAAAAAAGTAAGGTTCTGTTCTAGCGGTTGGTTAAAATTTAATTTGGTATTTAAGTGAATGCTGCCTCCTATGGCGTTGCTTCCAAACAATGAACTTCCTCCGCCAGATTTCACAACAATGGTTTGAAAATCAGAGGCATTTAGCAAATTAAAATCAGCCTGACCCACAAGCGTTGAATTAATATTAATTCCTTGCCAAACCACCGCTGTTTGCGATGCGGTTGTGCCTCTGAATGAAGGAGAAGAAAGCATTCCTCTTCCATTTTCCCTCAATGAAATAGAGGATTCTGTTTGTAGAATTTGTGTTAATCCAACTGGGAAGTCAGTTTTATTTGAAGTGGAAATTTCTTTAACATTTTGATAGGCTGAAAACTCTTTTAACACTCTGTTTGTTACAGAAACCTCAGATAAAGACAAAGTATCTTGTTGTGCATATATATTTGCACAAAAGACAATAGAAATAACACAATAGAAACAGTTATGAAGTCTAATCATTTTTTTTATTACTTTTTCTCCCGAAAGAATAAATTATTTAATAAATGGCAGGTCTCCTGGCTTGTTTCAAATTCTTCTTTCCTTCCCATTAAATAAAATTAACAGTGGATTTAGTTGTAGAAGAATTCTTAATAAAACGTACAGTTGCGGGGACAGCTTCGGATTTTAACCGTATTCCCTATTATCCTCTTTATAATTTATGTTTAATAAAATACAAAGACGACCATTTACTTGAGTGCAAATTTATAATTAAATTTAAGACAACCAAAAAAAATAATTATATTTAGTTCTTAATAAACGTAAAGACACAATCATATAAAGCTAAAGTTACATAAATATGAAAGAAACCCAATTTAGAGAGGCTATATGCCAAGCCATGAGCGAGGAAATGAGAAGAGATGAAAGCGTTTATTTAATGGGCGAAGAGGTGGCGGAATACAATGGCGCCTATAAAGCATCTAAAGGTATGTTAGATGAATTTGGACCAAAAAGAGTGATAGATACGCCTATCTCTGAAGGAGCTTTTACAGGCATAGGCATAGGTTCTGCCATGAATGGATGCAGGCCAATTATAGAATATATGACTTTCAATTTTTCTTTAGTTGCTATAGACCAAATTATAAATAATGCCGCAAAAATGTACCAAATGAGTGGCGGACAGTGGAATATTCCAATTGTGTTTAGAGGGCCCACGGGTTCTGCCGGTCAATTAGGCGCTACTCACTCTCAGGCATTTGATTCTTGGTTTGCTAATTGCCCTGGCTTAAAGGTAATCGTTCCTTCTAATCCATACGATGCAAAAGGATTGTTAAAATCTGCTATTAGAGACAATGACCCAGTTATTTTTATGGAATCGGAACAGATGTATGGCGATAAAATGGAAATTCCGGAGGAAGAATACCTAATACCCATTGGTAAAGCAAAATTGGTGAAAGAGGGAAGTCAAGTAACGGTTGTTACCTACGGTAAAATTTTAAAAGAAGTAATTAAAGCCGCGGATAGGGTAGCAGAAGAGTTTAATATTTCTGTAGAAATTATAGATTTAAGAACTATTCGTCCGTTAGATATACACACTATTTTAGAATCTATAAAAAAAACCAATAGATTGGTAGTAGTAGAAGAAGCTTGGCCATATGGTTCTGTGGCTACAGAAATTACCTATTTGGTACAAAAAGAAGCGTTCGATTATTTAGATGCACCCATAGAAAGAATTACTACAAAAGATGCACCGGCACCCTATGCCGAAAATCTTTTTAACGAATGGTATATTAAAAAAGAAGAAATAATAGAATCAATAAAACGCGTTTGCTACATTAAATAATTAATAAATAAAACTTAAAAACAAATAAAACACTATGGAAGAAATTAAAAACACAACAAGCTTTATGCTAGATTTTTTAGCACAACAAGATAATCCAATTTTAAATGTGTTAAAAGCACTAATAATGCTTTTATTAGGTTCGTTTATAGCCAGAATATTAAGCAAATTAATTGGAGGAGGATTAAGGAAGGTTAACCTAGACGAAAAATTTAAAGGAGCTAACTTAAGTTTCTTTATTCAGAACCTCGTATACGCTTTTATTATGGTTTTTGTATTAATAGCCTCTCTAGAATTATTGGGATTAACAAGTGTTTTAAGCCCTTTAAATGAAATGATGACTAACATTATGAGCTATGTGCCAAATGTTATTGCCGCAATTTTAGTCCTTTATATTGGTTATTTATTAGCAAATATGGTTTCTAATTTAATAGAATCTATTGGCGAAAAAATAAAACAACTGGCATTAAAATTTAAGTTACCAGAAACATTAGATTTGGTTAAAATAGTAAAAAACATAGCCTTTGTTTCTATTATGTTTATTGTGCTAACTGGTGCTGCCGATACCTTGCAAATTGAAGCTATTTCAACGCCATTGAAACAAATATTAAATTCTATTGCAGTTTATTTTTCTAAAATTATTGGTGCAATACTTTTAATTTGTGTATTTGGTTTTGCGGCTAAATTTATATCCAATATGCTTAACGACTTAATGAAAAGCTTTAACATAGATATGTTTGCTCAAATGTTTGGAATTAACAAAATGCTTGGTGGCATGAGTATAACTATGATAATTTCTAAATTAACTTTCTTTTTTATTACTTATTTTGGAGTGTTAGAGGTGGTTGATGTATTAGGGTTTGATCCGTTAACTATTATATTAAACGATGTGTTAAGGGTAATTGGTAAAATATTATTTGGATTATTAATTCTTTTAATTGGCAATCTTGTGGCCAATAGAGTTTACAGTAATTTAAGTAAAAACGAGGAAGATAAATTCATAGCCTCTGTTTCTAAGATGGCAATTTTGGCTTTGTTTTTATCTATGGGCTTAACTCAAATGGATTTAGGTGCAAGTATAATAAATCTTGCTTTTGGTTTAGTTTTAGGCTCAATAGCCTTAGTAGTTGGCTTATCGTACGGATTAGGAGGTAGAGAAGCCGCTGGCGAACACATGAAAGAGTTAATAAATAAATTTAGAAAAAAATAAAATATATTTAATCTATGAAATAAAGAGACCCTAAAATAAATTTTAGGGTCTCTTTTTAATTTAATCCAATTAAAAAAGAAATCACATCCACTCTATCTGGATAATCATTTAAATTGGGTTGTTGTGTCTCTCCAAAACTTAAAGTATGTGTGTTGGTTAAAACATTTTTTTTAGAAACTATGGTTTGAATTTGATCTGCCTTTTCAATCAACTCGGTTTCTAATTCTTCTAGATTGTTGTACTCTTCATAGAATAAACAAGAAATAGGACTAAATAAACTAGCATCGTTTTTTAATAGAAAAAATCCATTATCATAAATATTATCTTGGTTCATTAAATATATAGCCTTATGATAGGTATAATTATTTGCGTATTTATGATGGTTTTGTATGGCGTTGTGATGGTAAAAAGCCTCAAATATTTTTTTTAACTCATAGCCACTGGGTAAGTATACCTTAGTAACACTTCTGCAACCTAAACCAAAATAACTAAAAACATCGTTGCTTAATTCTTTTAGTTCATCACTACTTTCATTGCCTGTTAAAACGGCTAAAGAAGTTCTATTTTTTCTTATTATAGAGGGAGTTTTTTTAAAATACAATTCAAAATATCTTGCAGTATTGTTACTTCCAGTTGCAATTACTGCATCAAAATTCTCAAGTTTTTTGGCAAAGGTTATAATCGATTTTAATTTGGGTTCTAGTTCGCATAATTCATTTATTAAAAAAGGAATCAACACATCGTCTTTAGAAGAGGTTTTAATTAGCGCTTTGTGTCCAACTAAAAACACACATAACAAATCATGAAATCCAACCATTGGAATGTTGCCAGCCATTACAATTCCGACTGTTTTATCACGCTCAACCAACTCATAATTCCCAATCCATTCTTCTAGCAAATCTTTTTTTAGAACACTTGCCCAATAAATAAGACAATGCATGCTATTTTCTTGTGTAAACCAATTGTTTTTTTGTTGTGCTTCAATTATTTTTTCTTGTAAGGCAAAACCAAAAGCAGAGCCATTTGGGTTTTCTAAAAACCTGGCCAATAGTTTCCCAAGCGTCCCTAATAGATCTATTCTAGCAGATAAATTCATAATTAAAGGTAGATTAAAAAAACAAAGTTAATGAAAACATTATTTTTTTTAGACTTGTTAGGTAGGCTATTTCAAAAATCGAGACATAATATCTTAGGTAATTATGATCTTTAAGAAATAGAAAAAAAAGTAGTTTTTTATCATTCAATAGAATAAAGTTGTATATAATCATTAACTTTGTTTTAAAATTTTTAAACTTCAATTAAAATGGCCATCAAGATAACCGATGAGTGTATAAATTGTGGGGCTTGCGAGCCAGAATGCCCAAATAATGCAATATATGAAGGTGCAATCTCTTGGAATTTTTCTAAAGGCACTACCCTAAAAGGAACAATCACATCTAAAAGTGGTTTAACTACAGATGCTGAAAAAGAACAAGACCCAGTGAGTGACGAGGTTTACTATATTGTTACAGATAAATGCACAGAATGTAAAGGCTTTCATGATGAGCCTCAGTGTGCTGCGGTTTGCCCTGTTGATTGCTGTATTCCCGATGAAGACAACGAAGAAACAGAAGAAGAACTTTTAAATAAAAAAGATTTTTTACATCAAGAAGAGTAAAAAACTCTTTAACACCCAATAATTTTTTAATGAAAAAACACAATTTTAGTGCTGGTCCTTCAATTCTACCCCAAGAAGTAATAGAAAAAAGCTCGGAAGCCATTTTAAATTTTAACAACAGTGGATTGTCTTTATTAGAGGTGTCGCATAGAGGAAAAGATTTTATTGCTGTAATGGAAAATGCAAAAAGATTAGTTAAAAAAATAGCTAACCTATCTGATGATTATGAAGTACTGTTTCTACAAGGTGGGGCAAGTTTGCAATTTTTAATTGCGCCTTTAAATCTTTTAAAAGAAACAGGAAAAGCAGTTTATATAGACACAGGATCTTGGTCTGCTGCTGCAATTAAAGAAGCAAAAAAAGTGGGAAATGTAGAAGTAATTGCCTCTTCTAAAGAACAAAATTACAATCATATTCCAAAATCATATTCACTTCCAAAAGAAGCAGATTATTTACACATAACTACAAATAACACCATCTACGGCACACAATTTAAAGATTTTCCAGTTACAGATTATCCACTTATTGCAGACATGTCTTCGGATATTTTTAGCAAACAAATAGATTTTTCTAAATTTGGATTGATTTATGCTGGAGCACAGAAAAATCTTGGTCCGGCAGGCGTAACTTTAGTAATTATTAAAAAAGAATTATTGGGTAAAACCAATAGAAATATTCCATCTTATTTAGACTATCAAGTACATATTGATAAAGAAAGTATGTTTAATACACCACCCGTTTTTGCGACCTACGTTACCATGTTAACTTTAGAATGGTTAGATAAAAAAGGAGGGCTTGGAGAGATAGAAAAATTAAACCAAGAAAAAGCCGCATTACTTTATTCTGAAATAGATAGGAATTCTTTATTCAGCGGAATTTCTGCAGTAGAAGATCGCTCTTTAATGAATGCTACCTTTATTCTAAAAAACGAAAAATTAAATGCTACGTTTAAAGAAATGCTAAAAGAAGCACAAATAAGTGGGCTAGAAGGCCACAGGTCTATTGGCGGTTACAGAGCAAGTATTTACAATGCGCTACCAATAAATAGTATTAATATATTAATAGAGGTTATGCAGTTGTTAGAAAAAAAAAGTAGTTAAATAGTTAAAAGAATAAAAATAAAATGAAAGTTTTAGCAAACGATGGTATTTCTAAAGAAGGAATAGAAGCATTTAATAAATATGGTTTCGAAATACTTACAAATAAAGTAGCACAAGAACAATTGGCAAACTTTATTAATGAAAACAAAGTAGAAGTGTTATTGGTTAGAAGTGCAACAAAGGTTAGAAAAGAATTAATAGACCAAACACCAGGTTTAAAAGTTGTTGGAAGAGGAGGCGTTGGCTTAGATAATATTGATGTTGATTATGCAAGAGAAAAAGGAATTCAGGTTGTGAATACTCCAGCAGCATCATCACAGTCTGTTGCCGAATTGGTTTTTGCTCATTTATTTTCTTTGGTTAGATTTTTACACGATTCAAATAGAAGAATGCCACTAGAAGGCGATTATAAATTTGAAGAATTAAAGAAAAACTACACCAATGCTATAGAATTAAAAGGAAAGAGAATGGGAGTTGTAGGTTTTGGAAGAATTGGTGAAGAAACAATTAAGACAGCATTATCCTTAGGATTAGAAGTATTAGTAGTAGATAGTTATGTTGATTTTAAAGAAGTTAATTTAAATTTCTTCGATGGGCAAACTATTTCTTTCAAAATTAATACCATACCAATGGATAAAATGTTGGCAGAGGCAGATTTTATTTCATTGCATGTTCCGGCTCAAGACGGATATTTAATTGGTGAAAAAGAGATACAAAAAATGAAAGAAGGCGTTATTATTATAAACGCAGCAAGAGGTGGAGTAGTAGACGAAATAGCACTAATAAATAGCATAAACTCTGGTAGAATTAGAGCAGCCGCATTAGATGTTTTTGAAAATGAACCAAAACCAGAAATGGCACTTTTAATGCATGATAAAATATCTCTTTCGCCCCATGTAGGAGGAAACACAATAGAAGCACAAGAAAGAATTGGTGTTGAATTGGCTGATATTATTGCAAAAATTTATAAAGTTTAGGTTTCACCTTTAATAGTTGAATATAAAAGTCTGTAAGTAATTATAGACTTTTTTTAGTTTACATTACATTATATGAATCATTTTTATAAAAAATTAACACAAAATTTTCCTTTAAACATAACCTTGGTTACGGTTTCAAAAACTAGAACCAACCAAGAAATAATGGAATTGTATAATTTGGGTCAAAGAGATTTTGGAGAAAACAAAGTCCAGGAATTAGTAAATAAATACCAAATATTACCTAAAGACATTAATTGGCACATGATTGGTCATTTACAAGTTAATAAAGTTAAATTTATTGCCCCTTTTGTGCATTTAATTCACTCTATTGATTCGTTAAAAATTGCTCAAGAAATTAACAAACAAGCCCAAAAAGAAAATCGCAGAATAAACGGGTTGCTCCAACTAAAAATAGCTGAAGAGGAATCTAAGTTTGGATTATCTTTTATTGAAGCAGAAAAATTAATGCTTGAAATAGAAGCAATGAATCACCTAAAAATAGTGGGTATTATGGGCATGGCAACAAATACAACAATTGAAACAAAAATTGAGAAAGAATTCTTAGAGTTAAATGAATATTTCAATCAATTAAAAGCTAATTATTCTTTAATCAAAATTCTTTCTATGGGCATGAGTAGCGATTATACGATTGCCATAAAATGTGGAAGTAATTTAGTAAGAATTGGTAGTTTGCTATTTTAATTTATTTTTTTACTCTATTTTTTTATAATTATTTTTTTACTCTCTATTTTATTTTCACTAATGATGTTCAAAATATAAATCCCATCTGTATAATAATCCAAATCTAGCGTGATTTTACTTTGATACATATTAAATTTCCATTGTTTAAGAAGCTTGCCAGTAATATCAAATAGTTCAATTGAATTAATTTTTTGTTCCTTGGCATTAACATAAATAACATTAGCTGCTGGATTTGGATAAACAATAAAATCATTATCAGGAGTAACAAGTGTGTTATTATAACAATTTTTTGTTACCAAATTTTGTTCGTTTATAAGGTTTGGTATTTTTAGCGTAGAGAATTTTTTATTTTCCATTTTATCAAAAAATGTGGCGTCTAAAATAGTATTATTTACGCCCAACCAATCTTGAATTACAGTAGAAAAAACTTGTCTATAATCATACTGAACGGTTTTCACTTGATAATTATTTGCAAGTGTAGCTTCTGTCAGATTTATATTTGTACCAGATATACCTGGATTTACTGCACCACCAAAAACAAACATAGGAGCAACCTCTCCATGATCAGTTCCCAAACTTCCGTTTTCTGCTATTTTTCTTCCAAACTCGGAAAATGTAATGCCCATTATCTCATTTTGCTTGTTTTGGCTAGCCATATCTGCAAAAAATACTTTAACAGCATCAGAAACTTCGCCCAATAATTTTGCGTGTGAGCCTGTATGGGTACTTCCTTCAACCACCTGATTGTCGTGCGTATCAAAACTACCAATTTTTACCAAATAAATCTTGGTTTCTAATCCACCAGAAATAAGCTTGGCAACAGTTTTTAGTTGGTTTGCTATGCTTGTGTTTGGGTAAGTAGTAGTATTAATCCCTGTATTGAAAGATGAAGTAATCTTATTTGCGTAAGTGTTTGTTTTCTTGTCATTTTCAAGTATAAACCGCAATAAATCTCCATATTCAGAATTTGGAATTGTGCTAGGTGCATCTCCGCTTAATCCGTTAACGATTGAATAATAACCATTCAGATCTTGGTTGTTTAAATTCATTGAAAGCGTTTGATGTTCAACAGAATGAAACCCCAAAGAGTTATCGCTGCTTCCTAGTTGAATGCCTAGTGGGAAATTTGAATTAATTAATTGAGAATAATTATTTTCTAAGAATCGCGCCATCCAGCCCGTTCCGAATGTATTATTTAGCTGAGTTCCATCGCCTCCCGTAAACCACAAATCGGTTGATTTAAAATGAGATTTATCTTGTTTTGGATACCCAACACCTTGTATAATTCTCATTAGTCCACTATCATACAGGTTTTTAAAACCAGTTAGGGAAGGATGTAAACCAATTTGGTTTTCTATATAAAGTGTATTGTCTAGAGGAATAAAACCATTTGCTCCTGAGTTACTAATCTTTATTGTTGGTCTAAGTGTGCTATATAAATCATACTGATTAATTGGAATAAGGGTGTTTAAGCCGTCATTTGCTCCTTGCAGCTGAATTAGAACAAGTTTTTTGTTTGAGTTGTTGGGGCAACTTTCAATATTAAATTTTTTTAGCATGCCCATTACATCTAATGGCAATAAAAATCCTGCACTTGCAGTGGAGGAAAGTTTTATAAAATCTCTTCTTTTCATGGTTTTTATGAATTAAAACAATTGAAATTCTGGTGCACTTATAATTTTTATTATTAGCTCTTTTAGTCTTGGTTCTACAACAGATTTGTTG
Source organism: Solirubrobacteraceae bacterium (assembly GCA_041730375.1). Lineage (GTDB taxonomy): Bacteria > Bacteroidota > Bacteroidia > Flavobacteriales > Weeksellaceae > JBGSBU01. The sequence continues at coordinate 15,933 of JBGSBU010000009.1, forward strand.
TTGGTGCTTAAGAATTTATTCCATTCACTTGTCCAATAAAAATCTTGATTGCCTGGAGCATCTTTTAATAAAAAGCTGTTTTTAAAATAATCTACTCTTTCTTTGGTTGGTATTTGACCAAATAAAGCATCGCATAGTTCTTTGCATAAAATATTTGGATCAGATGGATTAGAAATAATTCCTGCATCTTTTATAACAGTAACAATATCAATTTTTGCTTTTATGTCTGCATTTGGCGATATTTTATTTCTTCCTTCAATTAACGATTCGCCCATTCTATACCTAGAAATTAAAGTGGCGGCAGAAATCCATGCCTTATCAAATTCTGGTGATTGATGATAGGCGGAATGACCCGCAACTGTCTCAGGGTCAAAAGGCAACATATTTGCACCAGAAAAAAAAGTGTTATGCACAAATCTATCCCAAAAGAATATATAAAAATCTCTTGTCTCTGCTATAATATTTGGGTTTTTTGTGGTGCAATTTAAATAAGTGAAGGTTTCTGAAAAAAGCTGAAGAGGCGATTTTATGATACCACCAATTACTTCATCTTCCGAATTAGAATCGTCTAGATCATAAAAATGTTTACTTTCCAGTAATTTTCTAACAATGGGTAAAATTTCGTAATTATTGTTGTAAAGTTCTTGTGCCAAAGGTGTGATAATGTCTTGTTCTACTTCTTGGCTAATGGTGCTTCTAACAAAATAAATATAGAGCCTTCTACAAAAATGTTTAGCGGTTTCTATTTTGCCAAAAACCATCTCTACAAATTCAGTTAACTCGGCATCCATACCAGCTTCGTTTATTGCTGAGTCAATTATTTTATTGTTAAAAGCAGCACTAAATTTTTTTTGACCTAATTTATGATCAGGAAAATTGTATCTTGTGCTTGCTATATTTGTTTCTGTATCTATTATATCTCTTTCTCTTCTTCTTCTAATTCCTGTTAGTAATTTTGCTGCCTCAACTATGTCGTTTTCTGTATAATTGGTATAATTTCCAGGCTCTATTTGTTTTCCTTTTCCTATTGTAAATAGTTCAAAAAACTCTCTGGCATAATTTTCATTGGGAGAATTTTTTCTATTAAAATTATTCCCCAAATAAGCAGACATAGTATTATCTAGGCACATTCTTTTTGCAAATTTTTTAAAATTCCCGTAAGAGTAAAAAAGTAAAAGGCATACATGGTCATAAAACTCTAACGCAGAACCAGATGCGCCATTGCTTTTTTCAACAGTAAATTTTGTACTTAAAAAATGAGATAGTTTGTACTCTAGAGTTCCTGCATTTATTGCATTATACCACCACCAAGCCGATACAATAGATGTTCTTTTTGGTGTACCTAAAAAATAGGCTGGATGAGCGGGGTCTGTAATATCTGTAAAAAACCCATACGGCGCACCAAGCGGGTCAGGGTCATAGGGCTTTGCAACAATTAAACTTGTGGGTATTGTTAAAAAATCTAATGCTTGAGTAGGAGTTAACACTTTAAGCTGATCTATCAATACTTTGGTATATTTAAAACTCGCTCTTCTTAGAAGGTGTTTTGCGTGTTTTTCTCCTAAAGGTAGAATGTGTTTTTCTAAAGAAGCCATTTGTAGTTATTTTTTAAGATAATTTAATTACCGTCTTGTTTCAAATATAAGTAATAAATAATAATTGTAAATATCATTTAGAGTATTAAAATTTTTAATTATTTCACCCCTTAGTTCAAACACCATATACTTTCCTCCATTTTTAGAAACATACTTTAATTTACCATTTCTTAATTCTCCAGCTAATGCTTCATGCCCTGCGCCATGGGCTCCATCTTCATCTTTTAACACATGAAGGTCATATTTTTTACCACTTTCAAACATCCCACCAGCAATCTCATGCAGCGAGTGGTTTAACCCAGCGGTTATCAAACCTTGCCTGGCTCCGTCCCAGAAGTTGCCGCCAGCAATCATTTACTAAAAAACCTTAACAAATAAATAAGCTATAAAAAAATAAACTGGTAATGCTAAATATGAACTTAATAAATATGTTACACATAACTTACCATTGTAATATTTATATTTTGGTATAATTTTTTCGTATTTATTTTTATAAAACACTAAATAATAGTTGAATATTAAAAATGGCAATAAATATGAGATAAAAAAACTAATAAATGAGTCTATTTTAGAGCCTGGAAAAATATTAATAGGAACTATAAAAATAGACTTTGTTATTTTTAGACTTGCAATAATAAAAAGAGCTACAACTAAATTCATAGCCATAGCCATTGACATCATAAAGAATGTATATGATTTCCAAGTATTTTTATTTTCTGGAATAGAGCGTGATTTAGTTATACAATCAGCCCATATTTTATAATAAATATTCATTAGTTATTTTTTATTATTTACGGGTTGCATCCCAAACTGTTGTTGACACACCATATAACAATACTCCAGTACCAATTCCCCAACCCACTGGGTTAGATAATAATCCAAAATGCGTTAAAGGAATAGCTGCTAGACCTATAGTTCCGATGGTTGCATCAAAATAATCCCTATGTGTAAACACATTACTTAAACCACCTGAATTGTATTGACCAATAGCCTCACCTGTTGAATAACCTGTAGTAAAAGCAGAACCAGCAATACCTAGACCTTTATAAAATTGCATGTATTTACTCATGCTAGAACCTATTTGGGTTCCTTTGCTTCCAATTTCAAGTAATCCTAATTTTAAATCATTAGCAATTCCAAAACCATTTACAACATCATTAGCTTTAGAGATTGTATTGTTACACCCACCTCCAATACAGACTTCATCTAACTCTCCTCCATCATAAACTTTCTCTTCGTCATCCCCAGGCGGTAACCGATTGCCTTTTCCCATCATCCCATGCATGGCGTGGTTTAACCCAGCCGTAATCAAACCTTGCCTGGCTCCGTCCCAGAAGTTACCGCCTGCAATGGTGCTGCTTATCCCTCCGCTTAAACCGCCACTGGCAATTACTGCTGCTCTGCCTATTGGTGTAAAGATTGATTTTCCTGCTGCGTTGGTGGTTCTTAAGCCTTTTACTTCGCCTAAGGCACTACCTACTAAACTAGCCATGGCTCCTGCTGCAAATCCTGCGCCAAAGTCTTGCCTGTTTATTACATTCATTAAACCGCCAAAATGGTTGGTAATTATAAAATTAAAATATTTCAATCAAATATTGCCCTTCTTCTAAAAAATAGATTTTAACAATTATAGGAATTGCTTCGTTTGATTCTGATAAATCATTTTTTATAAAAATCAAATACTTTCCTTTTTTGAATGATAAAACCCAATTTTCTTTTAGTGCATTTTTTATAACACTGTTAATGTACTCTTCATTTGAAAAACTAGATTCTAAAAGTATCGATATTCTAGAATTATCTAAATCATGAGAACCCTCTAATTTTAAAATTTTTGGTGTAAATACATCTAATTGATTTCGTTTTACATCTTTTTTACTGAACTCAACCACATCGGAACAACTTGTGAAAAAAACTAGACCAACAAAAAAAACTTTTAATAATTTCATGATTTTTAATAGTTTGAAGGGAAATAACTTTTTCTATACAATGGTATGGTTTCTGATAGACTACAACTGCCTGTTTGATTCCTATAAAAAATTCCTTGGGAACGACCATATGTATTTGCTTTTTGGTCTAACATTGAATCCCATCTTGGATAACCTTTTATGTTTTGATCCCAAATTTCTCTAAGATTACTTATTTTTTCGGCAGCAAATTCTCCTCCAGGTCCTCTCAAAGAAGATTTAAAATTTGCTTTACTATGAAAATATTTATCTGTATTTTTTCAATAATACTTCCCTTTCATTTTTGATTTTTATTTTTAAGCTATCCGCTTTGTATTTAAATTTTTTATCACCATTTTCATAAAATTGAATTAGTGCATCTCTACAATATTCATTTTCTTTTTTAGCCCCTTTTTTTAAATAATACAATAACAAATCTTGTTCAGGTTTTTCTAATTTATAAATGTTTGATTGTTTAAATTTATTCTTAAAACTCGCTTTCAAGAAATTATAATAAAAGTCGTAACAACCATCACAAGTAGAATCTCTAGCTAAAACAAGAGCATAAGGCAATATTTCAGCGGAAAATTCTGTTTGATTTTCCGCAAATATATTTCCAATATGAACATAAGAATAATGATCACCATTCATAAAATCAATCTTGGTTTCTTCAGCTTCTTCTGGACTCATTTTACCCCGACCACAAGAAACAAACACAGCTAATAAGAACAAAATATACTTTTTCATTATTTTATAAGATTTCCGTTATTAAATTTTAAATAGCTTCCTTCTCTCATATAGTTAAAACCTGCTGCGTTATGTATATAACTAGATGGAGCAATAACTGTCGCATTAGGATTGTAAATTGAAAATTTTTGAGCAAATCCATTGCCAGTATTACATGCCATAATTTTAACCGTAATTTTTGTTCCATTATTCATTGAATACCTATATAAATCATTGTTTTTATATAAATAATCGTGTAGTTGTTTATGATTAAAAGGTCCATTAGGTGTAGCAATAATATTTTTGTTTCCGTGTGTATTTATTGCAATCGTATTTGCTGTCGCACCACCATCATCTAAATAATCAGCACCAAATCTTAATATATTATCCTTGTCTTTATAGAAGAAATTGTAGTTATTATCTTGTTCTGCTGTTTCTAAAGCCATGATTTCTTGTCC
>JBGSBU010000010.1:0-19774 GCA_041730375.1 Solirubrobacteraceae bacterium
AGAAGAAAAACAAGATGTAATTAACGCCATTGTAAAATATAATAATAAAAGAAAACCCTTAGTAATTGGAATAGGAGGTAACAATACAGCAGAAGTAGTAAAAGAAATAAGCAATATAAGTACAGAATTTTTTTGTGCCATTCTTTCTGTTTCTCCGTACTATAATAGACCTACACAAGAGGGAATATATCAACATTATAAAGAAATAGCAAAAGTTTCTAAACTACCCATTATTTTATACAACGTACCAAGCAGAACGGGTTCTAATATAGAAGCAGCAACAACAATTAGATTAGCAAACGAATTTAAAAACATAGTTGCCATTAAAGAGGCTTCGCCAAACTTTAGCCAATCTATACAACTTTTAAAAGATAAACCTAAAGATTTTATGGTAATTTGTGGAGATGATGATTTTGCTTTACCAATAACACTTGCTGGGGGTTCTGGTGTAATATCTGTTATTGGGCAAGGTTATCCAAAAGAATTTAGTTCAATAATAAATAATGCACTAAATAAAAATGTAGATGAGGCATATAAAAATTATTTTAAGTTGTTAGAATCAATAAAATTAATTTTTTCTGAAGGAAATCCAGCCGGAATAAAAGCATTATTATCTATTCAGAATATTTCTAAAGAATTTGTTAGACTTCCTTTATTAGAAGCTTCTACAGGGTTAAGGAATGAGTTAGAAGAAGAGTTTAATAAGATTTAATTTTGCTTAAATTACTTATTGTAAACAAATTTATAGCTATTTTTAGAATAAATATTTAAATTATTTGATGAAATCCTTTTTTAAAAACGTTAGAGACTATTTATACTTAATGGTTAAAACCTTAAAAAAACCCCAAAATAAAGATATTTTTTTTAAACAAGTAATCCACGAAATGGAAGACTTAGGGGTTAGTTCTTTAGGAATTGTTGTCTTTATATCTGTTTTTATGGGACTAATTATTACCATACAAATGTATGATAACTTATCTACCGCATCCATTCCAATTCCTAGTTATTTTGCATCTTCTGCCTCTAAAACCGTATTAATTTTAGAATTTTGCCCAACAATTATTTCAATTATATTGGCCGGAAAAGCAGGTTCGTTTATAGCCTCTAGTATTGGTACAATGAGAGTTACAGAACAAATTGATGCGTTAGAAGTGATGGGTATAAATACAGCCTCTTTTTTAATACTCCCTAAAATAGTTGCAAATATTATTTTTAATCCAATATTAATTTTTATAAGTTTTAATATTAGTATTTTAGGAATTATGTTATCTTCTTTTCTAATTCCCCAATTAACTTGGTTTGATATTTTAACCGGATTACAAAATCCGTTTAAAGATTTATATTATGTTTATGCTTTTATTAAGTCTGTCTTTTTTGGTTTTGTAATAGCTACAATTCCAGCGTATTATGGGTATAATGTAATTGGTGGTTCTTTAGAGGTTGGAAGAGCAAGTACATCTGCTGTTGTAAGTACATCTATTAGTATTATTATTTTAAATTTAATATTAACTAAACTTATACTAGGATAATGATAGAGGTTAAAAATCTTAAAAAATCATTTTCTTCAAACGAAATTTTAAAAGGAGTTAATACTTCTTTCGAAAGTGGGCAAACTACTCTAATTATAGGTGGGAGTGGAGCCGGAAAAACAGTTCTTCTTAAATGTTTAATAGGATTAGAAAAACCAACAAGCGGAGATATAATCTACAATGGTCTTTCTTTAGGGGCAATGGATAGTTTTGAACAACAAGAATTAAGAAAAAAAATAGGTGTTGGTTTTCAAGGGGGTGCTTTGTTTGATTTTTTAGATGTAAAAGGAAATATTCAATTTCCATTAGATATGTTTACAAACTTAACAAGAATAGAAAAAGAAATTAGAGTTAAGCAAGTGTTAGAAAGAGTTAATCTACCTCATGCAAAAGATAAAATGCCAAATGAACTTTCTGGCGGAATGAAAAAGAGAGTTTCAATTGCAAGAGCAATTGTTAATAATCCGGATTTTTTATTTTTTGATGAACCCAATTCTGGTTTAGATCCAACAACATCTGTATTAATTGATAAATTAATACAAGAAATTACCCAAGAATATAAAACCATAACAGTTATTAATACACACGATATGAATTCCGTTTTAGAAATTGGTGAGAAAATTGTATTTCTTAAAGATGGTATTTTAGAATGGGAGGGTAACAACAAAGATATTCTTTATACACCCAACGAATATGTTGGAAACTTTGTTTATTCATCAGAATTATTTAAAAATCTTCGTAAAAATTTAATCAACAAGGGCAAAACCTAATGAAAAAAACAGTAATTTTATTCTTTTAATATTAAAAATATGTTCAAATCAAACAAAACGGCTAACGAATCTACAACCAAAGAAGTTTTTGATACTTTAGATGAATCTGTAATAAAATCGGAAAAATTTTTAGAAAAAAATTTAAAATCAATATCAATTACACTATTTTCTTTATTAATAGCTATAGGTGGTTATTTTGCTTATGTTTATTTATACAAGAACAAAAGAAACAATAAAGCAATGGAAGAAATGACAGAAGCTCAAAAATTCTTTTATCAAGAAGATTATAAAAAAGCATTAAATGGTGGTGGTTCTTATTACGGTTTCGAAGAAATTATAGAAGATTTTGGAGGAACTAATACTGGAAACGTTGCTAAATACTACGCATCAATATCTTATTATAAATTAAAAAAATATGATAAATCAATTGAATTGATGAAGAATTTTGATTCTAAAGGAGATAATTCACTTTCTTCTATTAAAAATGGTGTTATAGCAGATGCCTTTGTACAAATTAATAATTATGAAGAAGCAGATTCTTATTACAAAAAAGCAATTAATGAAGTAGAAGATTTAGAAACACTTTATGTGTTTTATAATAAAAAAGCAGGAGTAGTTGCATTTAAAAATAATAATAAAAAAGAAGCAAATTTATATTTCAATTCAATTTTAGAAAAGTTCCCAAACACACAATCTAAAGACGAAATTGAAAAATTTGTAGCTTTAACAGAATAAAATGGCAACAAATACAGTTAATTTATCAGAGTTTAACAAAGAAGAATTAAAATTTGCCCATAAATTTAATTTTGGTATTATTGTAGCCGACTGGAATAAACATATTACCAAAAACCTTTCAATTGGTACATTTAATACTTTAATTGAATTAGGCGTTAAAAAAAAGGAAATTACATTTTATAATGTACCTGGAAGTTTTGAACTTATTTATGCAGCAAGCCAACTATGTAAATCAAAAAAACATGATGCTATAATTGTTATTGGAAGTATAATAAAGGGAGAAACTGCTCATTTTGATTATATTTGTCAAGGAGTAACGCAAGGCATTAAAGACTTAAATATTTTATACAACACACCTGTTATATTTTGTGTATTAACAGATTTAAATGAAACCCAATCTGTTGACAGATCTGGCGGAAAATACGGAAATAAAGGAGTTGAAGCGGCAGTATCTGCAGTTAAAATGGTCAATTTAAAGAAAGTATTAAATTAATTTTTCTAGTTAATGGTATTTGATATTTTTATAACTTTCTTCTTTGTTTTCTTAAATGGCTTTTTTGTGGCAGCAGAATTTGCTATTGTAAAGGTAAGATCCTCTCAATTAGAAATTAAAACCAAAGAAGGCAACCAATTTGCAAAATTAGCCCAACGAATTGTTAAAAATCTAGATGGATATTTAGCAGCCACTCAATTAGGAATTACGCTTGCTAGTTTGGGTTTGGGTGCCATTGGAGAGCCAGTTGTATCTAAAATAATTTTAAGTTTAATAGATTTATTTAATATTCAATTAGACGAAAGCATAGTTCGTAAAGTTTCTTTAATTTTAGCCTTTTCTACAATAACCGTTCTTCACATTGTTTTTGGAGAACTTGCTCCAAAATCAATAGCAATACAAAGATCTGTAAAAACCACTCTTTTTATTGCCTATCCATTACAGTTTTTTTATATTTTTTTAAAACCATTTATCTTTATTTTAAACGGAATTGCAAATTTTATTCTTAAATCAATTGGAGTTTCTACCGTTCATGGGTCAGAGATTCATAGCAGTGAAGAATTACAATATTTGGTTCAAAAAGGACAAGAGAGCGGAGAGATAGATGAAGCCGAGTATAAAATTATTAAAAATGCATTTGTTTTTTCTGAACAAACAGTTAAGCAAATTATGGTTCCTAGAACGCAAGTTTTTGCAATTAACATAAAAGAGTTTAACGACTCAACTATAGATAAATTAATAGAAGAAAGTTACTCTAGAATTCCATGTTACAAAGATAGTTTAGACAACATTGTAGGTGTTGTTCATTTAAAAGATATTTTAATTGCTAGTAGAAAAAAGGAACCTATAAAGCTTAATAATCTGATGAAGAATATTTTAGTAGTTCCTTCCACTAAAAGTATCGGAGAATTATTAAATGAATTTCAAAACAAGCACCAACAAATGGCAATTGCTCTTGATGAGTATGGAGGAACGGAGGGTATTATTACTATGGAAGATATCTTGGAAGAATTAGTTGGAGAAATACAAGATGAATACGATAATGAAATTCCGTTTGTAGAAAAAATAAGTGAAAACACTTATAATGTTCTGGCAACAGCTTCAATAGATGATATAAATGATTTATTACCTTTTTCTATAGAAAAAAGTGATCAATACGAAACTTTAGCAGGCTTTCTTATTCTTGAAAAAGGAAGAATACCTTCTTTAAGGGAAAAATTTATAATTAATAAGTACGAATATTCTGTTTTAAAAAGAAATAAAAGTTCTATTATTTTGGTTCAATTAACAGTAATTGAAGATCTTGAAAATACAAATAAATAAAAATAATTTTATACTTATTTTTTAAATAGAAATTTTAATAGAATAGAATATTCTTGATAATATTTTTCTACCACGTTTTTTTGTCTTTTCTTATAAAATTTATTGAAGGATTTATAAAAACTAACATGTGCCTTTAATATAGCAAAAAAGTGTTTATACCCTTTATTAAAAAGAAAAGAAAAAGCAGCAACTCCATCTAAAATCATTCTTGTAAAAAGTATAAAAATAAGTTTATTTTTTGGTAAATTTTTAACCAACATAAAAAGATTATTTCTAAAATTAAGATAGGTTTTATATTCGTTTATATTATTTAAAGAAGCTCCACCCATGTGGTAAACAAGAGATTCGCTACAGTATAAAATTTGTTTTCCATCGTTTTGTAAACGCCAACAAAGGTCTATTTCTTCCATATGAGCAAAAAAATCTTCGTCGAATAAATACTTTTTAAATTCTTTTGCTTTAATAAATAAACAAGCCCCAGAAGCCCACATAATTTGTTTTGTATCGTTATATTGACCATTATCTATTTCTATTTCATCTAAAATTCTTCCTCTACAATAGGGATAACCAAATTTATCTATAAAACCACCTGCTGCACCCGCATATTCAAAAGATGATTTATTAAAATAATCTAATATTTTAGGTTGTATGGTAGTTAATTCTGGGTTAGTATTAAGTAAATTAATTATAGGGTTTAACCAATTTTTGGTAACTTCTACATCAGAATTTAGCAAACAAAAAATATCTGCTTCAATATCTTGTAACCCAATATTATAACCCTTTGCAAAGCCATAATTCTCTTTATTTTTTATAATTTTAACAGTAGGGAAGTTGTTTTCTAAAAAAGAAACACTTTTGTCTGTAGATGCATTATCAATTACATAAATTGTAGCTTCTTTAGAAAAATTTAATAAAGAAGGTATAAATTTTTGTAGCAACTCTTTATTATTCCAATTTAGTATGGCAATAGCTATATTCATGGTCTATTTTTAAGCAACGGCTGTGTTGCAATCTTTTGTAAAACTAAAACTGGTTTTCTGGGTTTATGTTTATATCGTGTTCTAATTTAGAAAAAAAATAGAAATAACTTCTCCTTTTTTAAAAATTTCCTCTTTTAAAAAGTTAGTTTGCTGTTTGCCTTAAGACCAATATGAGTAAATAAAATTAACTTATTTTATTTGTTGTAAATATATAAAACAACTTAGTATTGTATAATTAAACTGCACATAAAATAGTAAAAATAATTATAATAAAAACCTATAAATCGTTTACTGCCTCCCAAATTTTATCATTCTTTGGCAAAGGAGCAATTATACTAATCATTTCTTTTTTAATTGGATGATTAAAGGCTATTTTTCTAGAATGTAAATGAATACTACCATTTTCATTGGTTCTTTTAGCGCCGTATTTAATATCGCCTTTTATGGGGCATTTAAGAAACCCGAGTTGTGCACGAATTTGGTGATGTCTTCCTGTTTCTAATTTTACTTCTAAGAGGTAATAATTATCTAATTTTCTTAAATTTTTGTAATGTAGAATAGCATGTTTTGCCTCGATGGTTTCTTTAATAAAAACGGTTGATTTATTATTTTTTTCGTTCTTTTTAAGGTAATGAGTAAGCGTATCTTGGTCTTTTTCGTTGGGTAAACTTGAAGTTAACGCCCAATAAATTTTTTCTATTTCTTGGTTTCTAAACATTTCGTTTAAGCGAACCAAAGCTTTAGATGTTTTGGCAAAAATTACAGCACCACTTGTTGGTCTGTCTATTCTATGGGTAACACCTACAAAAACATTACCTTCTTTTTTTTCTTTTATTTTAATGTAGTTTTTTACAATTTCTAACAAAGCAACATCTCCTGTTTTATCGGCTTGTACAATATCAGAGGGTTGTTTATTTATTACAATAAGATGGTTGTCTTCGAAAAGAACCTCTATGTTATCAATAGTTGTTGGCATTAATAGCTTTCTTTTTTTAATGGAAATTTTTTATCTTTTACATCTTTAACATAATTAGTAACCGCTCCGGTAATTTCGTCATATAAATTTAGGTAACGTCTTAAAAATCTTGGACTAAAATCTTTAGACATTCCTAATAAATCGTTTATGACCAAAACTTGTCCGTCTACATCTGGTCCGGCACCAATACCAATGGTTGGAATAGTAATTAATTCAGATGCTTCTTTAGCTAATTTAGCTGGAACTTTTTCTAAAACAACCGCAAAACAGCCTAATTTTTCGATTAATTTAATATCGTTTAGTAGTACTTCTGCTTCTAATTCTTCTTTTGCTCTTACTTTATAAGAACCAAATTGATAGATGGATTGTGGGGTTAAACCCAAATGACCCATTACAGGAATACCCGCATTTATTATATTTTGAATAGATTTTTCTATTTCCTTTCCACCTTCTAACTTTACAGCATGAGCTCCACTTTCTTTCATTACTCTAATAGCAGAATCTAATGCTTTTTGAGGATCGGATTGATAGCTTCCAAAGGGAAGATCTACCACAACTAAAGCTTTCTGTGCTCCTCTAACTACACACTGCGCATGGTAAATCATATGCTCTAATGTTATAGGAAGAGTTGTTTCGTGCCCCGCCATTACATTTGATGCAGAATCGCCTACTAGTATAATATCTATTCCACCTTCGTCTACCATTTTAGCCATACTATAATCATAAGAAGTTAGCATAGTAATTTTTTCTTTATGCTTCATTTCTCTGATGCTTTGAGTGGTGATTCTCTTAACTTCTTTATAGGTAGACATGAATTTTAATTTAATTTTAAGCTAAAATAAAGTATAAATCTTAATTTATTGGTAAACTAATTGTAATTTTGAAAGCTAAAGTAACTTAAATAGTTTAAACAATGGATGTTTGTGTGGTTGGTACTGGATATGTAGGATTAGTAACAGGTGCTAGTCTTGCAGAGTTAGGAAATAATGTAATTTGTGTAGATATAGACCAAAAGAAAATACAAAACATGAAGTCTGGTATTATTCCTATCTATGAACCTGAATTAGAAAATATTTTTAATAAAAATATAAAACAAAATAGACTTTCTTTTACCACAAACCTTTCAGAAGCCGTTAATAAATCTAGTATTATATTTTTAGCTTTACCCACGCCACCAAAAGAAGATGGTTCTGCAGATTTACAGCACATTCTTAAAGTAGCAACAGACCTAAGTTTTATAATTAAAGAATACAAAGTAATTGTTAATAAGAGTACTGTACCAATTGGTACGGTTAAAAATGTTAAAGAAGTTATAGCAAAAAACACCAACGAAAATTTATTTGATGTAATTTCTAATCCAGAATTTTTGAGAGAAGGAATTGCGGTGTATGATTGTTTAAATCCTACAAGAATTGTAATTGGATCCTCTTCAGACAAAGCCACCTCTTTGTTAAAAGAATTGTATAAACCATTTGAAAATAAAAATATTCCTATTTTAGTAATGGATGAAAGTTCTTCCGAGCTAACTAAATATGCTTCTAATGCTTTTTTAGCTACTAAAATTACTTTTATGAACGAGATTGCTAATTTTTGCGAAAAAGTAGGAGCAAACATAGATGATGTTAGAATTGGGATGGGAGCAGACGATAGAATTGGTAGTAAATTTCTATTTCCAGGTATTGGTTATGGGGGAAGTTGTTTTCCTAAGGATGTTAAAGCCTTAATTAACCAAGGAAACCAGTATGATTTTAATTTTCAGATTTTAAATTCTGTAGAAAATGTAAATAATTACCAAAAAACCATACTTATTTCTTCTTTAAAAGATTATTTTAAAGGAGAGCTAAAAGGAAAAAACATTGCACTTTGGGGGTTATCTTTTAAACCAGATACCGATGACATAAGAGAAGCTGCTTCTTTAAATATAATTAATGCTTTATTGAAAGAAGGGGTATTAATTACAGCTTTTGACCCAGTTTCTAATAAAAATGTAAAAGAGTTAATCGGAGATAAAATTGAATACAAATCTAGCATGTACCAGGCAATTGAAAATAAAGATGCATTAATAATTGTTACAGAATGGGAAGCATTTAAAAAAGCAGATTTGGATAAAGTATCCTCTTTGCTTAAAAATAAAGCAGTTTTTGATGGAAGAAATATTTTTTCTTTAAAAGAAATGAAAGAAAAAAGATTTTACTATAAAAGTATTGGCAGAGAAATAATTTATTAATTTAATTCTAATATTTCTTATATTTTTACATTAAATGAGCTACGGAAAGTTAAATAGTTTAAAATGTTAACAAAAATAAATATTGGAATAATCATTACCTCTGATAGAGCAAGTAAAGGATTATATAAAGATCTTTCTGGCGAGGCTTTAAAAAATATTTTAAAATTATACATTAAAAATGAAATTAATTTCGAGTACAGACTAATTCCCGATGAATATCTAGAAGTAGTTGCTAGTTTTAAAGAATTAATTTTATTAAATTGTTCTTTGATATTTACAAGTGGTGGAACGGGTCCTGCAAAAAGAGACATTACAGTAGAAGCAACAGAAGCTATTTGCCAAAAAATGCTACCTGGTTTTGGAGAATTAATGAGAGCCGAAAGCTTTAAATATGTTTCAACAGCAATTTTATCTAGGCAAACAGCAGGCACTGTGGGCTCTACTTTAATTGTAAATTTACCTGGTAAGCCACAATCAATAGAACAGTGTTTAAAAGTGGTTTTCCCGGCCATTCCTTATTGTGTAGATTTAATCGAAGGGCCATATATAGAAGCTAATAAAGAGAATATAACTATTTTTAGACCTGCTGAAAAAAAAATATAATTTATGGAAAATGAATTTATAGACATAGAAGAAACACAACAAATATTACTTAATTTTGATAAAAGAAATGGCTTACTTCCTGTTGTTGTGCAAGAATCTAGTACGGGTTTAGTTTTAATGGTTGCCTCAATTAATAAGGAAGCATTAGAAAGTACTATAACTAAAAAATTAGCCACTTTTTATAGTACTTCTAGAAAAAAATTATGGACTAAAGGAGAGGAATCTGGTAATTACTTAATGATAGACGAAGTATTTATAGATTGCGACCAAGATGCAGTAATATATAAAGTAACTTTAAAAAAAGGAGGAGTTTGCCACACCTTTAACAAAGAAGGTATAAACAGAAAATCTTGTTTCTATAGAAAAATAAACTTAGACACTAATAATTTAGAATTTTTAGAAAAATGAAAAAAAGTAAAGCAAAAAATCATGATGAAATAGGCGATAATCACCAAATGACATCTGTAGACACTCCCATGAGAAAAGATGCTTTTGATAAATCTGATGAAGAAAAAATAAAAAATATAGAAGTTTATTTTAAAGGCATAATGGAGGAATTAGGACTAGATTTAGAAGATGATAGTTTAAAAGGAACCCCTTATAGAGTAGCTAAAATGTACGTAAAGGAAATGTTTAAAGGGTTAAATCCTAAAAACAAACCAAGTATTTCTATTTTCGACAATAAGTATGAATACAATAAAATGTTAATTGAAAGCGATATTACTTTTAATTCTGCTTGCGAACATCATTTTTTACCAATTATTGGTAGGGCTCATGTAGCTTATGTTTCTAGTGGTAAAGTAATTGGTTTGTCTAAAATTAATAGAATTGTAGATTATTATGCAAGAAGACCACAAGTACAAGAAAGAATGAGTTTACAAGTTTTTAATGAACTTAAAAATGCACTAAAAACAGATAATATTATTGTTGTTGTAGAGGCAGAACATCTTTGTGTTTCTACTAGAGGGGTAAACGATAAAACCTCTAAAACAACTACTATAGAGTATGGTGGTGTTTTTGAAGACAAAAATACTAGAAACGATTTTTTTAGAATGATAAATCCTAGAAAGTAATAAAAATTATAAATAACTAATTTTTTTCTTTTAAAAAATTAAGAAAGCATTATTCATTACAAAATGGAACTTAAAGTTTACAATACACTAACTGGCAAAAAAGAAGTTTTTAAATCTATTCACAAAAATAGAGTGGGAATGTACGTTTGTGGGCCAACAGTTTATGGAGAACCACATCTAGGTCATGCCCGTTCTTCAATTACTTTTGATATTGTTTTTAGATTTTTAGATTTCTTAGGCTACAAAGTAAGGTATGTAAGAAATATAACAGACGTTGGTCATCTTGAAGATGAGTTAAATGAACTTGGAGAAGATAAAATTGCTAAAAAAGCAAGAATAGAACAATTAGAACCAATGGAAGTTGCACAACACTACACCAATCTTTACCGAGAATCTATGCGTACTTTAAACGTAAAAGACCCATCGATAGAGCCAACAGCAACTGGTCATATCCCTGAACAAATAGAAACCATTCAAAAAATTATTGAAAATGGCTTGGCTTATGTTAAAAATGAATCTGTTTATTTTGATGTACAAGCTTTTGCTAACAAATACAGATACGGACAATTATCGGGCAGGGTTTTAGAAGAGCTACAAGCAATTAGTAGAGAAGATTTAGAGGGAAGTAATGAAAAAAACTTCCATGCAGATTTTGCCCTTTGGAAAAAAGCAAACACAACCCATATAATGCAATGGAATTCACCATGGGGGAAGGGATTTCCGGGTTGGCATATAGAATGTACTGCTATGAGTTCTAAATACTTAGGCGTTCCTTTCGATATACATGGTGGAGGAATGGATTTGAAGTTTCCACATCACGAGGCAGAAATATGCCAATGTTTAGGTGCACACAATACCCAACCTGTAAATTATTGGCTACACAATAATATGGTAACCCTAGACGGCCAAAAAATGGCCAAGTCTAAAGGAAATTACATTACATTAAATGAACTTTTCACAGGTAATCATACTTTACTTCAAAGAGCCTATGCACCCATGGTAGTAAGGTTTTTTATTCTACAAGCACACTACGGAAGTACAATAGATTTTTCTAACGAAAGTTTAATTGCAGCAGAAGTGGCTCTAAAAAAGTTACAACAAGCCTTAAAAAATAGCGAATTATTAGAAAGTAAAGAAAAAGAAAGTAAAGCGCAAGAGTTAGAAATAGAAATTAACAAATGGTGCAATAAGTGTTTAGATTCTATGAATGATGATTTTAACACAGCAGAAACCATTGCAGCTCTTTTTGAATTGAGTAGAATTATAAACACTCTTTTTTACCAAGAAAGTAACCAAGTATTACTAAGTAATTCTATAATTAATAAATTAAAACAAACCTTTAAATCTTATTTAGTAGATATATTGGGAATAACATCTTTAGATACAAAAATTGAAGATAGAAAACTAAACCAGGTAATGGAGGTTTTAATTGACATAAGGAATAAAGCAAAAATAAATAAAGATTACGAGATTGCAGACGGAATAAGAAACCAACTAAAAAATATAGGAATTCAATTAATGGATTCTAACGAAAAAACCAATTTTACCATTAGTTAAAGTTAAAAAAAAACAATGAAAAATATATTTGGAGAACCTTTAGAATGCTGTTGCTCTAATCCTATTACAGGGTTTTATAGAGATGGATTTTGTAGAACAGACCAATTTGATAAAGGAAAACATACAGTTTGTTCCATAATGACAAGTGAATTCCTAGAATTTTCGTTTAATAAAGGAAATGATTTATCTACTCCCAGACCAGAATATAATTTCCCAGGCCTAAAAGCCGGAGACAAATGGTGTTTATGTGCCTTAAGATGGAAAGAAGCCTTTGAAGTAGGCTTTGCTCCGTTTGTTTTATTAGAAGCAACTTCAGAAGAATCATTACAATATATTGAAATGAAAGATTTAATAGCACATGCATACAAAAAAAAGTCCGTTTAATTTTAGTTCAACTTATTTAAACCTTCCTTCAATATTTTATAGTTTATCAACCCCAGAAAGGCTTGATAATCCAGAATTACTTTATTTAAACGAAGACTTACTTAAAGAGCTTTCTATAGAGAAAGAAATAAATCAATTAACAGAAATTTTAAGTGGTTATACAACAAATTATGAGCTAAAAACTTATGCTCAGGCATATGCTGGTCACCAATTTGGCCATTTTAATATGTTAGGAGATGGAAGGGCTATTTTATTAGGAGAGCATCTAACCGCTAATAATACCAGATACGATTTACAATTAAAAGGAGCCGGAAGAACTAATTATTCTAGAGGCGGCGATGGTAAAGCAACTATTAATTCTATGTTAAGAGAATATTTAATAAGCGAAGCCATGCACCATTTAAATATTGCTACTTCTAGAAGTTTATCGCTCTTTAAATCTAATGAACCTATTTATAGAGATAAAATCTATGAAAGAGGTATTTTATGTAGAGTTATGAAAAGCCATTTAAGAGTAGGTACATTTCAATTTGCAGCCTATTTTGGTAAAGAAAATAATTTAGAAAATTTATTAGAATATACAGTTAAAAGGCATTTTCCAAAGCTAATTGGATGTGAAAATTTGGCATTATCTTTTTTAGAAAAAGTAATGCAATTGCAAATAAACCTAGTAACAGACTGGGTAAGGGTTGGTTTTATACATGGTGTAATGAATACTGACAATGTATCCATTATTGGAGAAACGTTTGATTATGGTCCGTGTGCATTTATGAATTCCTATAATCCAAAAACAGTTTTTAGTTCTATTGATGTAAACGGAAGGTATTCTTTTGAAAATCAACCTAAAATTTTAATGTGGAATATAATTAAATTGGCAGAATCTTTATTACCATTAATAGACAGCGATACAAATAAAGCTATTCTACTGGCTCAAGATCTAATAAATAAATACCAACCCACTTGGGAAAATAATTTTTATAAAATGATGAGCAATAAATTAGGATTAGATTTTAGTGCCATAGAAAGTAAAAAAATAGTAGATGAACTTCTTGTTATAATGGAGGCAAATAAACTAGATTATACCAATACCTTTACTGCTTTGTATTTTTATTTATTAGAAAAAGATTTTATATTAAAAGTTCCATCTGTATTAAATGAGTGGAGAGATTCTTGGGAAAAGTACATTAAAACAACCAAAGAAGGGGTAAAGAATGCATTACAGAAAATGCAAAAAAACAACCCAGTTTTTATTCCCAGAAACCATTTAGTAGAAGAAGCCATTTTAAATGCTACAAATAAAAATTATTTACTTTTTAATAAACTATTAGAAGTTTATAAAAATCCATATTTATACCAAGAAAAATATAAAGAATTTTTATATCGACCCATTAATGAGTTTGAAAATAACTACCAAACTTTTTGTGGAACTTAAAAAAATAAATTTAAACCTTAGAGCGTTTAATAAATAAATACAGCGTAATACTTCCGAAAATAAAATTAGGAATCCAAGCGCCAAGAAAAGGATTTACCACACTATGATCTGATAAAATAGAAATCATTTGATTGGCAAAAATAAAACCAAAAGCTAGCGAAATTCCAATGGCTAAATTTAAACCCATTCCGCCTCTTTTTCTTTCTGATGAGATAGAAAAACCTAAAATAGCTAAAATAAAATTAGAAAAAGGAAGGCTGGTTCTTTTGTGCAGAACAGTTGAATATACATCTATATCAGACGATCCTTTTTCTTTTTCTTTTTTAATAAAATCTAATAATTTTGGGGTATTCATGGTCTCTGCCACATAAGATTCTGGTAGTATATCATCGGGAGTAGCCTTAATCTTTTTTCTTTTTATAAGATTATAAGCTAAACTATCTTTTTTATTAGATATTTTATAATATTCGTAACAATCTATAAGTTCATAAATAGAATCTTTTGGCACCCACTTTATTTCTGCGGCTTTGTAACTTTCTACTAGATTTTGTCCTTTAAATTTTTCGTATAATAAACCTTCACCAGTATTTTCTGCTCGGTTAAAGGAATGAACAAATAAATATTCATTTTTTGAAATTTGAACGGCAATTTTTCTGTTATATAAAAATTCTTGGTTTTTAGATCTAAACTGTAAATGATCGAAATTATATTTGTTTTTATAAACATTTGCATAAGGCAGTGCAAAGTGGTTTACCAGTAAAGTAATAACAAATAAAGAAGAAGCAATTATAAAATAAGGTTTCACTAATCTGTAGAAACTTACACCACCTGATGTCATGGCTATAATCTCTGATTTTTCTGATAATTGAGACGTAAAAAATATAGTTGCAATAAAAACAACAATAGAAATAAAGGTATTTGTTAGCCAAATAATCCAGTAGGGATAATACTCAACCAAAGCTTCTTTTAAATTAGAACCATTGCTCTCCATTCTATTTAAATTCTCGCTAATATCGATTACCAGAACTATAATTGTTAAAATAAAAATTATAAACAAAAATGTTTGAATAAATTTCTTTATAATGTATTTATCTAAAATTTTCATTGGTATTATAACCTTTGTTTTAATTTAGGAATTGTGGCTATTTTCCATTCGTAAAAAGTACCTTCAATAATTTTTTTTCTAGCCTCGGTTACTAAATTTAAATAGAAAGCTAAATTATGCAAGCTAGCTATTTGTTTAGCTAAGTATTCGTTACAATTAAATAAATGTCTTAAATAAGCTTTGCTGTAACTGTTATCTACATAAGAAGTTCCGTTTGGATCTAATATAGAAAAATCGTCTTTCCATTTTAGGTTTTTAATATTAATTACCCCTTCCCAGGTAAAAAGCATTCCATTTCTAGCATTTCTGGTAGGCATAACACAATCAAACATATCAATTCCAATAGAAATACATTCTAGAATATTCCAAGGCGTACCAACGCCCATTAAATACCTAGGTTTTTCTTTTGGTAAAATATCTGTTACAATATCTGCCATTTCATATAAATCTTGCTCTGGTTCACCCACACTTAAACCTCCAATAGCATTTCCTGGTGCATCTGCAGAGGCAATAAATTCGGCAGAATCTTTTCTTAAATCTTTAAAGGTGCTTCCCTGCACAATTGGAAAAAAATATTGACTAAAGTTATAAATAGGTTCATTCTCCATCAACCAACTCATGCATCTAACCAACCAGTCGTGAGTTAAATTCATAGACTTTTTTGCATAAGCATAATCGCAAGGGTAGGGCGTACATTCGTCGAAAGCCATAATTATATCTGCCCCAATGTAACGCTGTATTTTCATTACAGATTCTGGAGTAAAAAAATGATAAGAGCCATCAATATGAGATTTAAACCTAACACCTTCGTTAGTTATTTTTCTCATTTCACCTAAAGAATAAACCTGGAAACCACCACTATCGGTTAGCATGGCTCCATCCCAATTTATAAATTTATGCAATCCGCCTGCTTTGTGTAAAATATCTATGCCAGGCTTTAAATATAAATGGTAGGTATTCCCTAAGATTATGGGTGCTTTTATATCGTCTTTTAGCTCTCTTTGGTGAACCGTTTTCACACTACCAATGGTGCCAACTGGCATAAAAATAGGAGTTTCTATTTCTTGGTGGTGTGTTTTTAATAGGCCAGCTCTGGCTTTACTTTTATTACAAGAATTTTGAATTGAAAAAAACATAAATGCAAAGTTAAACTTTTCAGTCATTTGCATTCATTTTAATTAAATGATTTAACTTTGATGTATCAATTATTTTAATTATTATGGTTTTATTAGATGGTTTAAAGGTTTCTAAAGAAATAAAAAATGAAATAAAAAATGAATTAATTAATTTATTGAATAATAATTTAAGACCACCACATTTAGCTGCCATCTTAGTTGGCGGTAACGGAGCAAGTACTACTTATGTAAATAGTAAAATTAAAGATTGCGAAGAAGTGGGTTTTAAATCTACACTTATTAAATTAAACGATGATATATCTGAAAATGCTCTGTTAGAAGAAATTTATAAGCTAAATGATAACAATGAGTTAGATGGATTTATAGTTCAATTGCCTTTACCTAAACACATAAACGAAGAAAAAGTATTGTTGGCTGTTAGTCCAGCAAAGGATGTAGATGGGTTTCACCCAGAAAATTTTGGCAGAATGGCACTTGATTTAGATACTTTTATACCAGCCACGCCATTTGGTATAATTACGCTAATAGACAGATATAACATACCAACTGACGGCAAAAATGTGGTAGTAATTGGTAGAAGTAATATTGTTGGCAGACCCATTAGTATTTTAATGTCTAAAAAAGGAATGGCAGGTAATGCCACAGTAACAGTTGTACATAGCAAAACCCAAAACTTAGAATTTTTTACAAAAAATGCCGATATTATTGTAGTGGCTTTAGGTGTTCCTAATTTTTTAAAAGCCCATATGGTAAAAGATGGCGTTGTGGTTATTGATGTAGGAATAACTAGGGTAGAAGACCAGTCTAAAAAAGGATTTAAACTAATTGGCGATGTAGATTTTGAAGGCATAAAAACCAAATGCTCTTATATTACGCCTGTACCAGGTGGGGTTGGACCTATGACCCGCGCTATGTTGCTAAAAAATACCATGTTGGCTTATCGGTTAAATATACTTGAAAACTAATTTTTTTATCTTAAATGGATAATTCTATTGTTAACGACATAAAAATTTCTAAAAAAAAACAAACATTTACAGTAGGTAAAGATTTGTTAGATTATTTAGTAAAGTATGATAGAAATTATTCTATGCCCATAAATTACTACGATTTATTAGATTTTAAAGAATCTGTTGCTGTTTTAGACGCCAAAGGCAAAGATACCTTTTGGGCAAGCGTATTTTACAGTCCGCACCAAATGGACGAGTTAAACGAAGGGTTGATTAAAATGTACATTAGACTTAAATCAGACGGAAATAATTTAGCAAACGATAATCTAGCCATAGACAGCATAGATTTTTGCACCTTTGGAAACTCAAAACCCTTTAGAATTAAAGTAAAAAATATTTTTAACGATAACCACGATTATTTTTATATTAAACTATCTGATGCATCAAGAATTTATGGATTAGAGTTAGAGCATATTTTATCGCCAGATAATATTAATTTTTTGTTTCAAGAAAATACACTAATAGAAGAACACACGGTTGGAATACCAGGCGATATTTTTTTAGAAAAAAATGTGTACGACGAGGAAAATTACATTAGACTAGCAAAAGAATTTGTAAAATTTAACGAAAGGTGCTTTCTTAGACTACTAGGCGATCAAAGATCATATAACTTTGTAGTAATTAGAACGCCAGATTTCGACCAAACACAATACAGAATAAAAAGTATAGACTTCGATCAACAAAGCTACGAAGGTAGATTAAATACCTATAGACCTCAATTTTTTAAAGAAAATTTAAACTATGTTAAAATGGTTAAATTCTGTTTAGATGCCGATAGCATAGAACAATACCAGTACGAAGAAAGAGCCTTAGTTGCAAAAAGAATGATTGCTGAAGAACACAGATATTACAGTTTAATAAAAGTGATGAAAGGAGATATAATTTCTTTACCAGAAAAGATTACACTTTTAAAAAGCGAATTACAAAAGGCAACTAAACTAAAAAGTTATGCTAAATGTAAATCTATGGGCGATATTTTAGAAGTTTCGCTCTCGCATGTACTAAAAAATTACAAAAATGCAATTTTATAAAGATGAGTAATGTATTGCCCATAATGGAACACTTCTATACCCTACAAGGCGAGGGCAGATTCGCCGGTACCCCATCTTATTTTATTCGTTTGGGCGGCTGCGATATTGGTTGCCATTGGTGCGATGTAAAAGAAAGTTGGGATGCGGCTACTCATCCAAAAATGGAAATAAACGAAATAGTTAAAATAGCATCAGAAACATGTAAAACTATAGTAATTACTGGGGGAGAGCCTTTAATGTATAACTTAGATCAATTAACTTTAGCGCTAAAAAATAACGGTTGTAAAGTGCATATAGAAACTTCTGGGGCTTACAGTTTATCTGGCAAGTTAGATTGGATTTGTCTTTCGCCCAAGAAAAATAAGTTGCCTTTACCAGCACTTTACCAAAAAGCAAACGAACTAAAAGTAATTATATATAACCAACACGATTTTCTCTTTGCTAAAGAACAAGCCGAATTAGTTAACACCAATTGCGAATTATATTTACAACCAGAATGGAGTAAAAAAGATACAATTACCCAACAAGTTGTAGATTTTGTTTTAGAGAATCCAAATTGGAAAATATCCTTGCAAACTCATAAATATTTAAATATTCCTTAATTAATTTTTCTTTTAAATTATTGTTTATTTTATATAATAAAATAGTACTTTTAAAAAATTAATTTTAAAAATAAAAAAAACCCATGAAAAAATTATCTACGCTATTATTAATTGCATTTTCTTTTGTGCTAACTCTTTCTTGTAGCCCCGAAGAAAAAGCTCAATTAACCTCTCAACAAAAGATAGACTTGCTAGTTAGTAATAGTTGGTTTAATTCAAATGATGCCAATACTACGGTTTGTGCTAATAAAGGTTATGTTAACTTAAACTATTTAACAGCTAGTGAAGAAAATAATGGAACTTACGAAGGACAATATATTAAATATACTCCCATTAGTACTAACGATAATTGTGAATTATTAGCCGATTATAGCTCAGTTAGTTATAACCCTGTAACAAATGAACTTAATTATGTTAATACTAAAAAAATTGAATCTTCTAAAGATGATACTTCTACTATTGTAGTTACTAATAATACTATTACTCTAGATGGGGAAATTTATTACAAAAGAACAAAAATAGCAGATCCTCTAGATTAATAAGTAATTTAGAAGAATAACTAGTTATTTTATAATTTAACCCTGTAATTTTTTTAAAAAATTACAGGGTTTTTTTTAGAGAGAATATTGTTACAATTTTCCTAAATAGTAGATAAATAACTTTTAGAAGAATAGAATTAAACTTTTTTTACAAATTCAGATTTTAAAGACATAGCTCCAAATCCATCTATTTTGCAATCAATATTATGGTCGCCTTCAGTTAATCTAATATTTTTAACTTTTGTACCAATTTTAATAGCATTTGAACCACC
>JBGSBU010000011.1:0-19584 GCA_041730375.1 Solirubrobacteraceae bacterium
GTCGAGGACCTGCCCGTGCACGATGCGTCGCGGCGCGACGACCTCGGCAGCTACGCGGTCGACCTCGACAGCCAGCTGGGCGGCGTGTCGGCCGGCCACAGCTACCTCGGCACCTCCGACATAAATTTACATATAAAATAATTATATATTATGGTGGCTAAAAAGGATATAAAAAAAGAAATAATAAAAGCATATTCAAATAATTTATTAATTGATAAAAATTCGTTTAAAACCATTTATGAATTATGTGTTAAATTAGAAATTGAAGAGACTGAATTTTACCAGTATTTCACTTCCTTTAAAGACATTGAAAAAGAAATCTTAAAAAATATAATTGATTCTAGTTTATCGGTTTTAAAAACAAGTCCAGAATTCGAAACTTATGATACTAAAAATAAGTTATTAAGCTTTTATTTTACTTTTTTCGAAACGTTAACACTAAACAGAAGCATTGTACTTTATTTAATTAATTCTAACCCTAATAAATTAGAGCAATTAAAAAAAATAGAAACTTTTAAACCCGCTTTTATAGAATTTATTCATGAGTTGAATATTAATTTTCTTGATGTTAGCTCTGATAATATACAGAAAATTCAAGAAAAAACAATACATGCCTCTGCCTGGACTCAATTGTTACTAACCTTTAAATTTTGGATGGATGATAAATCTAAAGGATTTGAGAAAACTGATATTTTTATAGAAAAATCTATTAGCACAGGGTTTAATTTATTAAATAATGATACTTTAAATAGCCTTCTAGATTTCGGTAAATTTATTTGGAAAGAAAAAGTTATAAAAACAAAATCATGAAAAGTTTAACAAGTATTCCGATAAAAAAAATAGACCGAGCCAGTAAAATTCTAACAACTGGTGCCAAAGTTGGTATGAATTATGTTAAATACTACGGCGAAAAGCTTTTAAATACATCAGAAGATAAAGCAAAGCAGAATTTAAATGAATCTAATGCAGAGGATATTTATAATAGTTTAAAAGAATTAAAAGGCAGCGTATTAAAAGTAGCTCAGATGTTGAGTATGGAAAAAAACCTTTTACCACAAGCCTATACAGATAAATTTTCTTTGGCTCAGTTCTCTGTCCCGCCACTCTCTGGACCATTAGTACAAAAAACATTTAAAAAATACTTTGGAAAAACTCCAAGCGAGTTATTTGATACGTTTGAACCCGAGGCTTCTTTTGCCGCAAGTATTGGACAAGTACACAAAGCAACAAAAGGAGATAAAAAATTAGCAGTTAAAATTCAATATCCTGGTGTTGCAGAAAGTATTTCATCAGACTTGGCTTTGGTAAAACCCTTTGCATTTAAAATGTTTAACATTACTTCTAAAAATTCTGATGTTTATTTTAAAGAAGTAGAAGAAAAATTATTAGAAGAAACCAACTATGTTAACGAATTAGAACAAGCCGTTTTAATTTCTAAAGCCACAGAACATATTCCTAATTTAAAATTCCCAACTTATTACCCTGAGTTTAGTTCGGAAAAAGTAATTACAATGGATTGGATGGAGGGCAAACACCTTTCCGAATTTATAGAAACTGGTTATTTAACAGAAAATGCAAATAAAATAGGTCAAACTTTATGGGATTTTTATATGTACCAGTTGTTTACCTTACAAAAGGTTCATGCAGATCCTCACCCAGGTAATTTTATAGTTTCAGATAAAAATGAATTAATTGTTCTAGATTTTGGCTGCACTAAAAACATACCAGATGATTTCTTTAAACCGTATATAGAAATGATAACTAATTTAAATATTATTAACGATCCGATAAAATTAAACCAAAAGTTATTTGAATTTGAAATTCTATCTAATAAAGACTCGGAAGAAGAAAAAGAGTTCTTTACCAAATTATTTTACAACCTGTTTAGTTTATTTATAAAACCTTTCGAAAAAGAAAGTTTTGATTTTTCTGATAAAACTTATTTTGAATCTATAACCAACCTAGGAATGTCTCTTGCAAAGAACGAACAAATTAGAAAATACAATCCTAATAGAGGTAGTAAGCACTTTATTTATTTAAATAGAACTTTATTAGGCTTATTTAATTTGTTACATAGTATGGGTGCTAAAAATATTGAAACAAAAATCATGGTTATTTAAAAAAAAATCATAGTTTTGTAACATAAAAATTAAACTTAGATATGAAAAAAATAATTACTTTTACCGCTTTTCTTTTTTCTACATTAACTTTTGCATCTACTGGTGGTGGTCCAGTGACTGGATCTCTTCCAATTAATGAGAACATATCTACATTAGTTGTTTTTTTTAGTGCAATAGTTACTTTCTCATTTTTTTTAGGCAAAAAAAAATCTATTTAAGATTTTTTTCAACTATTTATAACCTGCTAGCTAGTCATTTAGCATACTTTTTCTATTGTTTAAGATGAAAAAATTGAATTTATTATTTTCTATATTTTTTTTAGTTGGCTTTTTAGAAGCTAAAATTAATATAACCGGTATTTTTGTAAACACTAAGAATATTACAGAACAAGTTAATATTTTTATTTATAAAGGAGGTGTTGAAAAAAATATTGGTTCAGTAACGCTTAATAAAGATGGAGGTTTTTCTTTTTCATCAGAAACAGACTATACAGGTTTATTGTTTTTAAAAACAGATAAAATTGTAGTTGAGTTAGTAACAGATAATTCACCAATTTTTTTTGAATATGATCTTGATTCAAATCACTTTATTTCTTTAAAAAGCGATTTGAATATTTTGTTTCAATCAGGTTCATTTAATGTATCAAAAGAAACTATTGCTACAAACCTTAAGAAAATGTTGTCTTTTTATAACCCTATAAATAATAAAGATTTTTCTAAAAGCTTAAAAAATGAAATTACTAGGTTAGAAAAACTTAACGTTTCTAAAGACTATGAAAAATATCCTTTTTTAAATTATTTTTTTAATTTAAGTGAAAAAGTAAATAATTTTAGTAAAAACAATAAAAATTTAAAAGAAGCATCAGTTTTTTTTGAATCTACTTTAAAGAATGATAACAGCTTTCTAGAAAATAGTGGTTTGTTAAAAAATGTTTTAATTGCTTATTATACTTCAGAATTGTCTGGCGTTACAGATAGAAGCAAAGTAGAGAGTAAGCTAGATTCTTTAACCACGAAGTTATTAGACAATGTGGTTTGCGAATCATCTAGGGGTCAGAATATATTAGAAAGTTCTTTAGAGTTGTTTAAAAACTCTCAGATTGATACACTTTATAAAAAATATTTAGTAAAAGCAGAAAAATTAACTTGTACCATCCAAAACGAAAAATTAAAAACTTTAATAGCCTCAACATCAATTAAAGTGGGATATAAGGCAACCGATTATAAATTTATTACCACTTTAAATAAAAAGGCTAGTTTACACGAATTTAAATCAAAAAATAAAATTCTTGTTTTTTACGCTTCTTGGTGTGGGCATTGTGTAAAAGAAATGCCTAAAGTTATTGAATTATATAAAAATAAAAAAAATAAAGGAGTTGAGTTTTTTTTGATATCGCTTGATGATAAAAAAGCAGATTATGAAAATTTTATAAAAGACTTTCCTAATTGGAATAATTATTCTGAATTAGCTGGTTTTGAATCTAAGATTGCAAAAGATTTTGCAATTGAGGGTACTCCAACTATTTTTCTTTTAGATGAAAATAATACTATTAAAGCTATATCACATAATATAGAGGATATTAAGAAAGAGTTACTTTAAATAAGATAAGCGTTATTTCTGTAATTTAATTTTAAGAATACAAAAAACATAACTGAAAAGGATACAAAAGAAGTTCCGCCATAACTAAAAAATGGTAAAGGAATGCCAACTGTTGGGAAAAGCCCCATTATCATAGCAATATTTAAAGTAAAATGTAACAAGTATATAGATGCTATGCTATAACCATATATTCTACCAAATCTAGATCTTTGGTCTTCTGCTAATTTATAGATATAACCAATAAAAATACAATAAATAATAATAATTGTAGAGCTACCTAAAAAGCCCCATTCCTCTCCAATTGTTGTAAAGATATAATCTGTTTCTTGTTCGGGAACAAATTTACCTGCTGTAACGGTACCATTTAAATAACCTTTTCCAAAAAATTCGCCCGATCCTATTGCGGTTTTAGAATATAATAAGTTATATCCAGAAGTTCTTCTGTATTTAGATTCTCCTTCAATTAAAACCAGAATTCTTTCTTTTTGGTGTGGTTTTAAAATAGTGTTAAATATGGTGAAAGATAAATTACTAAAAGCATAAATAGAAAATCCAATAATAATAAAAGTTAGTGTTAAAATAGAAATTCTATTATTGTTTTTAAGTTTTTTAAAATTATTTTTATAAGATTTAACGAAATAAAAATAAAGTAAACTTGTAGTAAAGCTAATAATAGTTATGGTTTTAGGTATTTCATTTTTAATAATAGCTATCAAAATTAATGCTAAACCAATTACCATGTAGCTTATAGAGCTACTTAAATATAAATTGTGGTTTAATTCTAATTCTCTCGAATTACTTTTTAATAATAAATAAATACTAAAAGAAATTAATATAACTAATAAAGAAGACATTATATAGATGGGAGCAATAAAAATTGAAGTAAAAAATAAAATAATTAATATAAAAATTAATAAAAAAATATAGCCATTTAACCCCTCTCTATATAATGGAATTAAAAAAGCAGTAAAGATAATAACAGAGCCTAAGTCTGGCTGTAATAAAATTAGAATAGCAGGAATACCTAAAATAATAAAACATATAATTAAATTTTTAGTTGTTAAGTTATTTTGAAATTTAGATTGAATGGTCTTGGATAAAAAAAGAGCAATAAAAAATTTCATAAATTCAGCAGGTTGAAAAGTAAATCCACCATATGCATACCAAGCCTTTGCTCCATTAATTTCTTTACCAAATGCGAATATTCCAATCAACAATATTAGACCTATACAGTAGAATAGAATAGAATAGAGTTCTAAAAATACTATATTAATGATGGATATAATTATTAAGATTAAAATACTTATTAGTAGCCAAG
Organism: Solirubrobacteraceae bacterium; assembly: GCA_041730375.1. Classification (GTDB taxonomy): domain Bacteria; phylum Bacteroidota; class Bacteroidia; order Flavobacteriales; family Weeksellaceae; genus JBGSBU01. The sequence goes on from JBGSBU010000011.1 coordinate 5,038, forward strand.
TAAATTGTTTTTTTCCCAAACTACTAGAAACGCTAAACAGATTAAGTATGCCAAAACCCACAAGAATTGAATAAAGTAATAAAAGTTTCCAATTGGTATGTCTTAATAATTCTTTCAATTTTGGCTATTTTTTTTATTATTTTTAACTGAAAGATTTTTTTGAGTTAGGTTTAATTTATTAATTGAATCTACCTTTAATTTATTTTTAATTTTTAAAATAGAATCTCGTTTAATAGAATCTGGAATAGAAACCAATTCTTCAAATTTACCAATAGCTTTTAGATGCCTGTACCATTGGTTTTTGTACTCATAATTTAAGCTACCATTTTTCATTCTATCTTCTAAATACTTTCTTTTTACTTCTTTTAACAAATATTTTTCTGCAATTAAACTTGCAATTGGTGCAGCCCAAGTTGCTCCGTAATGTCCATTTTCTATAAAAACAGCAATTGCAATTTTAGGTTTTTCAACCGGGGCAAACATAATAAAAATTGAATGATCTTGACCCTGAGGGTTTTGAGCTGTTCCGGTTTTTCCGGCTTGCGAAAATAATGGCGATTTAATACCAGCACCCGTACCCTTTATAATTACACTACTCATCCCTTCAACAATAGGTTCAAAATGCTTTTTATCAACCTTAACAAAATGTTTTTTATTAAATTTTGATTCAATTTTTGATGCAGATTTCCCTATTTTTTTAATAATGTGAGGAATATAAAAAAAACCTCTATTAGCAATAGCACTTGCAACTAAAGCCAACTGAATTGGAGTCATTAAAATTTCTCCTTGTCCCATTCCATTAGCTATTATTCTGCTCGAGTTCCATTTTTTTTCTCCAATTCGTTTGTTGTAATAAGCCGAATTTGGTATTAACCCCTTGCTTCCTGAAGCTAAATCGTTATTTAAAAATCTTCCCAATCCAAAACTCGTCATAATTTCATTCCACTGATCAATATTTTTTTCTATGTTAGTAGAATCCTTTTTTAATATTCGCTTATAAGTATTTAAAAAATAACTATTACAAGAATTTTGAATAGCTTGTTTAATAGTAATGGGTCTATAATATAAGTTGCAGTGGCACCCAATTTTCTTTCTCCCGTTGAGGTATCCATGATGACAAATATTTGTTGTTAATGTATCTGAAGTTCCCATTTGAAATGAAGCCAAGGCAGTTAATAGTTTAAAGGGAGAACCAGGTGGGTATTGTGCTAAAATAGATCTATCAAACAAAGGTCTATTTATTGAATCTAACAATAAATTAGAAATATTTTTTCTTCTATTTATCCCCACAAATAATTGTGGATTTATTACTGGGCTGGATACTAAGGTTAGTATTTCTCCTGTTTCTGGTTCAATAGCTACTATGCCTCCTCTTTTATTTTTTATGAGTTCTTCGGCATAGTTTTGAAGCTCTGAATCTATTGTAATTGTAATATCTGTTCCGCTTTTTACTTTAACGTCTTCTTCTCCGTTATTGTATAAACCAATTTCTTTACCATTTATATTAACTTTAAAGTACTTTATTCCTTTTATACCTTTTAGAACGTTTTCATAAGATTTTTCTACGCCTGTTATGCCAATAAAATCTCCACTTGCATAGTTCGAATTTTTATCAATCAATGATTTTCCTACCTCTCCAATATAACCTAGTAAATTTCCACTTCCGTTTACTAAATAATCTCGTTGAGTCATTTTATTTAACTCAAACTCAGGAAAATTATATAATTTTTCTTGAATATTTGCTGCTTTTTCTTTGATAATGAATCTTATAAAAGGCGAGGGCATTATGGGGGAAAACTTTCTTACTTTAATAAGTCTATCTATAAAATCTGCTTTGGTAATTTCTAATAACGCACAAAATTTAATGGTATCAAATTTTTCTGTTATTAAATTTGGAGTTACAGATAATTCATAGGTAGAAGAATTTGTTACTATTAATTTTTCATTCCTATCATAAATATATCCTCTTAAAGGTCGTATAACTTGTTTTTTTATTGAGGTATTAAATGCATTTAATAAGTACTTGTCTGTAAATAGCTGAAAATAGGCCAAGCGTAAAATAAAAATACTGGCTATTATTGATATAAAAATATAAACAGAAACTATTTTATTGTTGTTCACAAACTAATCTTTTTTAAAGAAAGAAAAAAGTAGAATAAAAAAACTACTTAAAATTGAATTACAAAGTGATTTTAATAAAACAGTGGCGATTGAAGAAATTTTAAATCCTTCTAACAGGTATAAAGAAGAATGATGAACCAATGTTACTAAAAATACATAGATACTTAATTCAATAAAATTTAAAGACGAAAATTTAAAATAAGACGATTCTGTGAAATAGTTTTTTTTTATTAATCCTAAAATAAATTTTCTAGTATAAGCTGCAAATACAGCAGAAAAAGCATTTAGCCCTGGTGTATTGGTAAAAATATCTAAAATTAAGCCTAATAAAAACGAATAAAATAAAAAAGAAGGTTTTGTTCCTTCATTTAGATTATAGAAAATAATAAAAATAATGTAAATTATAGGAAATAGCCCTTTGAATATTATTATGTTATTAAAAAATATTAATTGTAGGGCAATTAATAAAATTATAGAGGCTGGTAGATTATAATTTTTCATCTACAACTTCTTGTTTGTTTATTAGACTATCAATCTCTATTTTATCAATATTTGTAACAATGTAAACTGTTTTAAATTTATTAAAATCTTCATATAATTTAACTTTTAGTGTATAATCATTTGATTCTTCATTTTTAAAAATCTTATAAATTTTTCCTATTGGAATTCCTTCTGGAAAAACAGATGATTTACCATCGGTTTCAATTTGTTGACCAATTTTTATAGTTTGGTATCTCGGTATATCAATTAAATTAACAAATCTAGGGTCCTTGCCGTCCCAAACAATAGAGCCATAAATGCCAATATTTTTAATTCGTGCATTTATTTTAATTTTTGTATTTAAAAGCGAAATAACATTAGCATATTTAAGGGTACTTCCGTTAATAATACCAACTACTCCTTTAGAAGTTATAACTCCCATATCTGCAATAATGCCTTCTTTTTTTCCTTTGTCTATAACCAGGTAATTCTTAGAATAATTTACACTGTTCTTAATAACGGTTGCAAATTTATAATTGAATTGTCTTTTAAAATTTGTTGCATTTGTAATAAGTGTATCTAGAGGCCTTTGGATTTTTGTTTTAGATTGGTAATAGTCCAATTTTTGTTTAAGTAATATATTTTCTATTGCAAGTTTTTTATTATCGTCTTCCAAGTATAAAATTCTAAAAAAATTATTTTTTAAATTATAAAAATCCCCAGATATATTATAAGACATTTCATTAATTGTAGTTATAGCGTAACTATTAAAAGAAATATACAAGCATAGAGATATAATTTCTAAAAATAAGAAATTGATAAAAAATTTATATTTATCGAATAAAATAAATAGTAATTGCATTTACAATTATTTTAAAAGAAAGTTGCTGAATTTATCAAGATTTTTTAAAGCAATTCCAGTGCCTCTAACAACGGCTCTTAATGGGTCGTCTGCTAAAAAAACTGGTAGTCCGGTTTTTTTAGATATTCGTTGATCTAAACCTCTAAGTAATGCACCACCGCCCGCAAGATAAATTCCTGTTTTATAAATATCAGCAGCTAATTCTGGTGGAGTTTGCGATAGGGTTTCCATTATTGCATCTTCAATTCTGTTTAAAGATTTGTCTAATGCTCTTGCAATTTCTTTGCTATTAATAAAAATTTCTTTAGGCTTTCCTGTTATTAAATCCCTTCCATGAACGGCTAAGTCATCTGGTGGAGTTTCTAAATCTTCTATTGCGGCACCCAGTTCAATTTTTATTCTTTCTGCAGTCCTTTCTCCAATATATAAATTATGATTTGTTCTTAAATAATAAGCTATATCGTTTGTAAAAACATCGCCTGCAATTTTTAAAGATTTATCGCATACAATGCCACCCAGTGCTATTACTGCAATTTCTGTTGTTCCACCTCCAATATCAATTATCATATTGCCTTTGGCTTCTTGTACGTCTATGCCAACGCCAACAGCTGCTGCCATTGGTTCGTAAATCAATCTAATTTCTTTGGCGTTTAAATGTTGTGCAGAATCTCTAACGGCTCTTTTTTCTACTTCTGTAATACCAGAAGGAATACAAATAATCATTCTAAGAAATGTAGGAAAGAAACCTTTGTTTAAATCAGGAATTTTTTTTATTAATTCTCTTATCAAAGATTCAGAAGCAGCAAATTCAGCAATTACTCCATCTTTTAAAGGCCTAATAGTTTTAATATTAGCATGTGTTTTCCCTTGCATGTGTTTTGCTTCCTCTCCAACTGCAATAATTTTTCCTGTATCTATTTCAATTGCTACAATAGAAGGGCTATCTACAACAATTTTATTATTATAGATTATTAATGTATTTGCAGTGCCTAGATCTATGGCAATTTCTTTGGTTAAAGACAGAAAATTAAACATGTTAAAAAATATGAAGTTTTAATTCATTAAAATTACTTAAAATCAGTTAATTAAAGTAATAAATTATTGTTTTTTTAAACTATTTCTTTAAGAAGTTTTATCTATTAAAAGTTAATTGAAGAATTTATTTGGTATTAATTGGTAAAATAAATTTACTTATATTCAACAACAGATTTAATAAAGGCTTCAGCATTTTCAACTGGAATATCCGGAAGAATTCCGTGCCCTAGATTAACGATGTATTTTTCTGTTCCAAATTCATTTATCATTTGGGTAACCATTTCTTTAATTTTACTCGGACTTGAATATAACCTAGTTGGGTCGAAGTTACCTTGTAATGTAATTTTATTTCCAGTGTACTTTCTTGCATTTTCTGGCGTAATAGTCCAGTCTATTCCTAATGCACTTGCTTTAGATTCGCTCATATAAGGCAAGGCATGGTGGCAGCCTTTTGCATATATAATTACCGGAGCTTTTTCTGCCAATGCTTCTGTAATTTGGTTTATATAGGGCCAAGAAAATTCTAAATAGTCTACTGGCGATAATAACCCGCCCCAGCTATCGAAAAGCTGCACTGCATTTACACCGGCTTCCACTTTTTTTAATAAATAAGCTATTGTGGTGGTGGTTATTTTATCTAATAATCTTTTTGCTTCTTTTGGTTGGGTAAAACAAAAATGTTTGGTTTTATCAAACGTTTTACTTCCCTTTCCTTCTATAGCATAACAAAGAATTGTCCATGGAGAACCAGCAAAACCCAATAATGGAATACTATTGTCTAGCAATTTTTTTGTTAGTTTAACGGCTTCAAAAACATAATTTAAAGATTCAGAAACATTGGGTTCAATTAACCTATCAATATCGTTAGCATTTCTAATCGGATTTTCTAAGAAAGGCCCTAGGTCTTTTTTCATCTCAAAATTCATTCCCATTGCTTGTGGAATCACTAAAATATCCGAAAATAAAATTGCGGCATCTAAAGGAAATCTTCTAATGGGTTGAAGTGTAATTTCTGCAGCAAGTTCTGGAGTTTGACAGGTGGTAAAAAAATCATACTTTTTTCTCAATTCCATAAACTCGTGCAAATATCTTCCTGCTTGTCTCATCATCCAAACTGGTGGTCTTTCAACTTTTTCTCCTCTTAAAGCTTTTAGTAGTAAATCATTTTTTAACATAAGTATAAAATTCTTTAATTGTATTTATTACAGATTCTATTTTAGATTCTGTGGCTATAATTACTTGGTTATTAACTCTTTTTTTTATTGCTTTTGCTGTAGTATTGCCTATTGAAAAAATTTGTGCGTTTACGGGTATTGTGTTCTTGGTGAGAAAAGAAGTTAAGCCAGACGGACTAAAAAATACATAACCTGCATATTCTTTGTTTAGCTTTACAGAATTGGTAATGGTTTTATAAACAACTATTTTTTGCAACGGAATTTTATTTAATTCAAACAATGAAGGGAGTGTGTCTAAGTGATTTTCTCCACAAAAAAAGGTATAGCCATTTTTGTTATTTGTTTGTATTAATTTATTTGCTAGTTCTTCTGCATTTATTTCAATTAAGCTAACACTAACACCTTTATTAGTAATGGATTGTGCTGTTTTTTCTCCTACACAAAAAAACAAGTAGCCTTTATTTAATAAATCATAATTTTCAAAGGTATTTTTTACTGCATTTTTGCTGGTAAAAATAATATTTAAAAAAGAAATTGTTTCTTTTGGTTTAATGGGTTTTATTTTAATAAAATCGTGGCTATCAATTAATACCAATTCAGTTACTTTCTTTGAAGAAAGTTTTTTGGTTGAAAAAATAGTGATTTTCGAGTTCATTAAAACTTACCTTTAATTTCTTTTAATATTTCTTCGGCTCCTTCTTTTAAGCAAGTATAGGCTGAATTTTTACCAAAAGACAAATAGCTTTCTATTTTATCTTTAAATTTTTGTTCTATTTTTTTTGTGCCATTTAAATTAAAAATAGAAACGGTTAATTCTATATTTTCGTTATTTATTTTTGCAAATGCACCAATTGGCGATGAGCATCCGCCTTCTATTGTGTTTAAAAAATCTCGCTCCACAACAACCTCCATTTCTGTTGATTTATTATTTAGGGGAAGAATCTTTTCTAGTAAATCTTTTCTTTCTTGTAATGCACAAACCATAATTGCGCCTTGTGCAGGAGCGGGTAAACAATTGGTTAAAGGTAATATTTCTAATCCTAAAGATTTAATTTCTTCTAACATGTTACATCTTTCCAAGCCAGCAGCGGCAAAAAAAGCACCATCTATTTGGTTGTCGTTTATAATTTTTTTTAGTCTGGTTTGTAAATTACCTCTTAAATCAACAAATTTATCTTTAGGATTATTAAACAACCAAAAGGCTTTTCTTCTTAAACTTCCAGTTGCAATGGTTCTAATTTCATTTTTGTAGAAGCTATTTTTTACCACCAGAATATCGTGAGGGTTTCCTCTTTCTAAATAGGCAATTGGCGTAATTCCTTTTGGGTATAAAGTAGGAACATCTTTTAAAGAATGTACGGCAATATCAATTTTATTGTTAAGCAAAGCAACATCTAGTGTTTTAGTAAAAATACCAGTAATTCCCATTTCGTATAAAGGCTGTTCTAAATTTAAGTCTCCATCAGAAGTTATGGGTACAATTATGGATTCTATTTCTAATTCTTTAAGTTTAGATTCCACCAACCTAGCTTGCCATAAAGCTAATTCGCTATTTCTAGTCCCAATTCTAATCATTACTAAATGTGTTCTTTGTCTAACACAAAAACTTTGTTTATAAGAGATAAGGTGTTTTCTGCATCAGATTGATTTTGCAGAATATATGAGGCAAATCTATTGGTTAGTTTTTGTATTAATTTATCAGATAGAAGATGATTTTCTTGGGTTTCTTCTTTTGTAATAATTTTTTTCTTGGCTACTTCTTTTGAAAGATGATTTTTTAATCCATCTAATTCATTTTTAAAATTTTGAATTAATGGGGCAAATTCTCTTAAAGATAACCACAAATAATATTCCTCTATTTTTTCTTTTATTATTGATTCTGCTTTAGGAATATCGTTTTTTCTTTTAGATAAAGAGTTATTTATAATAGTAGACAAAACATCTACATTAATTACTTGGGTATTTTCTAGTTTATTTATACCCTCTTCAACATTATTTGGAATAGATAAATCTAGAATTAATAATTCTTTTTTTCTGTTAAGTAAGAATTCTTTTTTTATGGTGTAATCTATAGATCCGGTTGCAACTATTAGAATGTCGCAATTATTCAATTCAATTTGTAGTTTTTCTATAGGTTGTGTTTCAATAGAAAATTGTTTGCTAATTTCTATTGATTTTTTTTCTGTTCTGTTTATAATTTTAATTTGGTCCTTATCAATGTGTTTTACCAGATTTTTACACGTGTTTAAACCAATTTTACCCAATCCAAAAAGCAGAATTCTTTTGTCTTTTAATTCAGAAACATTATTTAGTATGTAATGAACAGCAGCATAAGAAACAGAAGAGATTCCACTACTTAAAGACGTTTCGTGTTTTATTTGTTTGCTCAACTCAATTCCGGTATTTATAAGTCTTTCGAGTTTGGCATTTACTGTTCCAGCATTTTTAAAGTATTTAAACCAAATTTTTATTTGGTAAATAATTTCAAAGTCGCCCAATATTTGACTTTCAACTCCAGAACAAACTCTAAAAAAATGGTTTATTGCTTCATCTCCAGTTTTTGTAACAAAATAGTTGTTAAATTCTTCTAAAGTTCCATTCTCTATAAATTTTAAATAAATTTTTATAAGTTCTTTAGAATGGTTGTGGTTTTCTAAATAAAATTCCGTTCGGTTACAGGTAGAAAGAATAAAGAAGTTGTTAATACCAACCGCTTTAGCTTCACTCACTAACTTCTCAATATTTAGAGAAGAGAATGAATATTTACTTCTAATATTTGTATCAGCTTTTTTATAGCTTAAGCCAATTATGGCAAATTCCTTCATATGGATTTTAACAACTTCATATCAAAGTTAAAGACTAAAAAATTAGAAATACTTATCTTATAGATAAAAAACAACCATAAAATAAAAATACCTTAATTTTTAACGATTCTAAATTAAGTTTCTTTATTTAAGGTATTTCTGCTATATTTGTATAATTAAATTTGTATAAAAATCATGGTTTTAAAAAGTGAAAATACCTTAGAAATAGAAAATCTTTTTGGTTTAAATTTTCAAACAAAACAAATTCATTTTAACGAAGTAGTTTATTTTTTTAAAATTAATAATATTTCAAATTTCACAGATACAATATTTAAAAAAGTCGACAAACAATTTATTCAATTTTATTTCTGCACTAGTGGAAAATTAGTTTTAAGCTATAGTTATGATAGCTATGAGAGAAAGGTTTTTATTGAACAAGAGCAAACTTTTGTCTTACACGATTCTGGAAAAGAATGGAATTTGGGGTTAAATTTAACGCCTGGTGCAGAAATTTATGTTTTTGGACTTTCATTTCAATATATATCAAGGATATTTATGAAAAATAAATTAGCTATTGGTACTTTAAATAATTTAGTGAGTGGCTTGTTTTATTATAAAGGAAATATAACCTCAAAAATTAAATCTATTCTTTTTGAATTAGAAGATATTGATGTGATAGACCAAATGAAAATAGAGTATTTAAATGCCAAGCTTCAAGAGTTATTTATTTTATATCTCTCTAAAATAAATGAAGAACAAATACAATGCCCAGTTAGAAAAAATAACCCAGATTTATTAAAAATTAAAAAAGCCCACGATATTTTAATGCAAAATTTATTGCATCCACCATCAAAAAAAGAATTAGCGCAGAAAGTAAATCTTAGTGAATATAAGCTTAGCAAAGGATTTAAAGAATTCTATGGCAATAATCTTTACGAATTTGTTTTAAATGAAAAATTAGAACTTGGAAAAGAAATTTTAGAATCTAGCAATAAAAAAATTGGTGAAGTAGCACAAGAAATAGGTTACGAAAACGCTAGTCATTTTATTGCAGCATTCAAAAAAAAATATGGTTTTACACCTAAAAAAATAATTAAAAAATAAAGAAGTTAAAGCAATAATTTAGTAGGAATGGTGGCTTTGTTTATAACTTCACCAACCACAATTAAAGAGGGGCTTCCCATTTTATGGGCTTCTTTAAGTTCTATAATGTTTTCTAGTGATCCAACTACAACTTTTTCTTCTGGTAACCCAATGGATTGGAATATGCCAACGGGCGTATCAATAGGTCTAATTTTTTTAAGTAAATCTACAATTTCATTAATTAAATGTACGCCCATAAAAATAATAAGTGTAATATTTAATCTACCCATTTCTTCCATGTTTTCTACCAACTTTGTTTTATAGTCTGTTGCTGTAATTACTAAAAAACCATGACTTGTTTCTCTTTTAGTAATTGGCAATAAAAATTTAGAGGCTAGTGCACTATAAGAAGAAATGCCGGGTATTACCTCTACCTCAATTCCATGTTTTTGAGCAATTTCTATTTCTTCGTGGGCTCTGCCAAAAACCATTGGATCGCCACCTTTTAATCTTCCAATAGTTTTATGTTCATTAAAAGAGGAAATAATTAGTTCGTTAATCATATTTTGAGCCATGGAGTGTTCTCCTTTCTTTTTGCCCACAAAAATTTTTTGACAATGAGTAGGTGCATAGTCAATTAAACTTTTATCAGCCAGCATATCATAAAGTAAAACATCACACTTTTTTAGAGCATTGATAGCTTTAAGGGTAATTAATTCCGGATCGCCACTTCCCGCACCTATTAGATAGAGTTTTTTTTTAAACACTTTGTAAATCTTTTTCTCTGTATTATGCAATTTTTCCAACTATTTCATTAGCTAGTATTATGAATTCTTTTGCAAAATCTTTAGTTGGTGTATTGTTTTTTATTTTACCAATAATAGAGAATAAACTTTCTATTGATAGATTTATTTCTTTTGTTGCAATAAAATGTTCATCAAATAACTTTATAATGTTTTCTTGCGTATTCATTTTAGCATTTACAGTAGTTAGGATGGCTTTAGCAGAATAAACAATAGAATTATAGGCATGGTAAACAGAATCTGCATAAATATTATTTTTAAAAACATCTTCTGATTTTTCTAGTGCTTCTTTTGCTTCTATAAGCAATGTTGCAACTAAATCTACTACTACGCCAGCACACTCTCCAACACCAATTGCTGTTATGTACTGGGTATCGTTGCCCCAATCTATATAATCTTGAGCAATTAAATTATCTACTTTGCTTAACGGGCTTAAAAAATCATAAAAATATTTTTCTCCATTTTGTAAGTAATAATCTACATAAGATAGATCTTTACCATTGGCAACATAGTCGTTAAGAATAAGCCTTAATGCTTCTGGAGCTCTTCTAGAAGGAATCTTCACTACTTTATCTGCAAATCTACCTTGGCCATTTCCAAATCTTGCACCTCCTAATAAAATCTGACAAGCAGGAGCAATATTTTTACCAGACTTCAAAGACATGCCTTGAAAGCCAATAGTAGCAATACCATGCTGTCCGCAGGCATTCATACAACCACTAATTTTTATATCAAGGTTTTTTCTTGTTACTAAACTAAAATATTCATTTTTTAGCATGTTTTCTAACTCTCTGGCTAAGCCCATGCTGCTTGCAATTCCTAAATTACAGGTATCTGTTCCTGGGCAAGTGGTTATGTCTAAAATGGTTTCGAATCCGGCATTAACTAGATTTAGTTTTTTTAGTTCGGTATAGAAAAAAGGTAGAAGTTCTTTTTTTACAAATCTTATAACCATTCCTTGACTGATAGCTATTCTAGCGTCATCTGCCGCATATTTTTCAAATAAATCGGCTAAAATTCTTGCATTTTTAGTAGAAATATCACCTGTTGTTATCTTTAATCCAATGCTATAAAAGCCTTCTTGTTTTTGTTCTTTTACATTATTATTAAGCCAGTTATGGTAATCTTCTGTTTCTGTAAAATTCTCTAATAAAGGAACTTCTATTATTGTTGGAAATTCGCTAGAAATATTTACAGAATCATCAATTTTAAAAGTCTGGTTTTTTAAGGCTTTCGTTTGTTCTTCTGTAAGAGACATAAATTTATCAAATCCAATTTCTTGCATTAAGAATTTCATTCTTGCGCTATTTCTTCTTAGTCTTTCTCCGTATAAGTCAAAAACCCTTAAAACGCTTTCGGTAAAAGGAATTATTTTATCTTCTTCTAGAAATTCATAGGCGGTTAATGCATGATGAGGCCTAGAACCTATACCACCTGCTAACATTACCTTAAATCCCTTTTTACCGTCTTTAATTTTAGCAATAAAACCTAAATCGTGTATAAAAGAATAAGCATCATCTGCTTCTGAGTTTGAGAAAGAAATTTTAATTTTTCTTCCCATTTCTTGGCACACTGGGTTTCTTAAAAAATAGCTAAAAATAGCATGTGCGTATGGCGTTACATCGAAAACTTCATTTTTATCTACTCCCGAATAAGCAGAGGCAGTTATGTTTCTAACTGTATTGCCACAGGCCTCTCTTAATGTTACATTTTCTTTTTCTAATTCCGCCCATAATTCTGGAGTGTCACCTAGTTTAACATAGTGTATTTGAATATCTTGCCTAGTTGTTAAATGTAGGTTGCTGGTTGAGTATTTATCAGAAACATCACAAATTTTACGTAATTGGTTAGCGGTAATTCTACCATAAGGTAATTTAATTCTAATCATTTGCACGCCTTCTTGGCGTTGTCCATAAATTCCTCTAGCAAGCCTTAGGCTTCTAAATCTATCCTCATCTATTTGCCCATTTTTAAATAGGTATATTTTTTTTTCAAGCTCAATTATATCTTTTTCAACAATTGCACTTTCTGTTTCGCTTCTAAAACTTTGCATAGTATTATTTTTCTAAAATTGTAAAGTTAACAATATTTTTTTTTAAGTATGTAGCCCACACTCTCTGTTTTCTAGGGCTTTTGTAGGATCAAAGTATTTATGTTCGTTTGGTAAATTATTTGCTGTTAAATATTCGTCTAATTGCTCATCAGAATAATAATAAAACGGACTAACCTTAATTACGCCTTCTGCAGAAACAGAAACCACGTCTAGTGAATCTCTTAAGCTTGTTTGTCCTTTTCTTAGGTTAGTAAACCAAATTTCTGGTTTGTGTTTTTGCATTGCTCTGTTAAAAGGCTCTAATTTAACTTGTTCTGTAAATTCTTTATGCATTGGGTCATCAACAGAGGGAATGCCCATTAAAGCATCTCGGTATGATGAGGTTTGTTTAGGAACAAATAAATCTATGTTTAGGTTTAGTTGGTTTATTAATGTAAATGCGTGTTTATAGGTTATAGGCAGGTTGTAACCTGTATCGCACCAAATTACAGAAATTTCTGGTTTAACCTTTGTACAAGCATATAAAATAGAAGCCTCGTAGGGTCTAAAATTTGTAGTTACAATAGCTTTTTCTGATAGGCTAAATGCCCATTCTACTATTTCTAGTGGAGATTTATCTTTTAGTTCTGAATTTATTTTAATAGTATTTAATTGCATTTTTTCTTTAAAAAAAAGTTAATTTTAAGCTTTAAAAAATAATTAAGTTTCAAAACTTTTTTAGATATTGATACAAATATAATAAATTATCAAATACATCTATTCCTACTTAATTTGTAGGAAATAAAATTACAAATGATTTCAAAACGTTGTAAATATGCCATAAAAGCAATGATTTTTATTGCAAAAAATCAAGAAAAAAGAGAAAATATTTTTTCTTCAACCATTGCATTAGAAGAGTCTATTCCTAAAAAATTTTTAGAAAGTATATTAAGAGATTTAAAAAACGGACAATTATTAAAAAGTAGAAGAGGTCCTAAGGGAGGTTATTTGTTGAATAAAACCCCAGAAGAAATTACCTTAACACATATAATAAGATTAATGGATGGGCCAATTGCTATGCTGCCTTGTGCCTCTTTTAATTATCACGAATCTTGTGCCGACTGTTTCGATGAGGCTACCTGCGAAATAAAAAAAGTATTCGAAAAAATAAGAGACACTGCCTTGGGAATATATAACCAAACTACTTTGGCTGGTTTTATTCAAAAATAAAAAAATAGTAAATGATATATATCGAAGCCAAAGAACTTGCAAAGAGTTACGGCATTAAAGAATTGTTTGAAGGCATAACTTTTAATTTATGCGAAGGAGATAAAATTGCACTTGTTGCCGCAAATGGTTCTGGTAAATCTACATTAATGAAAATTTTAATGCAGAAAGAAATGCCAGACAAGGGAAAAATTATTATTAACAAAGAAGTAAAGGTTTTGTACTTAGAGCAAGAAACTTATTTTGATAATAATTTAACGGTAGAAGATTTTTTATTAGATTTTATTCATCCAAGGTTACAGGCGTTTAAATTATATCAAAAAGCGTTAGAGGATACTTCTTTTATGGAAGAAGCACTTCATGATATGGAGAAATATGATGCTTGGAATTTAGAAGAGCAATTAAATCAAATTATAAGTCAGCTACAATTGCCGCCGCTTAATGCAAAAATGCAACATCTTTCTGGCGGACAACTTAAGAGGCTTGGTTTGGCTAAATTGTTAATGAATATTGCTTTGGAAGAAGGTCATTTTTTACTATTGCTAGACGAGCCTACAAACCACTTAGACCCACAAATGGTAGAATGGCTAGAAACCTATCTTAACAAAAAACGATTAACACTTTTAGTTATAACCCATGATAGAATTTTCTTAGATCAGGTTTGTAATACCATTTGGGAAATAGATCAAGGCGAGTTGCATTTACATAAATGCGATTATGCCCAATATTTAATGAATAAATCCAATCGTTTAGATTCTTTGGAATCAACCATCGATAAAGCAAAAAACCTATATAGAAAAGAACTCGATTGGATGCGTCGCCAACCCAAAGCAAGAACTACGAAATCAAAAAGCCGAATTGATGCTTTTTTTGAAACCCAATCTACGGCCACGCAAACCATAGACAATAAAAAAGTGTTGTTGGA
>JBGSBU010000012.1:0-19145 GCA_041730375.1 Solirubrobacteraceae bacterium
CATAGTAATAATACAACACAATTATTTTTAGAATGTTACAGTTTTAATTATTAAAGTTGTTCAATTCACACAAATATCATTTTGTTGTTTCTGTTACTTTTCCACAACTCAACATCGTTGAACCATAATATGGATTTTTAACTACGTTTTCTTTACTCAACCAAGTTGCACCTTTACCATCATTTGCCATTGGGCAAAATTGGTAATAGATTGGTATTTGCATTTTTGAAGCTTTTGTTAAAACATACATGTTTTTTGAAAGAGTTGTAAAATGATCTCTTTGGTGAGAAACATCTTTTGTGTTAGCAATATGTTCTGTTTCAAAAGCCAAATCTTTCATTACCTTCATCCAAACGGCATGTTCTTCTATCGATAGTTTTTCCATTTTTATAGCATTAATAGCCATTAGCATCTCTTTTGATTTTACCGATGCTGTGTTTCCATCCGTTTTAACCAAAGCATCTTTTAACATAAAATAATTATCGAAAATAGCTTTTAGTTGCTGTGTATCTTGCTTTGTTTCTATCATTGCTGTGTGGTTATGTGTAGCGTGATCTTCTTTTATTTCTGTTTTTAACCCTTTTGCTTCTGGCTGTGTCTTTCTTTGGTATTGGCAACATTCGGGCAGTTTTACATAGGCATCATTTGGTGCAAGAAACTTTTGGTTATCATAACCACTCAATGCAATACGTTTTAAAACTTCATCTAGATTGGTCTTTTTTTCATCGTAAATAATTGTTGCTGTTTTGGTGTCTTTATTCCAATCTACTTGGGCTATTGCTTTTTTATTTCCAGCTTTTTCAATGGTTGCTTCACACATTTCGCAGTTACCGTAAATTTTAACGGTTTCGGTTTTTGCATTTTTAATTTGCGAATTACATGCTGTAAATGGTAACAATAACATAATTGCCACCAATATTTTTATTGATTTGTTCATAATTAAATAGTATTTTGAAAAGGATTTTGCGAACTCCGTTTCGTTTTTTTGAAAAAATTAAATTTTTGCTTTCGACAAGACCCAATTATGGATGTCAAAAAAATATTTAGCCTATTTTAGGAATGAGCCAAATTGTAGTAAAACCCGAAGAAATAAGGGTTTTTGCATGATGAAATTTTAATTTTTCTTCTAAAAAATTAAAATAAAGGTTTTTAAAATTATTTTCGTAAAATGAAATTGTAGTAAAATTAACGGATGTTGAAGCTATGCAATTTAAATTATTGCACTTTCCGTTGCAACTATTATTGTCTTTTTTATTTTTAGATTCGCTTTTTTTGCAACAGTCTTTTTTGTTTTTTTCTGTTTTACAACAAGCATTTCCTCTTTTCATAGTTTTTGTTCCACAAGCATAGGTTAACATTGGCAACAAAAAGAAGCCAAGCGTTAAAATTATGAGTAATAGGTGAAACTTTTTTTTCATTTAACAAATATAACTTTTAATCCTAAAAAAATAATATGATTTAATAATTAGGTTATTTCTAATCAGTTTACACAACCAAAGATTATTTATTAAAATTACTTACATAGAAATAGTGGCAGATGAAACCCATAAAAGCTTGAATTAAACACAAAAGCAATCATATTTTAAGAAGTTAACAACCACACTATTAATGTATTAATTCTCTTAAAGCAGCTTTAGCTTATTAACCCAACAGTTTTTCCCATTATATTACTTTACTGGCAAGCTAATTTTTAAGTTCATGGTAATCCTCTAATTGTTCTTTACTTGGATTATTTTTTAAAACCTTGTTTCCCTTTTATTTTACTTTTTGCTCTAAATGTGCTATTTCTTCTTCTATTTTAGCTATTTTATTGTTTGTTTTTTTATCTTCTTTATTTGGTTCTTGAGGTTTTATTTTCAAATTCTCTAAAATTAGACACCTTTTTTTCTGCCAAATAATCGTTTATGCCCCAAGAAATTCAACTACTTTTTCTTCTTTAAATTCGTAAAAACTTCATCTTCTAAAAATTCCCTATCGTGAGAAACTAGAATTAAGGTTCCTTCAAATTGTCTTAAAGCGTATTTAAGAATTTCTTAAATATGAATATCACGGCAATTGGTTAGCTTATCTACTACCAAAGCATTAAAACAGTTAAAGCAAAAATTTAATCTATGTTTTTTTGATTAGAAAATTATACAATTCCATAAATATTACCCAATTCTAATTTTTTTATTAAGTTTTTATATGCTATAAAGACTAGCTAGCTAACAAATTATTCTTGTTATAATTAATAAAAATTTATTCTAATTTACTTTAGAATAAATGTTGTAGTATTGAGTAATATTTAATCCCACTAAATATACTATTTTATTATTTTTTAATTTATTCGAGTGTTAGAAAAGATTAAATAATTATAGTAAAACAACAGCAAAAAATTATTTATACGTGCTAGTTCATTAATATTTATTATAGTGTTCTATAGTTTTAAATATTATTTATAAATAACAAGCTGTTGCTGTTTACTTTATTTAAAATTCTTTTTTTAGTTTTTATTCTATAAAAAAAATATTCCTTAAAATTTTAAAAATATGAAAATTTATATTCAAAACATGGTGAGTTTAAGGTGTAAAATGCTTGTAAAATCTGAATTAAAAAAATTAAACTTAGACTATATCTATGTAGAGTTAGGCGTAATTATGTTAGTTGAACCTATTTCTGAAGCCAAAAAAAAAGAATTACAAAAATCTTTACATGAATCTGGATTAGAAATATTAAATGATGAAAATTCTATTTTGGTACAAAAGATTATTAACATTATTGTAGAATCAATTCATTATACTGATGAGATTCCCAAAATTAATTTTTCTTTATTTTTAAGTAATAAACTTCAAAAAAGTTATAGCAAACTATCTGAACTATTTTCAAAAACTAAAGGCTTAACCATTGAAAAATTCATGCAACTGCATAAAATAGAGAGAGTTAAGGAACTAATTACTTATAACAAACTTAACTTAACAGAAATTTCTTATATAATGCACTATAGTAGTGTAGCGCATTTATCTAAACAATTTAAACAAATTATGGGCTTTACCCCTACTTTTTTTAAAACTCTTGTTGTAAAAAGACGTTTAAACTTAGAAGATTTGTAATTAATGTAATTATGTAAATATTACATTTTATTATGTAAGCTTTTAAAGTACCAAATTTATTTCCTTTGTAAGGTCAAAATTAATTCACAAATTAAATAATTAAAAAATGAAAAAACCAATTCAAATTTTTGTTGCATTAGTTGTAGCATCAGGATTTATTTTTACAGCTTGTAAAACACCCACAAAAAAAGTAGAAAATGCTGCAGAAAAAGTAATAGAAGCTAAAGATGATTTGTACAAACAAAACAAAGAATTTTTACTAGAAGTAGAAGAATACAAGAAAAGCACCATTGATAAAATTATTGCCAATGAAAAAAACATCGAAGATTTTAATTTAAGAATTGCGACTCAAAAAATTAATGCAAAAGAAGATTATGAAAAAAAAATTGCAAAACTAAATGCTAAAAATTTAGACTTGAAGAAAAAAATAAACGATTTCAAATCTGATAATAAAGAAAATTGGGAAATCTTCAAATCAGACTTTAGTAGAGAAATGGATAAACTGAATCTTGAATTTCAAAGCTTTACTTCAAAAAAATAACAAATGAATAGCGCTGGTGGATCTATATTGTATTTAATTGCAATAGTATTGTTAATTGCTTGGGCTATTGGTTACATAGGGTATAATACTGGAGTCATTATACATATCTTATTAGTTATTGCGGTAATTGCCGTTTTATTAAAAATTATTAGAGGAAAATCAATTTAAAAAAATTATTATGAAAACAAAATTAATTATTATTAGTGTGATGAGCTTATTAACCATTACAAAAATTTATGGTCAAACAGAAAGTCCTAGAACTAAATTAGACTTTGGTATTAAAGCAGGTACTAATATTTCAAATGTTTGGGACTCTAAAGGTGAAGAATTTGCAGCAGATTCTAAATTTGGGTTTGCAGGAGGTGTTTTTCTGGGCGTTCCTTTAGGCGAAGTTTTAGGTTTACAACCAGAGGTTTTAATTTCTCAAAAAGGATTTAAAGGATCTGGATCGTTACTGGGACTACCTTATTCATTTTCAAGAACTACAACTTACCTAGATATACCTTTATTAGTACAAATAAAACCTGCTGATTTTATTACACTAGTTGCCGGGCCACAGTTTTCTTATCTTTTGTCTCAAAAAGATGTTTACACTTTTGCAGACAACAGCGCAGATCAAGAACAAGAATTTGAAAATGATAATATTCGTAAAAATATTTTAGGAATTGTGGGTGGTGCAGACCTCTACTACCAAAATTTTTTATTTTCTGGTAGATTAGGTTGGGATTTTCAAACAAATAACGGAGACGGTACATCTGATACGCCAAGATATAAAAATCAATGGTTACAATTTATGGTGGGATATAAATTTTGATGATTGATTCTAAAACAGATGTTCTAACTGAACATCTGTTTTTACATAAACTCAAATAAGGTTATGAAAATTAAAAAAGATGTTGAACATTCAAAAGCTCATATAATTGTAGAAATTATAGAATATGTTCCTAATGCAATAGTAAGCAGAACAATTATTAAAAAAACTACCGGGAATATTGTGGCAACTTCTATAGCTTTGGGTGAAGAATTGAGCGAAAAAATAAGCCCTTTTGATACTTATATTCAAATAATTGATGGCAACGCCCAGGTTACAATAAACAACAAAACTATATTGCTAAATCTTGGCGAAGGAATTATTATTCCCGCTCACGCTAAACAAAGTTTTACTGCTAATGAACAATTTAAAATGATAACTACAATAATTAAAAGTGATTATGAAGATTAATACAAAACAAATAAAATATAAAAAAGATGAAAAAATTGAACCAAGTTTTATTAATTATTTTATTAGTACTATACAATTCATGTAGCACTAAATCAAAATTCCCTGTTTCTGATGTAACACCTGCAGCAAATATTTCTGTAAAAAAAGGAAAAGATACTCATAGTAACTACACAATAAAAATTAAAATAGAAAATCTTGCGGCTGTTAAAAGATTGAATCCAAAAGGACATAATTATTCTGTTTGGATAGTTACAAAAGAAAATTTAATTAAAAATGTAGGACAATTGAATATAGTGAATGCTAAAAAAACTACATTTTACACCACAACACCTTTTGATTTTAACGAAGTATTTATTACGGCAGAAGATAAAAGTGATTTAAATTATCCTAGAGGGGTTGAAATATCAAGAACCAAAATTTAATTAGATCATTTAATTCAATTTTAGGAAGATAATAATTTTTCCCATTCTGTTACTTTATTAGCTAATTCTTTTTTTAATTCCTCATATGCTTTAAGTTGTTCTAAAGTTGGATTCTTCTCTAAAAAGGAGTCTTCTATTTCTTTTATTTGTTGCTCTAAATGTGCTATTTCTTCTTCTGTTTTAGCTATTTTATTGTTTGTTTTTTTATCTTCTTTATTTGGTTCTTCAGGTTTTATTGCTTGTTTGGGTTTTTCTACTTTAATTTCTTTTGAGGTTTTATTTTCAAATTCTCTAAAATTAGACACCTTTTTTTCTGCCAAATAATCGTTTATGCCCCCAAGAAATTCAACAACTTTTCCTTCTTTAAATTCATAAACTTTATCTGCTAAATCTTCTAAAAATTCCCTATCGTGAGAAACTAAAATTAAGGTTCCTTCAAATTGTCTTAAAGCAAACTTTAGTATTTCTTTTGATTGAATGTCTAAATGGTTGGTTGGCTCATCCATAACCAATACATTGAATGGTTGAAGGAGTAGCTTGCATAAAGCCAATCTGTTTCTTTCTCCACCAGATAAAACCTTCACTTTTTTCTCTGCTTTATCGCCACTAAATAAAAATGCGCCTAATAAACTTCTAACGTTTTTAGAAGTATCTTCATTTGCGGCATGTTCTGCTTCTTGCAAAACGGTAAAGTCTGGAGTTAATACCTTAGATTGATCTTGTGCAAAGTAGCCCACCTGTACGTTGTGACCTAAAATAATTTCACCTTTTTCGTATTTTAATTGGTCTACTAAAATTTTTGCCAATGTACTTTTACCTTGTCCGTTTTGGCCCACAAAAGCAATTTTATCTCCTCTATTTACATATAAGTTAACTTTATCTAATATTTTTTTTGTGCCATAGCTTTTCTCTAATGCATTTATTTCATAAATAACTTTACCTGGCTGAGAGGAAATTTGAAATCTAATATTCATTTTTGAAACATCTTCTTCCTCAACCTCAATTATATCTATTTTATCTAGTTTCTTTATTAAAGATTGGGCCATTGCAGCTTTACTGGCTTTAGCCCTAAATTTATTAATTAAATCTTGGGTTCTCTTTATTTCTTTTTCTTGATTTTTTTGAGTTTGAGCAAGTTTTTCTTTCCTCTCTCTTCTAAGTTGCAAAAATCTAGAGTAGTTTGCTTTATAATCTTCAATTTTTCTATTTGCAATCTCTATGGTTCTTGTGGTTACATTGTCTAGAAAAATTTTATCATGCGATACTAAAATTATAGATCCTTTATAGGTCTTTAAAAAATCTTCGAACCAAATAATCGAATCAATATCTAAATGGTTGGTTGGCTCATCTAGCAATAAGGCATCATGGTTTTGAAGTAATAATTTTGCCAATTCAATCCTCATTCTCCAACCACCAGAAAATTCATCTGTATTTCTGCTAAAATCTTCTTTTTTAAAGCCCAAGCCTAAAAGAATTTTTTCCATCTCGGCCTCTTTTGTATAGCCACCCATTAAGCTAAACTTTTCTGTGTAGGTAGATATATCTTCTATTAACTTTCCATATTCTTCACTTTCGTAATCTGTTCTAACTGCTAAATCATGATTGATTTCTTCTATTTTTTTTTCGATTTCAACCAAAGCCTTAAATGCTTTTTCCACCTCTTGAAATACAGTTTTACCTGTATCAAAGTCTATGTCTTGCGAAAGATAACCAATACTAATTTCTCCTTCAAAATCAACATGACCTTCTGTTGGTTGTTGATCTTTGGCTAAAATCTTTAAAAGAGTAGATTTTCCCGCACCATTTTTTCCGGCTAACCCAATTCTATCTCCAAAATTTAATCTAAATGAAATGGATTGAAAAAGATATTGACCAGCAAAATAAACGGATAGGTTTTGAACTTGAATCATTAGACTTTAATTTGAATTATATGTTTTTTGCAAATTTACTGTTAAATCTTGAAATAGAAATTTCGTGGCTCAAAGGCTTACCTAATTCAAGAAATTGGTAAAGTTCTTTCGCCATTAATGGGGCATCCATAACGCCTCTTGATCCTAATCCATTAAAAAGAATTAATCTTTTATCCGTTGGATGTTCTCCTAAAATAGGTCTTCTGTCTACGACTGTTGGTCTAATCCCTACAATATGTTTCTTAATTTCAAAAGAATTTAAATATAACTTCGATAGATTTTGTGTTAAAAATTCGAGCGAAGATTTTGTTGGGTTTAACTCTTTATCTAAAAAATTATAGGTGGTGCCAATGTAATTTAAGTCGTCTTGAGAATGAGAAATAGTAACTTTAGATTTATAAATTATATCTATTATTGGATCTTTTAGCTTAACTATCAATGCCTCTCCTTTATTTCCTTCTACTGGTAAATATTTAAAGTATGGATTTTTTTTTATTGCAAATCCTTCACAAAATATAATTCTTTTTGCTTTAAAATTCTTGTAATAAATAAATTCGTTGTCTTCCTCTAGCTTTAATTGTTCATAAATAAAGTCATCTTCAAAGAAAAAACCATTCTTTATTAAATAAGTTTTAAAATCTAATACTAGATTTTTTACATCTATTCTTCCACCACATAAAACCTCTCCAACGCCATTTTCATATGCAATGTTTTTATCAGAACTTATTTCTTTGAAGCGTAAAAAATCTTTTAATGAGGCGTCTATCATTTTCTTTTTCCATGCAAATAAATCATTTTCTGAATTAAAAATCTTATAAATTTTTTGTGGAAAAAGGTATTTTTTATTCAGAAGCGATTCAAAATAAGAATATGTTTTATTGAGTTCAAGTAAATTATCCTTAGCTCTCCAAACTAAATTAAACCTTTTTAAAACCGTTGGGTTATATAATCCCGATGATACTGAAGTTGCAGAAACCACATTATTCGTGTTTATAACAATAAATTTTTTATTATTAATCAATAGATTTAATGCAATACAAGAACCAGCAACCCCATTTCCAACTATAATATAATCAAATACCATAAAAAAACCTCAGTAAAGACTGAGGTTATGTTTATTAAATAATAAAAATTAATTTACCCAAAGTCTACCTTCAATTTTTATTAATTCTTCTTTAAATCTTAAGGCAGCTTCTATTTGTGAATCTTTATCTTCTTTATAAATTCTAGATAAAGTATTGTCTTCTTTATTTTCAATTTTATAAATAAGCGAAGAGAATTTTCTTCCTAATAACATGTCATCGTAAGAAACTTTTGAAGAAGAATTGTCATCATTAAAAGCTTTAAATAAATGTAGTGTTTCTCTAGCATTTGCATACCATACCCAAAATAAATCAACGTAGTCTTTTTCTCCAGTTTCTGCAAGTACGTTAATATCCGGACCCATTGGGCAAATTCCAAGTAATCTGTATTTTAATTGCCCTATTCTCTTATCAATGTACCACATTCCTAAAATCTTGAACCTAGATACCTGTTCATTATCTATTTCATATTCATCATAATAAGAATCAGGAATTAAACCGCCTGGATTAGCATTTTGCCATTTTTTTCCATCCTCAGATAAAACTCTTACTTTATTTTTTTGCAATAATTTATTGTGATCTAATTTCACTCTAAATTGATCATCTTCATAAACCTCATTAATTTTAGATAATTCCATACCTCTTAACAATGATTTGTAAAGAGATTTTCTGCCTGTAAAAGAAAAGTTTGTATCTACTTTAAATACTTTGTTTGCCTCTTCATTTAAATCAATTATCTCCCAAACTAATTTAGACCATGCTATATCTTTTTCTGAAACATCTATATAATTTATAGGTTTATCGCCAGATTGATTGGTTCCATCTAAAGTTTTTACTATGTTAATTGAATCATTTATTCTAAATGTTTCTGGAGACCTAGAATTTAAAATGCTTTGTGCATTAGAAAATATAAAAAATGTAAAAAAAATTGATAAAATATAATATTTCATAACTAATAAATTGTTTTTTTTAATTTGTTAATTCAACAACAATTGGTGAGATTTTTGGTAAATTTATGCCTCCTCCATCTTGCAAAGTAGCCGTAATTCCTATAATAGATATAACATCATCTGGCCTAGCTTTATTTATTAATGCTTTAGCTCTATCATCCATTTGACTTCCGCTTACTTTAACAGAAGCATAACCAGATAATTTAACCACAAAACTTGTGACAATTATTTTTACTGGAAATTCAAATCCTGGTATTTCTGCTCCAACCTCAGATTTAGCCAAAGAACTTCTTGGCATTTTTGGTTCAAAAGAACCTCTTACCGTTCCTCTTGGAGGTGGAATGTCTTTAATTCTAAACGGAACAACAGCATTAATTGGTTTTCCATCAAAACTTTGTGCGGAAACAGAGAATTTAACCTCAGTTCCGCCCGATGGTCTATAATTCCACCTTCCAACTCCACTAGGAGTTAATGAGCCATTTGAAGATCCCAAACGAATTGTGCCATCTTTAGCACCACTAACAGATGCTGAAATTGGATTACTAACACCTCTATAAACAACATTCATTTTATCTGCAGAAATAGTGGCAGAAGCTGGTGGCATTTTTGCTACCGTTGCGTCTACAACTTCATAATCAAAAACAAATTTTTCTGATTCTGTTTTTCCATTCAATTTAGTATAAGAAATAATACCAGACAAAGACTTAGATCCCAATGTAGAAGTATTCATGTTAACTTTTGCAGAACCATCGACTAGCGCAATATTACTACCGCCCACACTAACAGTACCTGTTAGGGAATTATCGTAAGCTCCAAAAGCAATTTGAAGCTGTGCGGGTTTGCCTTTAATTATTATTCTAGGCCCGTTTGTTATTGCTGTAAATTTTCTTAAAATAATTTCGTCTTCTAATTTTCCAGCAAGCATTTTTGATACCAAATTACTTTCTTCTGTTCTAATATCTGATTGATATTTAGACATTCTAGTTAAAGACGCAATTAAGGGTTGTTCATAAAAAGTCCTATTTATCCAAGATTTATTTTTTACATCTTTAGTCTTAAAAACTTTTTCCAATCGCATTTTATCGGAATCATTTTTAGAAAAATTTGATAAAAATCGCTTATATGATTCTAAGTTATTCTTAAAACCAATTGCTTTAAATGATGGTTTTTCACCATTAAAAAAAACTTTATCTAATGCTTCTGTAGATTCTAAAGATTTATAATCTATTTCATTTTCATTTTTTGATAATAAATCACCACTAATTTCTGATTTTATCTTACCAATTTCATTAAATAAATAATCAGACTTTAATTTTACAATTAAAGCGTCGTTGTAAAGCTTTCCAAAAATTTGAGGATTTTTTTGTGCTTTACTTTTTAAATTATCATAAAATAATTTATTATTATCTCCAGCCATTATAGCAGAAGACTCTAAGGATTGATTAGTGTCTGCAAAAGCTCTTAGCACTTCTCTATCAATTTGAAGAGCAAGCATAGCTATAAAAACCAAATACATTAAGTTAATCATTTTCTGCCTTGCAGATAAATTGCCTCCAGCCATTTTTACCGTTTTATTTTAAGATTTAGGACCAAGAAAATGTATTTAAATTATTCTTTATTTCTCATGGCTGTAAGCATTCCGCCATATATCTTGTTTAATTCTTTAATATTTGTTGATAAGCCCAGTAAATCTTTTTCAAGCTTCATAGATTCTTCTTGAACTCCTTTTAGGTTTTCAATCAAACTTTTAGAATACTCAGAATATGTTTTTCCATTCTCTATCTGAAGATTATAAATTGCATTTAATGAGCTTAAATGATTTGTAGCAACATTCATTTGATCAGAATAAGCCTGAGTGGATTTTAATCCGTCAGACACATTGACCATATCTGCTATATTAGAAGAGAACCCATCTAAACTAGATTTTAATTTATTAAATAACTCCGCATCAATTTTAGCCTCAGCCAACATTTTATTAAATTTTTCTGTTAATAAAGAATCTATTTTAGCCTCATCAGCAAATAAATTGGTTGTAGATTTTTTAGCAACAGCTTGGCTATCTGCTAGTTCGGGGTATACTTTTTCCCAATTTACCTCCTCATTAGGAACATCATAAAAAGCCGCAAGAACAAATATTAGAGCCTCTGTTATTAAACCAATTCCTAGTACCACATTTCCAGTTAAAAAACCAATTTGAATGTGGGTAATTTTGAATAAAGCACCCAGAATTACAATAGAAGCACCTAATGAATATGCGTAATGTAAATTTTTAGCTATGCCCGTTACTTTTCTTGCCATTTGATAAGTTTTAAATTTAATTATTTAGTTGAGATGATTTTATTGACCTTTTTTATTTGTAACATTTGCGTCTTGAGGAATGTTTTGAACGCATCTAAAACCAATATAACTTCTTGCAGAGTCTTTATACTCATAATCTCTAGAAGAAACCATTAACATATAACTGATGTCTTTCCAAGAACCACCTCTTATGATTTTTCTAGGATTATCACTAGCCTCTTGTACAAAAGGATTGTTTGATGGTATTACAGAATACGATGAGGTGTAATAAGGTGTATTCGTCCACTCAGAAACATTTCCCGCCATATCATATAAGCCATATCCGTTAGGTTTAAATGATTTAACCTTAGCTGTATAAATGTAATTACCAGACTTAACGTCTTCTACATAATCACCTCTTTTGGGTTTAAAATTAGCCAAGAAACAACCATTTACTTCTAATTGGGGTCCTCCCCAAGGATAACTAGCGTTTTCTAGCCCACCTCTTGCCGCATATTCCCATTCGGTTTCAGTTGGTAGTCTAAATTCGATTTCTCTTTTGCTCTTGTTTTTAGAATTAGATTGAAATCTAATAGACCTATAATTTGCAAATGCTTGAGCCTGTAGCCAAGTCACTCCAACAACGGGATAATTATTATAGGCTACGTGCCAAAAATATTCTTCATGCAATGGGTCGTTATAAGAAAAAGCAAAATCTTTTATCCAAACAGTGGTGTCTGGATATACTGGTACTGATTCTCTTAATAATATTTTAGATCTGTCTTTATTCAACCTTATACCCGCTTTATCTAAAGTAGAAAAGCTATAAATAAATTTTTTATAATCTAACTGTCTTTTAGAGTTGTATCTTTCTTGAGGACTAAAATATAATGATTCTAAAACCTCTGCATACTCTACATCAGGATAATCTTTGGCGCTCCAAATTATTGCGGGCTTCCAATTTATTTTTTTTATCTCAAGATCATCCATGTTTTTATCTACTTCTTGAGATTTTATATAAGATTCGTAAGGGGTTAATTCGCTCTCTTCTTTGCTAGAGATTTGAAAAGCATAATTCGCAACACCTTCTTTTCCACTCTCTCCACCTAAAAGATCCACCTTCTCACCTAACATACTCCTTACGGTTGAATCTCTAACATACTTAACAAATTCCTTGTAGGTGGCATTTGTTATTTCGGCTTCGTCCATAAAAAACTCTGAAACAGTTACTGTTCTAATTGGAGCGTTAGCTTGAAAAGTAAAGTCTTGATCAGACTGACCCATTTGAAAGCTACCTTTAGGTATTGAAACCATTCCATAGGGTGTTTTTGGAGTCCAATTCTTATTAGAGGTTTTAGTTTTTATATCTGAACTAACTTTATACGATTCGAATTCGGAAGCACCAGAAGTTGCTTTGTTTTTTTTATTGCATGAAAAAGCGACAAACAATACACAAAATGTGATTAATATGATTTTTATTTTCATATAACTAATTAATTAATATTTTGAACAAACATACATTATTATTTTTTAAATACCCAAAACAAAGATATAATTTTATTAAAAAATAAGACTATTAAATAACAATATACCATAATTTAGCTATCTATTAGTTTTAGGTGTTTTATATTGTCCATTGGTTTATGCACTGCGCAACTAGAATCTACTTTAATTAAACTTGTAACTTTCCCAGATGGGTCGGGTGATTAATTGTTTTCTGACTAAAATACCCCCATATACCATAGTTGAATTTTCTACATAAATTCATTGCATTGCATTAGTAATATTTAAGTAATCTAAAGCAAGTGTATATGGTGCGCAAAATACTGTTTGTTATTGTTTTTTTTGAAGTTTGGTGGTTAACATGACTCTTGCCTTAACTTTTTTTTTAAAAATTGTGCTAAGAACAGACACTATTCTTTTTATTTGTATTTCTTCTAATAAGCTTACAAAATAAAATCAACCAAAAACCTGGGTTATTGTTTTATTTTTTGTTATAATTTTTAGAATTATAATCGGAATTGCATTTATTTTTGTTTTAAAATGCAAAGAAGTTAGATTTTTACAAAAATTTAACGCCCCTTTTATCCATCTAGTGCTGCTGCGCCCCCAATAATTTCTAGAATTTCTGTTGTAATTGAAGCTTGTCTTGCTTTGTTATAAGCTAGCTTAAGGTCATTTACAAGTTCTTGGGCGTTGTCTGTGGCCTTGTGCATTGCGGTCATCCTAGCCCCATGCTCAGAGGCAATAGAATCTAATAAAGCTTTAAACAATTGCATTTTTATGCTTTTAGGAATTAATTCTAATATTATTTCTTCCTTGTTGGGTTCAAAAATATAATCTGAAGCGGTTCTTTTGATTGGACTATTATTTATTTCTACAGGTAAAATACTCTCTGATTTTACAATTTGATTACCTGCATTTTTAAATTGGTTATAAACCACAACTACTTTATCTATTTCTTTAGTTAAATAAAGCATTAAAATATTGTTTGTAATATTAACAATTTCTTTAAAAGTGGGTTTATCAACCAGCTCTAAGCTATTGTAGTCGAGTGTATTGTTGTTTCTATAGTATTGTGTTGCTTTTTTGCCAATAGTTAATAAGGTAACTTTTTTACCAGCGTACTCAGCGTTTAATTGTTTGTTTACTTCTTTAAATACAGATGAGTTGTAAGCCCCACACAGTCCTTTGTTAGAAGACAAGACAACCAATAAAACGTTATTGATTTCTCTTTTTTCTGTATATTCTCTACAAACATCGCCTTCTATAGTGGTCGCAATGTTTTGCATTAATTCTTGAAGTTTTTGTGCATAAGGCCTCATTTCTGTAATGGCGTCTTGTGCTTTTTTTAACTTCGCAGCAGATACCATTTTCATGGCATTTGTTATCTGCTTGGTAGAATCAATAGAAGATATTCTGTTTCTAATTTCTTTTAAATTAGGCATCTTTTATTTTTTTGTTGTGTAAAAAGAATTAAGAAGAATATTTAACAGAAAGTTCTTTGGCTACATTGCCTAGTGTCTCTGTAATTTCATCAGAATACTTTCCTTGTTTAATTTGTAACATTATGTCTGAATGCTTTTCATTTAAGAAACTAATATATTCATTTAAAAAGGTTTTTACTTTTTCTACCGGAATATTTTTCATTAAATTATTTGTTCCCACATAAATCATTGCAATTTGATTTTCTACCGGAATAGGAGAATTTACATTTTGTTTTAGCACCTCAACGTTTCTATTTCCTTTTCCAATTACGTTTAAGGTAACTGCATCTAAGTCTGATCCAAACTTAGCAAAAGCCTCTAGCTCTCTAAATTGAGCTTGATCCAACTTCAAGGTTCCAGAAACTTTTTTCATGGGTTTTATCTGCGCATTTCCTCCAACTCTTGAAACTGAAATTCCCACGTTTATTGCTGGTCTAACGCCTGAGTTAAACAAATCTGTTTCTAAGAAAATTTGCCCATCGGTAATAGAAATTACGTTAGTAGGAATATAGGCTGATACGTCTCCTGCTTGTGTTTCTATAATTGGAAGTGCAGTTAAAGAGCCTCCTCCTTTTACAATTCCTTTTAAAGATTCAGGTAAATCGTTCATGTTTTTTGCTACCTCTGTATCTTTAATAACCTTTGCGGCTCTTTCTAATAATCTAGAGTGTAGATAAAATACGTCTCCTGGGTAGGCTTCTCTTCCTGGAGGTCTTTTTAACAATAAAGAAACTTCTCTGTAGGCAACTGCTTGTTTAGATAAATCGTCATAAACAATTAAAGCTGGCCTACCTGTATCTCTAAAAAACTCTCCAATTGCCGCACCTGTAAATGGAGCGTAGACTTGCATTGGTGTTGGATCTGATGCGTTTGCTGCAACCACAACCGTATATGACATGGCTCCTTTTGCTTCTAAAATATTTACTATTTGTGCTACGGTAGATGCTTTTTGACCAACTGCTACGTAAATACAATAAACGGGCTCCCCTCTATCATAAAACTCTTTTTGATTTAATATAGCGTCTATAGCAACCGAAGTTTTACCTGTTTTCCTATCTCCAATAATTAATTCTCTTTGACCTCTTCCAACAGGAATCATGGCGTCAATAGATATAATACCCGTTTGTAAAGGTTCGTCTACTGGTTGACGAAAAATAACACCTGGTGCTTTTCTTTCTATTGGCATTTCAAAAAGTTCGCCTGTTATTTCGCCTTTTCCATCAATAGGGTTACCCAGCATGTTTACTACTCTGCCTAACATTCCTTCTCCGGCTTTAATAGAAGATATTCTACCTGTTCTTTTTACTTGGTCTCCTTCCCTTAATCCTTTAGATTCTCCTAATAAAACAATACCTACATTGTCTTCTTCTAAGTTAAGAACCATTCCCTCTGTACCATTACTAAATTCTACCAGCTCGCCATATTGTACGTTTTCTAATCCGTATGCCCTTGCAATACCATCACCCACTTGGATAATACTTCCCACTTCATTGATTTCAATTAGATTGTCGTATTGTGCTAATTGTTGTTTTAGAATTGATGAAACTTCTGCTGGTTTTATATTTGCCATAATTGTTTATATAGTTTTTATAAATGTGATTCGTATAAATGTAAATTAAAATGATTTTTTAAGTCTGCTAGTCTGTTTTTAACACTCGCATCTAATTGCTTGTCTTTTATTTGTAAAATAAATCCACCAATAATAGAAGGGTCTATTTTTTTTCTAACTTCGGTTTGAACGCCAGTAAAATTTAATATTTTTTTACCTTTTTCTATTATTTCAGCTACGATACTATCAGATAAATCTTGGGCAATCGTAAGATTTAAAATATTGTTATCTGATTCTTTGTTGTTTAAATAAATGAATTGAAGAGCTATTTCATTTATTAGATTCAATCTTTTTTTATTTGAAAGTAATGTTAAAAAAAATTTGGTATCAATAGAAAAATTCTTAAACAGTGAGCTGATAAAGTTATTTTTCTTAGCCAAATCATATAAAGGATTTTTAAAAAATTGTAAAACCTCTATATTTTCTTCAAGTATTGCACGAATTTCTTGTATCTCTAGATAGACTTGCTGAGTTGTATTTTTTTCTTTAGAATAATCAAAAAGACTTTTGGCATACCTCTTAGATAATTTTATATCAGACATAAATTTAATTTAATTTTGATAGCTGATTTTTAATTAGTTCTTCGTGAGAAGCCTTATTAGAAAGCTCTGTGCCTAAAATTTTCTGAGCCATATCAATAGAAATTTGAGCTACTTCATTTTTTAATTGATTAAAAACAATAGATTTTTCTTCTTGAATCAATTCTTTAGCTTGTTCCAAAAGTAAACTAGCTTGTTTTTCCGCATTTACTTTAGCTTCACCAATTATTTTATCTTTAAGCTCTCTGGCTTCTGCCAAAATAGCATCTCTTTCTACTTTTGATTTTTGAAATGTTTTGTCGTTTTCAGCTTTTAACACAGCCACTTCCTCTCTGGCTTTTTTTGCTTCGTCTAACGCGTTTTTTATTTCAGCTTCTCTATTGCTAACTGCTTCGAGAATGCCTTTCCAGGCAAATTTTTTCATTAAAATTAAAAGGATTACAAATGTTATAAACATCCAAAAGAATAATCCTATTTCTGGTGTAACTAATTGCATGGCAAATTTTAGTTTTTTTTTGTTTTTAAAATTAAGTTAAACACACCAATAACCAATCGTTGTTGGTGTGTTTATTTTTTTTAATTACTTAATGAATGCACCGAAAATGATGGCGATTAAACCAGCACCCTCAATTAATCCTGCTGCAATTAGCATTGCTCCTTGGATTTTATCTGATGCTTCAGGTTGTCTAGCCATAGCGTCCATTGCTTGTCCGCCAATTCTACCAATTCCTAAACCAACACCAAGTACTGCTATTCCAATACCTAAGTAAACTAATCCTGCTCCTGTTGTCATAATTATAATATATTAAAGTTAATGATGTTCTTTTTCTTGTAGCGCCATACCAATGTATAATGCTGTTAATACCGTAAAAATATAAGCTTGTAAAGCTGCAACTAATAATTCTAGTGTATATACAAATAACGCCAAAGGTATAGAACCAAATGCAACGTATTCTGATTTGAAAATAAATATCAAAGATATTAAACTTAAAATCATAATATGACCCGCAGTAATATTGGCAAATAATCGCATCATTAATGCAAATGGCTTAGTTAAAATACCCATAATTTCAACTGGTATCATAATTGGGTAAAGTAATTTAGGAACATGGGGTGTAAAAATATGACTCCAATATCCACTTTTGCCATTTATGTTAGTAACTACTAAGGTAATTAGCGCAAGTACCATTGTTACGGCAATATTACCAGTTACATTCGCTGAACCTGGAAGCAAACCAAGTAAATTATTAATCCATATAAAGAAAAATACTGTGAGTAAAAAGGGAGTAAATGCAGTTGCATTTTTTTCGCCTATGTTTGGTATAATTACGTTGTCTCTGATGTATAAAATTAGTGGCTCTAGGGCTTTTCCTAAAGTTGATTTTGGCATAAATCTTTTTTTGTACGCACCCGCCATGTTGGTAAAAACTAACAACATAATAATGGCAGAAATAAAAATAGCTAAAACATTTTTTGTGATTGAAAAATCAATTGGCTTATCGTTTAAAACAGTATGACCATCTTTTGATGATTCGATATAAGATCCGTGCTCGTTTATTTCTCTAGCGTAATAGATTTTTTCGTGGTACTTAACAAATTTTTGTCCGTTTTTTTCTACAATGTGCTTTCCGCTATCATCATGATGAAATTCGGAAGACATAAACGAAACCAAATTACCATTTGTGTAAAGTATTACGGGTAAAGGAAGGGTTGCGCTAGTTTCTCCTTCGCCAAACAAGTGCCATTCGTGCGCATCTTGTATATGGTGCATAATAGTTTCTACTGCATTGAATTTTTTGCCTTTACTCTCACCTTCAGAAGCTTTTAAAACTAAAGAATTTAATAAAACTAAAAAAATCACAATTACTCCTCTATACATGTTTTAAAAACTTATTTGTTTTTTTAATGAATGGCAAAATTATATATATTTCTCACAATAAAGGCAAATTATGTTAAAAATCATTTTTTTGAGGTTTCTTTATTATCTCTTTTGTTAACACAAGCATTTCAAAAAACATAAAAAACAGATAGTTAACGACGAATGCTATAATAGCTTTTTTTGCTTGTAGTACGGGAAATTGATTTAATATTAATAATACCAATACTATTTTAATTAGCCCAAAATATGTATAGGCAAACCCAATATGGTTTGGCCATTTTTTTTGAATTAACCCCATAGAAAACAAACCTAGACTAGTTATTAAAACCATAAAAACAAATACCATTAAATTAATTGTTTGTTTTTCTTGTTTTAAATAAAAAAGCACTAAAAATTGAACTGCTCCTATTATTGAGGAAAATAAAAATAACTTTAAGAGAACCTTTTTAAATATCTCCATTTTTTTTGTGCTTAATTTTTTTTTATAACACAATAATAAAAAAACAATTTATGTTATTTTTCTAAAAACCAGTCCTTCATCTTCAAAATAGTCTATTAATATGGGTTCGTTTAATGCTATTTCTGAAGCAAGTATTTTTTTAGCAATTGGGTTTAAAATTTTGTTTTGAATAACCCTT
>JBGSBU010000013.1:0-18474 GCA_041730375.1 Solirubrobacteraceae bacterium
CAAAAAGAAATAACAAGTTATTTTTGTTGCCCTATGTTCGGTAACCCTTTATGCACAAGATATTTCTTTTGGCGCTAAAGCTGGAGTTAATTTATCTAAGTTCAATAATTTTTATTATTATAATAAAAATACAGAATTAATTTTATCAGAATTAACAGGAGGAAAAACTTCTAATAGTTTTAAAAATAGTATGGAAATTGGTGCCGTTGGTGGATTATATGCAAACATTGGATTGAATGAAGATTTATCTCTTCAAATAGAATTATTATTTTCTAAAATAAGAAATAATAATGTTTCTACTATCGAAGGTACTTATGAAGATTTTGATCCAGAGACAGATGAATTTATACTAGTTCCTTTTAATACTACTAACAAAACAAACATTACTTTAAATTATTTGGCTTTACCCGTAATGTTAGAATACTATGTTTTTAGAGGACTTTATTTAGAGGCTGGTCCACAATTTAATTTTAAAATTAATAGTATGGTGAGTTTTGAAAATGAAGCTTCTGAAAATTTATTAATACAAACTCCTACTAATCTTAAAAAAGAACTATCAAATTATAAAGAATTTGATTTAGGATTTAATTTAGGGTTAGGTTATAGAACTAGTTTTGGATTAAATTTTAATGCAAGATATAATTTTAGTGGGGTAACTTTTTTAACTAACAACTCTGATATAGAGAATAGAAACCTACAATTTACTTTAGGGTATGATATTATTAATCCCAACTAACATTGTAATATTTTAAATTATTACTATACAAAAAACCGCTTAATTAAGCGGTTTTTTGTATTTTATAAAGATTATAAGTGTTAATTAATTATAATAAACGCTATTTAAAATTTAAATAGCGTTTATTTTTATGAGAAAAAACTATCAACAAATTCGTATTTATTAAAAGACTGTAAGTCTTCAATTCCCTCACCTAACCCAATAAACTTAACAGGAATTTTAAATTGGTCTGATATACCAATAACCACACCACCTTTTGCTGTTCCGTCTAATTTAGTTATAGCCAAAGCGGTTACCTCTGTAGAGGAGGTAAATTGCTTAGCTTGTTCAAAAGCATTTTGCCCTGTAGAACCGTCTAAAACAAGTAAAACTTCTTGTGGGGCGTTTAAAATTACTTTTTGCATCACTCGTTTAACTTTAGACAATTCGTTCATTAGGTTTACTTTATTGTGAAGTCTACCAGCAGTATCTAATAAAACTATATCTATATTTTTTGTTTTTGCAAATTGCACTGTATCAAAAGCAACAGAAGCTGGATCTGAACCCATTTCTTGTTTAACTATATCTACTCCCACTCTTTCTGCCCAAATGGTAAGTTGTTCTGCCGCTGCGGCTCTAAAGGTATCGCCAGCTCCTAACACTACTGTTTTTCCTTGTTTCTTAAACTGATAAGCTAACTTGCCTATGGTTGTGGTTTTACCCACTCCGTTTACCCCAACAACCATTATAACATAAGGATTTTTTTGAATAGGAATAGTAAAATGAGAGGATGTTAAGTTATGTTCTTCTTTTTCTGATAATAATTGAACAATTTCCTCTTTTAAAATTTTATTTAGTTCTAAAGTTCCTAAATATTTTTCTACTTCTACTCTTTTTTCTATTTTTTCGATAATTTTAATGGTTGTATCTACACCAACATCAGAAGAAATTAATATTTCCTCTAAGTTATCAAGCACCTCATCATCTACTTTAGATTTTCCAATAATACTTCTTCCAATTTTTTGAAAAATAGAATCTTTAGATTTTTGCAAACCTTTGTTTAAAGTTTCTTTCTTTTCTTTACCAAAAAATTTATCTATAAGTCCCATTTATCAAATATAAACAAAAAACAACCCTTAAAATAAGAGTTGTTTTTTTAGATTTAGTTAAAAAATTATAGTAAACTATAAATTATTTTTTAAATGCGGTTTCTGCGTCTTCGGCATTTACTACTTTTTCTTCAAAATAATAAGAACCATTTGTAGGAGACTTTATCATTCTAATAACTTTAGTCATTTTTTTTGCGCTACCTTGTAATGTAGCTACTGTTTTCTTTGCCATAAAATATTATTTTATTTCTTTATGAAGTGTAACTTTTTTAAGAATAGGGTTAAATTTCTTTAATTCTAACCTATCTGGAGTGTTTTTTTTATTTTTAGTAGTAATGTATCTAGACATTCCTGGAAGTCCACTTTCTCTTTGTTGTGTACATTCTAGAATTACTTGAATTACATTACCTTTAGATCTCTTTGCCATAATTTATTGTTATTTTGTGGAAATTAATCCTAGTTTCTGACCTCTTCTAATTGCTTCAGAAGCCCCAATTTTATTAATAATTTTTAACCCATGTGCAGTTACCTTAAGGCTAACCCACTCTGAAGTTTCAGGATTAAAAATTCTTTTTTTAAATAAATTTATTTCAAAACGTCTTTTAGTCTTGTTATTTGCATGGGAAACATTATTACCAACCATTGGCTTTTTCCCAGTTATTTGACATATTTGTGACATACTATAAAAATTTCTGTGAATTAATTGGTTGCAAAAATATCAATTTCATTTGGTTTAAACAAATGATTTATTACTTTTTCTGTAATATTTTTTGTGTAGCAGTAAAAGTAAAAAAAATTCCGGTTATTAATAAGGCAAATCTAGCGATATAATCGCCATAATTTGCATAGACTGTTACTTGTTCATTTAATTGAACTAACCCTTTAATTGCTCCTTTTTTGTTGTAATCTAGCTTTTCAATTACATCTCCTCTTTGGTTTATAATAGCTGATATTCCAGAATTTGCAGACCTAACTATACTTCTTCTATTTTCTATGGCTCTTAATCTTGAAAACAAAAATAACTCTTTGTATCCATCAGAATCGCCCCACCAAGAATCATTGCTTAACATAAAAAGAACATTTGCTTTGTTTTTAATAAAATCTGTTATAAACTCGCCATAAATAGCTTCATAGCAAATTATGGGTGCAATAACTGCATTATTTACTTTGTTTGTAAATGGAATTCTTTCTTCTTGTATACCAAGAGAAATAACTGCTCCGCCAAAGTTTAACATTAAATTTCCTAATAATGGTTTTAAGTAATTTATATAAGGAAAAATCTCTACACCAGGTACTAATTTAGATTTTTGATAATATTTAATGCTGTCTTGGTTATTTAATTGAATGGCAGAATTATAGAAATCGTAATACTCATTATTATAGTTAGAAGCAGAAGTTGGAATTTCTTCGTACTTACCATAAAATTTTATTAATTGTGTACCAGATATAACTGATAAGCGAGGATATTTTTTTAAAAATTGTTTTATTTTAAGCAAGTGTTCATTTGTATTTATTTCGTTGATAGAAATATTCTCCTTGCCAGGAAAAGCAGTTTCTGGGTAAACTACAAAATCTGTTTTTAAAGTTACATTTTGTTTCGTTAATTCTAAAAGTTGTTCTAAAATTTCGTTACCCGTTTTTGTATATTTTTGGGTGTATGGATCTAAATCAGGTTGAATGATTGTTACATTTATTTTATTTCCTTTTTCTACATAAGAGTTATAAATAAAAAAAGAGGATAAAATTGGAAAAAAAATAGTTGGAATAAGAATGAAAATAGCTCTATACAAGTATTTTGTTTTTTTTCTTTTTAAGTACTCTTTTATTCCATGATAGATAATAAAATTAATTATTAATATCCATAAAGTCCCGCCAAGGGCACCAGTAATATCGTACCATTGAATAAGCTTGTGATGTGTTGCGAAAATATTACCTAAATTAAACCAAGGGAAAGTAAATTCCCACTCTAAATGAAGCTTTTCGAAAGAAATCCAGGCAAAAATAAAAAAGAAACTTCCAATGTATTCTCCATTAAACTTTTTTGTCCAAGAATACAACCAAAATACAACAGACATTAATGCGGCATTTGCTGCTACTGCAAAAAAGTAGGCTTCCCATGCAAAATTTCCGTTGGGATGTTTTGCATTATGCAACCACCAAATAGAAATGGCATTAAACATAAAAAAAGTTAAATAAACAAACGGCATTAATCTTCTTTTATGCGTAGAAGGATATTTATTATAAATAATATCGTCTAGAAATAATAATGGTACAAAACCTAAAAATATAAAAAAAGGATAACCATTTGTGGGAAAGCTAAGAGATAAAAAGATGATTGACAAACAAGTTAATCCAATATACTTTTGCATATGTGTTTTTTAGTTTTAAAATTAGTATTTTAAATTAACTTTTAAGTAGTTTTGTTTCTATGAAGTTATTTACAATTCCAAATATATTAACACTAAGTAATTTATTATGTGGATGCTTGGTGGTATTTAGTTTCTTTAATTTTAATTTATCTAATGAAGACCATATTAAATTAATCTCTATTTTAATTTTTTTATCTTTGGTTTTTGACTTCTTAGACGGATTTATAGCCAGGTTATTAAAAAGTAATTCTAATATTGGAAAAGAATTAGATTCTTTGGCAGATTTAATTAGCTTTGGCTTAGTACCTTCTTTAATTATGTATAAAGTAATAAAACAGGTACTTTACAATAATACAAATGAGTTCTTTAACCAATATTTTTTATTATTTCCTATTTTAATTGCTTTGTTTTCTGCTTTAAGATTAGCAAAATTTAATGTAGATGAGTCTCAAAGCACTTATTTTAAAGGTTTAGCTACCCCAGCAAATACCATTTTAATTTTATCTATTGGGTTAGTTTACTTTTTACAAACTAATAGCTTCTTCTATCCTATTTTTAAAAATATTTATTTTTTAATTCTAATTATTTTAGTTTGTTCTGGTCTTTTAATAAGCAATATTCCCATGTTCTCGTTCAAGATTTCTGGCTCTACTATTAAACAAAGTTATTATTTAGTTTTGTTTGTTTTAACAACAATTTTAGCTCTATTTTTATTAAAATTTGTTGGCTTATTTCTTAGTATTCTGCTTTATATAATCATTTCAATAATTTTTAAAAATAAAATAACTCAATTAAAATGAGCGAATTAACATTACATAAACCTCTTTGTTTTTTTGATTTAGAAACAACTGGTTTACAGGTTTCTAAAGATAGAATTATTGAAATTTGTATTCTTAAAATTTTCCCAAATGGTAATAAAATAACAGAAACCTGGTTGGTAAACCCCGAGATAGAAATTTCTAAGGAATCTACTGCCATACATGGTATTACAAATAAAGATTTAGAGGGCAAACCAACCTTTAAAGAAATTGCACCTAAAATTCTAGAAATAATAAAAGGGGCAGATTTAGCTGGTTATAATTCTAATAAATTTGATGTTCCTTTATTAGCAGAAGAAATTTTAAGAAGTGGCTTTGATTTTGATTTAAGTAAACACAAATTGGTTGATGTACAAGTACTTTTTCATAAACTAGAACCTAGAAACTTAAGTGCTGCCTATAAATTTTATTGCGAAAAAAATTTAGAAAACGCACACTCTGCAGAAGCCGATACGGTTGCTACTTATGAAATTTTATTGGCACAGATAAAAAAATACGAACAAATTAATTCTGATGTTAATTTTTTGAGTGAATTTACTACACAAACTAAAAACGTAGATCTTGCAGGATTCATTATTTACAACGATAAAAATGAAGAGGTATTTTCATTTGGTAAGTATAAAGGTCAAACTGTTTTAAGCGTTTTACAAAAAGATCAGGGTTATTTTAGCTGGATTCAAAATGCTGATTTTCCTCTTTACACAAAAAAAGCACTTACCAAACTAAAATTAAGCATGTTAAATAAATAATCTTAAAATTAAATTGGTTTAAAAATTAATCTCTACAAATAGATTGTAATTCGTTAAAAGTTCCATTAAAAACATTAAAATCTACCTTTTCTTTTATACCATTTACACTTCCGCTGTCGTTGTGTTGCCAAAAATACCAATTTTTATTGGTATTGGGTTTTTTTTCGTAGTAGTGGGCTATCCATAAAGGATAATCATCAAAATACTGTTCAAGATAATTTTTAATAAAATCAGAATTCGTATAAATAATTGGCTTTATTTTGGTTTCTTTTTCAACAATATCTAACCAGTTTTTAATTTTCATTCTAAACTCTTCTTTATTTCCAGAAAACTCTTCAATATCTAAAACCGCTGGTAAATCTGCGCTTTCTAAGTTAACGACCGATAAAAAATTATTTGCTTGTTTTTCTGGCGAAGCATAAGGAGAAAAATAGTGATAAGCTCCTCTAATAAAACCATTTTCTTTAGATTGAATCCAGTTTTCATTAAATCTTTTATCTTTAAGTAAACCGCCTTCTGATGCTTTAATAAATACAAATTTTAATACCACCCCGTCTATATTGTTTTGGGCTACTTTTTTCCAATTAATTTCTCCTTGGTGTTTACTAACATCTATTCCATGAACAGAAAAATTATTAGGAATATGTATTTGAAAATCAGGAAAATACCTATAAGAATGGAATTTAAGATAATATGTTAAACCTATTAACACAACTATTAAATAAAAAAAGTATAAGAAATTATTTTTCATTAAAAATTAAGTGACTTCGACAGGAATCGAACCTGTATCTAAAGTTTAGGAAACTTCTATTCTATCCGTTGAACTACGAAGCCAATATTATTATTTTTAATTTATTTCTGTATCAATTCTTTTTAACTTAAGTTTTTTAGATTTTTGAAGAAATAAGGGTACTTCTTCTGTTATTACATCATTTTTCTCTAAGCCAAAATAATTTTCGTCTGTTATTCCTAAATTCTTTAACATAAAATACATTTTAAGTTTAAGATCGTCAAATAAAGAAAAATCATTTTCTATTGATATAAAGTTTTTCATTAAAACAAACTTAAAATCAGGCTGGGTATTGTATTTATGTACACAATTATCTATTTTAGAAAGATTTAATTCGCCACTTTCTAATAGTTCTTTTATAATTTGTTTAAAATAAAATTCGCATTTTGGTTTTATTCTAAATCCAATATTTATATCTAATTTAATAATCTTATCATCTACAATCTCTTTTACCTTATATTCTAATGCAAATGGGTTATTTAAATAATTAATGTGCAAAAACCAATATACATCTGCTCTTTTTGGGTTGGTAGAAAAAATTGAATTAATTACTTTTTCTTCTATTCTATCTGGAGAAGTTGTTTTTGTTAAATAAATTAAATGAGAAGCATATTTTGGAATTTCTTTGTCGTTACTTAAAATACTTAATTTTTCTTTAAAATCATCTAAAACTACATACTTTGTAAAAACATTGGTTTGTTTTTTACCATTATAAATAAAGTACATAATTCCCATAAATATAGATGAAATAAGAATGGAAAATACGCCACCTTCAGAAAATTTTGTAAGATTTGATATAAAAAAAGAAAATTCTATTATAAAGAAAATACCTATGGTAAAAGTTACAAATAGGTTATTCCATTTAAGTTTATACCTTAAGTAAAACTGTAATAAAATAGTTGTCATTAACATAGTTAAAGTAATTGCAAGGCCATAAGCAGCCTCCATTTTTGTAGATTCTTTAAAGTATAAAACAACTAAAACACAACCCAACCATAAAATAATGTTTATGCTGGGAATAAAGGTTTGACCTTTAATTTCAGAGGGTTGTCTTATGGCTACTTTTGGCCATAAATCTAAGTTTACTGCTTCGTTTATTAAAGTAAAACTACCAGAAATTAAAGCCTGTGAAGCAATTATTGCCGCTAAAGTGGCTATTATAATACTTGGAATTAAAAACCAACTTGGAATAATTTCGAAAAAAGGATTTTCTGTAGTTAAGTTTTTAATACCGGTGTGGGTTAACCAAGAAGCTTGACCTAGGTAATTTACTACCAAACAAATTTTTACAAAAACCCAAGAAATTTTAATATTTTTTTCACCCACATGCCCCAAATCAGAATACAAAGCTTCTGCCCCTGTTGTACATAAAAAAACACCTGCTAATAGCCAAAAACCATGAATTGTGGTTTCAACGCCAGCAACATTTACAGGAAAAGAATGCGTTATAAATTGAAGGGTATAAATTGGATTTAATGCAGAAATTATATCGGGATGATAAAAAATTTGAATGGCTCCAAATACAAACATCATACTAAACCATATAAACATAATTGGTCCAAAGATTATTCCTATTTGTTGTGTACCAAACCTTTGAAAAAAGAACAATATAGAAATTATAGTTATAACAATTGGAACGGTAGGTATATCTGGAATTATTTTAGAAAATCCTTCTATGGCAGAAGTTACAGAAATAGCTGGTGTTATAATTCCGTCTGCCAACAATGCACAAGAGCCTATTACCGTTGGAATAACTAAATTCTTACCATATTTTTTAACCAATTGAAAAAGTGAAAAAATACCACCCTCGCCTTGGTTATCTGCTTTTAAGGTAATAAAAACATATTTTAATGTGGTTTGAAAGGTAAGTGTCCAGAAAATAGAAGAAATTCCGCCATAAACCAATAATTTACTTATTTCTTTTTCGCCCAGTATAGCTTTCATAACATAGAGCGGACTTGTTC
The DNA here is from genome assembly GCA_041730375.1 of Solirubrobacteraceae bacterium. Classification (GTDB taxonomy): domain Bacteria; phylum Bacteroidota; class Bacteroidia; order Flavobacteriales; family Weeksellaceae; genus JBGSBU01. Next base: position 8,515 of record JBGSBU010000013.1, read on the forward strand.
CTATATCTCCAAATACAATTCCTAATGTTACAAGGATTGATGAAAAAGTGATTGTTGAAATACTACTTTTTTTCATAATAACGAATACTAAATAAAGTGGACGAAATTTAATTATATTTTTTAGATTAATCTACTAGATATTTGATATATTTTACCAATAAATAAAAATGATTAAAATTGGAGATAAAGTTAAAGTTTTAAATGAAAATTATAATGGAATTGTAAAAGAGATTTATCAGAATAAATTTATAATTTTAAATGATTTTGGATTTGAAGAAAAATTTGATTTAAATGAAATTATTTCTTTTATAAACGTAGAAGAATATAATAAAATAGAAACAACAACTAGTAAAAATTCTATTGTAGAGAATAAAAAAATAGTTTTAAAAAACCCCGAAATAATTGAAGTTGATTTACACATTGGAAACTTAGTTGATAGCTTTAACAACCTAACTAATTTTGAAATGTTACAAATACAAATAAAAAAAATAAATGAAACACTTGATGGGGCAATTAAAAATAATGTTAAAAAAGTTATCTTTATCCATGGAAAAGGAAAAGGCATTTTGAAAAACGAACTTTATAAAATTTTAGAAGAAAGAAAAATTTTACACTTTTTTGATGCATCGTACAATAAATATAAAATGGGCGCAACAGAAATAAGACTCTAACTTTTTAAATGAAAAACCATTCTATTATTTCTGTTATTTTACTTATTTTATTTTGTTTTTCTTTTACTAACGCCCAAAAATCAACAATAGATTCTATCTACATTAAAGCTTCTTTAAACGAATCTAAAAACGAAATTACTGTTCAGCAAAAATTTCATTTAGCAAACCAAAAAGATACTTTATTCTTTAATGCATGGATTAATGCATATTCTAATAAAAAAACCAAATTAGCAAATTCAAAAATAGAAGAACAAAAACCCGATTTATATTTTGAAAAGCAAATTGAAAGAGGTAGAGTTTATAACCTAACTTTTTATGGAGAGGATAATAAAAAGTTAAATTATACCATTAAAGAAAATGAATTTATTGTTTTAGAAAATTTTAATAACAATAAAAAAAATATTGTTAAAGCAGAGTATACGCTTAAAATTCCTAACAGTAGTTTTACAGAATATGGGGTAGACAAAGAAAAAAATTATTACTTAAAATATTTTTTTTTACAACCCATGCTAAATAAAGATAATTACTTTGTTTTTGAACATTTTTTAGATATGGAAACAGAACAAACTTTACCCTATTATTACCACATTGAATTAGATAACATAAATAACAAACATATAGTATCTAACCTTTCTAATAACAATAACGCCTTAACGGGAATCTCTAATCAAATTCTAGAAATAAATTTACTTAATAACATACCCACAGAATTTAATTTAAATAACTACAAAATATCTTTTACTTTTCCTTATAAAGAAAGTGTTTACACAAAAAATATTATTGAAAATCAACTAAAATTTCTAGAAAATAATGTTGGTGAACTAACAAATAAAAAATTAATTATTAACAATAATAACAAAAAAAATAATTTTTTATTTGGAGTAGACGATATTCAACTCACTAAAAAATATAAAATAGAAAGCTTCTCTGCACAGGAAAAAGAAGCCCTAAGATTATTTTATATGATTTCTGAAGAATACCTAAATAATCTTATTAAGACCGATAAAAATAAAGATTATTGGATAAAAAGTGGGTTAAAAATTTATTTATTCATTAATTACATAGAATCTTCTTTTCCTAAAAAACTTAAGTTACTTGGCGAACTAGACGAAAAAATAAATATCCTTGGAATTAAACCCGTTAAATTAAGTTACCTTTCTAAACTACCTTTCACAGAAAGGTTTAATAATATGTACTTGTTTTTAAGTAGATTTGGAAACGACCAAACACTTAACCAGTCTTTTGAAAAATTAAATATTTTTAACCAAGATTATGTGGGCGGAAATAGAACTGGTTTATTATTTAAATCTATTGAAGATTATTTACCTGGAAATGAATTTGAAACACTTCTTAAAACTTTTATTAAAGCCAATATAAACAAAACAATATCTGGCGAAAGCTTTGTCTCTTATTTTGAAAAAAACTCATCAAAACCCATGTATTGGTTTAATGAAAGCTTTATTAAAAATGATTTTAATATCGATTTTAAATTAAAAAAAATAAAAAAAGTAAATGATTCGCTTTTAATTTCAATAAAAAATAAAACAAACTATAATGGTCCGTTTAAAATAAGTGGATTTAAAAATGATGAAGTATTTTTTTCTAAATGGGTAGAAAAAAGTGATGATAAATTAACCCAATTAAAAATTCCTTCAAATTCAATAAATAATGTGGTTTTAAACTTAGATTCATATTTACCAGAACATTTTGACCAAGATAATTATAAAAAAATAGGAGGTTTTTATAATAACTTCAAAAAAATTAAAATAACTCCTTTTAAAAGTATAGAAAACCCTAAAGTAAATACAGTAGTAGTTGTACCCAACATAAATTGGAATAACCAGAGTAGATTAAAAGTTAATTTATCTATCTCTAATTTAAGTTTTTTACCTAAAAAATATACCTATACTTTTAATCCCTCTTATAATTTTGGTTCGAATAAATTTCAATATTCAATCTCAGGTGGTTTTTTTGAAAAATGGAAAGTGGGTTTAATAGAAAAGTTTTTTCTTAATACCAATTACTCTATTTTTAATAATTCTTTGTTATCAGAAACAGAGAGTTATGGGGCAAGTTCATCTGTTTTATTTAGAAGATACAACCAAAGACTACCTATTAATAGTAGGCTTTATGTAAGTTATCAATCCTTTAAAAGGGGGATTCCTACTTCGCCTACTCTATCAGATTTAGACTACAAAGCCTATCAATTAAGAGAAATAGGTTACAATTATAGTAACAATGGATATTTACACGATTTTGCTGGCGGAATTAATCTAGAAAATTCTAATTTATTTAATAAAATAACCCTAGAAGGATATTATAGAATTAAATTAACCAAAGAAAGCAGAATAAATTACAGGTTATTTGGAGGTTTCTTTTTAAACAATAATGCTTTAAGTAATAGTTTCGATTATGGAATTAGTAGAGTAAATGATTATAAATTTAGAAACAGAATTATAGACCGATCAAATAAGCAAATTCCTTTAAACCAACAATATATTTTGGCCGATGCCGGCTTTAAATCTATTATAAACAATACAGCCAACCAGTGGATAATATCAAACAACATCCATTTTAACCTAAATAAAAAAATTGGAGTTTATACGGATTTTGGGTTGTTTAAAAATTCATTAGTTAATACAAACTTTATTTACGATACAGGAGTAAGTTTCACTGCCATAGAAGATTTTTTAGAATTATATTTTCCATTACAATCTAGCTTGGGTTTTGAACCAGAATTAAAAAATTACCAACAAAAAATTAGATTTGTTTTTAACCTTGATTTAGGAATGGCTTTAAGTTATTTAGGAAGAGGAAAGTTTTAACAACCAACAAAATCTGTTAAATATACCATCTCGGAAGTGTCAATCTCTGCCAACTTAATTTTAACAATAGTGTTTTCTTTGTCTTTTTGCCAAGGCATTTTTACTCTTATATAATTTTCTGTAAAACCATAAATAAACCCATTTTTATTTTCATTTTCAAAAAGAACAGAATAACTATTGTTTTTCTGAGATTCATAAAACTCAAATTGTTTTTTTTGTGAAAGTATAGTTAATCTTTTGTTTCTTTCTTTTCGTTCTTTAATAGCTATAACTCCGTCTAGTAAAGTAGCCTCTGTATTGTCTCTTTCAGAATAGGTAAAAACATGTAAATAAGAAATGGGCAGTTCTTTTATAAAGTTATATGTTTTAATAAATTCCTCTTCTGTTTCGCCAGGAAATCCAACAATTACATCCACTCCAATACAAGCATTTGGCATTAACGATTTAATTAAAGTAATTTTATTTTTATATAACTCTGTTAAATACCTTCTTTTCATTTTTTTTAATAATACATCGCTACCAGATTGTAGAGGTATATGAAAATGAGGTACTAATTTTTGGCTTCTAGCAACCAATTCTATTATGTTAGAAGTTATTAAATTGGGTTCTATAGAAGAGATTCTTAAACGCTTTAAGTCTTCTAATAATTCTAAGTTTTGTAATAATTCTAAAAAAGTATGTTCATGTTTTTTGTTACCAAACTCTCCTTTACCATAGTCGCCCACATTAACACCCGTTAAAACAATTTCTTTTATGTCTTTTGCTAAAATATTTTTTGCATTTTTTACTACATTTTCTAAAGAATCAGACCTAGAAATACCTCTTGCTAGCGGAATGGTACAATATGTGCAAACGTAATCGCAGCCATCTTGCACTTTTAAAAAAGCCCTAGTTCTGTCTCCTACAGAATAAGAACCAACAAATTGGTTTACCTCTTCTATTTCGCAAGAATGCATTTGGCAAGTATCTTGCTTTTCTATATTTAAAAGGTATTTAACAATATTAAATTTCTCTGCAGCACCTAAAACCAAACTAACGCCCTCTATTTTACTTATTTCTTCTGGTTTAAGTTGCGCGTAACAACCAACTACCACTACAAAGGCATTTTCGTTTTGCTTTAGTGCTTTTCTAACCAAAGTTTTACACTCTCTATCTGCATTTTCTGTTACAGAGCAAGTATTTATAATGTAAATATTGGCAAAAGAAGAAAATGGCACTTTTTGGTATCCATTTTCGGTTAAATTTCTAGCAATGTAAGCGGTTTCGGCAAAATTTAACTTACACCCTAAAGTATGAAATCCAACTTTTTTATTTTCTGCATTCATATTACAAATTTATTGATTCTATAATGTAATTATAAAATTAAATAAACAACTATTTTTAACCAACATAAAAATATTTGCAAAATAAACTTCTTTTTAAAAAATTTAGTTTGTAAATGAATCAAAATCAAAAAAATAATTAATAATTTTACAATTATATATAAATTAACAATATTTTAACATTATTTTAAATTTTGTAATATTTTATTAAAAAATTTTAATTTAAAAGTGTAAACCAACCAAAATTTAACCAATTATGTTGCAAGAAATTAAAATTCCTTCACCAGGCGAATCAATATCAGAAGTTGAAATAGCTTCTTGGCTTGTTAAAGAAGGCGATTATGTAGAAAAAGACCAACCCATAGCAGAAATAGATTCGGACAAAGCAACATTAGAACTTCCAGCAGAAGTAAGTGGTACTATTTCTTTTAAAGCCAAAGAAGGAGACGTAGTGAAAGTTGGCCAAATAGTTTGTGTAATAGACACCTCGGCTGCTAAACCAGCCGAAAATTCATTAAATTTTTCTAAAGAGGAGATAAAACCTATTGTTACTGAAAATATTGTATTACAAGAAAAAATTATACAAAAGGTAGAACCTATTGTAACTTCTTCTACCTATGCAAAAGGAACTCCGTCGCCAGCAGCAAAAAAATTACTAGACGAAAAAAATATTGATCCTTCAACCCTAACTGGCTCGGGCAAAGATGGTAGAATTACCAAAGAAGATGCTTTAAATGCCCAACCATCTTTTGGCAGTTTAGTAAATACAAACGGAATCAACAGAACTTCAAGTAGTGTTAAATTATCTGTACTAAGAAGAAAAGTGGCAGAAAGATTAGTTGCTGTTAAAAACGAAACCGCCATGTTAACTACTTTTAATGAAGTTGATATGAGTGGCATTATGGCTTTAAGAAAAGAATTTAACGAAGCGTTTAAAACCAAGCATGGAGTTAGTTTAGGCTTTATGTCTTTCTTTACAAAAGCGGTGGTTAGGGCATTAAAACTTTTCCCTGATGTTAATTCTATGATTGATGAAAACCAAAAAATAACCTTTGATTATTGCGATATTAGTATAGCTGTATCTGGCCCTAAAGGTTTAATGGTACCCGTAATTAGAAACGCAGAAACCTTAAGTTTTAGAGGTATTGAACAAAGAATTAAAGAACTTGCTACCAAAGTAAAAGACGGAAAAATTACTGTTGATGATATGACAGGCGGTACCTTTACTATAACAAATGGTGGAACATTTGGTTCTATGCTTTCTACCCCAATTATTAATCCGCCTCAGAGTGGTATTTTAGGCATGCATAACATTGTAGAAAGACCAGTTGCTATAAACGGGAAAGTAGAAATTAGACCCATTATGTATGTAGCACTAAGTTACGACCATAGAATTGTAGACGGAAAAGAATCTGTTGGTTTTTTAGTTGCTGTTAAAGAAGCTATAGAAAACCCTGTAGATTTTCTTTGCGAAGGAAAAGATAATATTAAAAAATTACTAGAACTTTAAATTAATTTTCCATTGAAAATAGTAATTCTTTCTAGAGACAAAGAGCTTTACTCAACCAAAAAATTAATTGAAGTTGGCTTAGAAAGAGGTCATTCTATAGAGGCAATAGATTTTTTAAAATTTGATTTTAGAATTGGTAAAAAAACAGAATTAATTTACCAAAACCTAAAACTTGAAAAAATTGATGCATTAATCCCTAGAATTGGTTCTTATTTTTTGCAAAATGGCATTTATACTGTTAAACATTTCGAGAAACTAAATGTGTTTTCTACGGCTTCTTCAGAAGGTATTTTATTAAGTAACGATAAGTTTAGTTCTATTCAAATGCTTCAAAAAGAAGAAATTAATTTACCTAAAACGGTTTACTTAAACTCGATTAACAACCTAGATAGTGCAATAAAATTTGTGGGTGGGGCACCGTTAATTATTAAAATATTAAATGGCACACAAGGGTTGGGTGTTATACTAGCAGAAACCAAACAATCTGCCATTTCTATTATTGAAACATTATACAGAACACAAATAAAATTTGTGCTTCAAGAATATATAAAAGAATCTAACGGAACAGATATTAGGGTTTTTGTAATAGGAAACAAAGTGGTTTCGGCCATGAAAAGAATTGGCAAGAAAGGAGATTTTAGGTCTAATATACATAGAGGTGGAACTGGCGAAAAAATTAAACTCACTTCTGAAGAGGAGGAAATAGCTATTAAAACTTCAAAGATTTTTAATTTAAATGTTTGTGGAGTAGATCTTTTAAGAAGTAAAAAGGGGCCGCTTTTTTTAGAAATAAATTCTTCTCCTGGTATAGAAGGAATAGAGAATTATACAAAAATAGATGTTGCTTCTGGTATAATTGAATTTATTGAAGAAAATGCTAAATAATAAAATTAAGTCTATAATTATAAATAAAACAGAAATACTTCCAAACACAAGTTCTGTTTTAAATTTAGTTAAGACTAAATTATTTACTAATTCTACTATAAAACTACCTATTTTAATAGAAAGAGCAGCTTTAGAGGGTCCGGTTGTATTAATTACTGCTGGTATTCATGGCGACGAGGTTAATGGAATAGAGATTGTTAGACAAATAATTGATAAAAAAATAAATATACCTAAAAAAGGTACCATTATTTGTATTCCTGTTTTAAACGTTATTGGTTTTACCACTAGAGAAAGATACTTTCCTGATAAAAAGGATATGAATAGAGTTTTCCCAGGAAGTAAAATAGGTTCTATGGCAAGCAGAATTGCTTATAGTTTAACATCAGAGGTTTTACCTTTTGTTGATTTGGTTATAGACTTTCACACGGGAGGAGAAAGCAGATATAATCTACCTCAAATAAGAATCGACTCTAATAATGAAAAATTATTAGAGTTGTCTAAAATCTTTAAATCGCCTTTTATAATTGAATCCAAAACAATTAAAGGCTCTTTTAGAAATCAATGTAAAAAAAATAATATTCTTAATTTACTATACGAAGGAGGGAAATCTAACTCTATTTCAGAAAAAATATCTTTTTATGGCGTAGAGGGAATAAAAAGAATTTTAAGTAGCTATGGCATGTTAAAAGACGAATTTAAATTAGAACCAATTAACCAAGAGCCTATTTTTATTAAAAAAACAAGGTGGATTAGAACAAAGTATAGTGGTTTGTTACAAATTATTAAAAACCACGGATCTTTTGTTGAAAAAAACGACATTTTAGCAAGAGTTACAGACCCTTATGGAATGTATAATTATGAAATAAAATCTCTGTATAGTGGTTTTATTATAAATGTAAACGAACAAGCTTTGGTTATAGAAGGCGATGCAATTTTTAATCTTTCTGTTGAGGGATAAGTTTTTATTAATTACATAATTTTTAAGTTATTGAAAATATATAGAACTCTATCTTTTGGTTTATTATTACATAGATTTAGAATAAGGTAATGATTTTATATAGTTTTCCATAAATTCAAAATCAGGAATATATTTGTCAATTTCTTTTTTAAAAGGTAAACTTATGATTTCCTCTTCAAACCTTTTTAGCCTAACTTGTCTTCCGTAATCAAATTTACTCTGTAATTCTTTAAGTATGGTAACTAAAAACAGATTCACATATCTATTTTCATAATATACTTCAAAATCTTTATTTAAAAAAGAGAGGGTATGAATATTGTCATCACTAAAATATTGATAGTCGTGGTAAAAAACACTACAAAACATATCAACAGTTATTTTGTTTTCAAATATTTTTTTATTAAAAATGAATGTTTCGTAATCTATGTAGTTGGAAATACCGTTCTTATATGCTGAAGCAGTTAATAATGGTATTGTACCAAGTTCTCTTTGTAATTTTACTAATCTTTCGCCTTTGTCTATTTTAAATAATTCATTTAGTTTAAACTCTTTCCAATTTTCTGCTTCTATTTCTATATTTTTAGTAATGATACTTTCTTTGGTTACTAAATTATCATTTAATATTTCCATAAAAGTTAATTCATCTATATCCTTATCTAAAAGATTAAGTTTAAACTTGATAGAGAAAATTATATATCTTTTAATTGTATCTATAAATTTTTTTGTAGTTAATTTAGTGTAATCAATTTTGGAATGAGCTTGTATAATCCACTCATCATTTTCTATAATATTTGTTTTAACTATATTAATATTATCTTGAAATTTATCAGGGTTATTGATTTTTTGTAATAAATCTTTTTTTATGGCATTCCATTTATTTAGTACATCTGTTCTTCCTTTATTTTTTGAAAGTACAAAACCATCGTTTGTTAAGTTATAAAAAATAACATCATTATTATTATGTGGTTGGTGTGTTTCAAATACGGCAATAGCTGTATGTGTAGAAGCATTTGGTTGAAACAATTCGCTTGGCATATTAATAACATACTTTAAAGTATGTTTAGTTAATATTCTATTTCTTTCAATTTCATCTTTAAAGAAAGTAGAAAGAGGAGCTATAATTATACCATATCTGCTAACGCAATCTAATGTTTTTTCTAAAAATTGAATTTCTTTTTTAGTTGGGTCTTTTTTATTGTCTTTCCCACTATATGGAGGATTTATAAAAGCAATAGTTGGTTTTATGCCATTCTTTTCTAAATTAATTAATATTTCATCTACTTCATTTGAAAAAAAATCAGCATTAAAAATCCTTGACTTTCCATCGCCTCTAAATAACATATTAGATATAGCTAAAGAATACATTGTGCTACTTTTTTCAAAACCAATTAATTGGTTTTGTTTTAGTTTTTTTATTCTATCTTCTTTGTTAGCCAAAGTAGAATTTTCAATTTCAGAAATTAATTTGTTCATACCAGAAATTAAAAAAGCGCCAGTGCCGCAACAAGAATCTAAAATAACATCATTGTTTTTAATAGGGACTAATTCAGTAAATAATTTTGTAATATGGTTTGGCGTTAAAACAATTCCTTTTTTAACATTTGTTACGCCCGCATAACTTAAAAATTCCTCGTAAAATTTCCCAATTATGTCATAATTTGTTTTTCTATTAAAAAGAGGTAATACATTGTTTTCTAACTCTTTTAATATGTCTTTTAATATTTCCGTGCTTGTTAAATCATTATCTGTTTTAATAAAAGCCAATTCATTTATTAAAACTTGAATTTTT
>JBGSBU010000014.1:0-17976 GCA_041730375.1 Solirubrobacteraceae bacterium
ATTTTATTATTAAAAAGGGTAGCACCATTTCTTGGACAGGTGATATTTTTAAAGCCGAATTAAATTTAACAGCAATATATAGAAGAATTGTATCAAATGTTGGAGAATATTTGGGACTAGAATCTTCCCAATCTTTAGATACAGATTTAATTATTTCAATAAAAAATCAATTATATAAACCCGATATATTATTTGATATAAAATCTCCCTTAGCTCCAATTCAAATTCAAAATGATTTAGATGCAAAATTCGCCGATGTTGATGAACTTAAAAGACAATTTGGAGCAGTAATAGCCACCGGGAAATTTTTAACTAACTCCATTCCCAATGCACAAAGTTTAACATCTTCTGCTTACGAAGTTGGTCTAAAGCAAATTAGCGAGGTAATTTCTTCTATTAATAAAAATGTTAATGTTGATTTAGAATATAACCAAGGTAATGTGTTGAATTCAACCTCTGATAATTTTAGAACTGCGGTGAATTTAAAAATATCTAATAGATTAAATTTAAATACTGCTTTTGGCATAAATCTAAACAACAACAGTATAATTAATAATACTAATAATAATTTCTTTGGTCAGTTTGAAGTTGAATATGATTTAACAAAGAAAAATAATGGTAATTTTATTTTAAAAACTTTTTCTAAACCAACCATTTTTGGGGTAGATAATTACAATGCTAATTCTATAAGTCAAAATAATAACACTACAATTAATTTTGCACAAAGTTATGGGTTTGGGTTTGTTTACAGAAAATCTTTTAATAAATTGAAAGAAATATTCTTAAAAGAGAATTAAACTTTTTATATTTTTAAATGTCTAAAATAAAAAACTAATAAGGTATTGAAAGAAGAAGAAGAAGAAGAATTAATATTGGCTCTACTTTCAGATAAAACAAAACAAAAAGCATATAAACAACTTGTTAACTTATATAGTAAAAGAATATATTGGCATGTTAGAAAGTTAGTATTAGATCACGATGTTTCTAATGATTTGGTTCAGGAGATTTTTATTAAAGTATATCAAAATCTAAGTAAATTTAAAAGGCAATCTAAGTTATATACTTGGATTTATACCATTGCAACAAATGAGGCATTGAATTATTTAAATAAAGAAGCTAAGAAAAAGCACATAAGTTTTGAAGAAATATCATACGAATATGCAATGAATTTAGAAAGCGATAAGTATTTTAATGGCGATGAAGCTGCACTTTTTTTACAAAAACAAATAGCTCTTTTACCTCAACAACAAAGAATTGTTTTTATAATGAAATATAATGATGAAATGAAATACGAAGATATTTCTAAAGTATTAAACATTACAGTAGGTGCATTAAAATCTAATTACCACCACGCAGTAAAAAAAATTCAACTAGCTGTAAAAAATTTAAAATATGAACAATAAAGAAAAATTAAATTTTGAAGTTCCCGAAGGATATTTCTTAGCATTAGAAAAGTCTATTTTAGAAAAAACTAGTTATTATTCTAACCAAATAAAATATAAACCCAATAATATTTACTATAGATTATTGGCTGTAGCTTCGGTTTTAATAATTATAACTCTTACTTTTTTTGTTTTAAATAACTACAAAATCAATAAAGAGATTGTAAAGAAAAATCAAGAGAAAGAAATCATTGAAAATATTTACAAAGAAAATGAGGTTGAAATAGAGTTTGCTCAATTAAATAATAACGTATTTTATTTAGATGAATAAACTTTTTTAAATATAACTATAATACCTAGCTCCTTTTAACACTGCTATTTCTTCTTCAATCTTTATTAAAATAAATTTATTTTTAGAATCGTCTAATGGTTTAGTAAGTTTTTTAGTGTGTAAATCTTCATATTCCTTAAAAGAAATTTCTTTTCTATTATCTAATCGTTTAAATAAGTCTTGTTTTTTTATTACTTCTTTCCATTGAGGTAGTATATTTCCTTCAAAACATTTAGATTTTGATCCACTTCCATAAGCAATAAATCCAATTTTTTCATTTACTAATTCTTCACTATCATTTAATGATGTTTCTAATGTAGAAATTAGTGCCAAAAAAATAGATGCAGTATAAATATTGCCTACAGATGAGGAGGCTTTTTGAGAGGAGCTTACCTTGTTATTAATTAAACTTTTATACTCGTTACTTGATGCTATTAATTTAAGATCGTTTGCATCAAAATTTTCAATTAAATCTTTGCCTAATAATTTTAATGAAAATTCTTTGTTTTCTAATCCAAAAATATCAGTAAATATTCGCTGACCTTGTTTTGCATAAGGTAAATGAAAAATAATATATTTCCATTCGTTAAATAAAATAGTATCAATTTTCTTTTGTTCTTTTAAATGATAATAAGATTCTCTAATTCTATTTTTGTAACATTCGTTAGAATATTGCCCTTCAAAAATTGGTTCGTCTTGTAAAAAATCTATTTTTTGGTTTTGTGTATCTAAAATTTTCTTTAAGTTTTCATCTAAAAAAATAGATTGTTTGGGTTTAAAAAAATCAAATACACTATCTGTAGAAACGCCTACATTTTTATCAAAATACATTAATTTAGGATTAGAAGAAATTAGCATGGCAACAGCTCCACTTCCTTGGGTATATTCTCCAGAAGAGTTTAGTTTGTATTTTGCAAAATCTGCTGCAATTACAATTGCTTTTTTATCGGGGTTAGCAGAGATATAATCTATACAATTAAACATTGCGTCTATACCACCCACACATGCAAAAATGGTGTCTGTAATGTCGGTATTTTTAAAAACCCTTTCTCCATATTTACTTTCTAGAACTTCTTCTACCATTTTAGATGCATACATGGCTGTGGGTTTAGAACCGTCTAACGCACTTTCTGTTCCTAAAATAATTTTAGAAATTTCTTTAGGATTGATTGAGAAATCTTGAATTAATTTTAAAAGAACATTAGCTGCTAACGTAGCAGTATCTTCGTTTATATCATTTAAGGCCATTTTATGCAAACCCAATCCCAACTCTAATTTTTGGGGTTCTATATTTCTATTTATTGCTAATTCTTTTATAGATAAATACAAATTTGGAACGTAAAAAGAAATTGCTTCTATACCTACTTTAGTCACTTAATTATTTTTAATTTGCTTCTTTACAAAGATATTACTTTATAGATTACGGTTTTTTAAAAAAAAGTGAATACTTATAAATTAATTGCTGCTAAAGTTCCTTCATAAATTGCTCTCTTTGCATCTAGTTCACCAGCAAATTTTGCTCCACCCACAACGGTATAAGGAATTTTTAAGTTTTTAATTTCTTCTTCAAATTGATTTACAGAAACTTGTCCGGCGCAAATAATTATATTATCCACATCAAGTATAGTTTGCTTACCTTCTAAAGAAATATGCAGTCCAAAATCATCAATTTTGTCATAAACTACTTCTTCTATAGCCTTAACATTGTATTGACCTATTATTGATCTGTGTATCCATCCGGTAGTTTTACCTAAATCACCTCCAAATTTACCTTTTGTTCTTTTTAAAAGATATATCTCTCTTTCGGCTTGTTTCTTTGGTGGATTGAAATGTGTTAATCCTCCTCTATTAACATAAGATTTATCAATTCCCCACTCTTCTAACCAATTATCTAAATTTAAAGTGGGAGAATGATCTTTGTGTAATATAAAATCTACCATATCAAAGCCTATTCCACCTGCTCCAATTACTGCAACTTTTTTACCAATTTCTACTTTACCTTCTAAAACACTGTTATATAGAGATACTTTTGGGTGGTTAATGCCTTCAATTGCTGGGATTCTTGGTTTAACGCCAGAACTTACTATTATATGATCATATGTGTTATTAGAAATATTCTCTTTAATAAAGGGTGTGTTTAATTTTAATTCTATGTTGTATTTTTTTAACATTGTAATAAAATACCTTATGGTTTCTTTAAACTCTTCTTTACCAGGAACCTGTTTTGCTAAATGAAATTGCCCTCCAATTTCATTCTTAGATTCAAAAACAACCACTTTATGTCCAATTTGTGCGGCAGTTAAAGCTGCGGATAAACCAGCCATTCCTGCACCAATAATTGCAACATTTTTTGGGTTAGTTGTTTTTATAATTTTTAAAGTAGATTCGTTACCAGCAAACGGATTTACCAAACAACTAGCATGTTTATTTTGAAAAGCATGGTCTAAACAAGCCTGGTTACAAGCTATACAAGTATTAATTTCGTCTTCTTTTCCTTCTATAGACTTATTTACAATCTCTGGATCTGCTAAAAATGGCCTTGCCATAGAAATCATATCTGCCGAATTTTCTTCTAATATTTTTTCTGCATCTTTTGGGTTATTAATTCTATTTGAAGCAATTATTGGAATGTTAACTTCTCCTTTTAATTTCTTTGTTACCCATGTAAAAGCATTTCTTGGTACAGAAGTTGCAATGGTTGGAACTCTGCTTTCATGCCAACCTATTCCTGTATTAATAATTGTTACACCCGCTTTTTCTATTTCTTTTGCCAATTGCACCACTTCTTCCCAACTACTTCCATCTGGCATTAAATCAATCATAGATAGCCTGTAAATTATTATAAACTCTTTACCTACGGTTTCTCTAATTTTTTTTATTATTTCTATCGCGAAACGCATTCTGTTTTCAAATGATCCTCCCCATTCATCTGTTCTTTTATTTGTATTTTTATGTAAAAACTGATTGATTAAATATCCTTCAGATCCCATTACCTCTACTCCATCATATCCGCCCAATTTTGCCATTTTTGCAGAATTAGCAAAATCATCAATTGTATTCCAAATTGCTTTAGCTGATAACTCAAAAGGTTTAAAAGGATTGATAGGCGATTTAATTGCAGATGGAGCTACATTAAATGGATGATAAGCATATCTACCTGTGTGTAGAATTTGCATACATATTTTGGTTCCATGTTTTTTAACTGCATTAGTAATTATTTTGTGTTCTTTAGCATGAGATTCTTTTGTCATTCTTGCTGCAAAAGGCTTAACCCATCCTCTCCAATTTGGGGCTATGCCTCCTGTAACTATTAAACCAACCCCTCCAATGGCTCTTTTTTCGTAAAATTCTGCAAGTTTTTCCATGCCATTTTTCATCTCTTCTAACCCCATATGCATAGAACCCATTAAAACTCTATTTTTTAATTTTGTAAATCCTAAATCTAAAGGTTCTGATAGCTTTGGATACTTGTTCATTTTTAAATTTTAAAAAAAATTATTTAATCGATGTAAAAGTATAACTTTCTATACAATAAACTGCCAAAAGTAAGTAGTGAATAAAGAGATTATTATTCCTAAGCTCAATGCTTTATTTGTGAGTTCAAAATTTAAGCCATATTGTGCAGCAAGTATAGATGTAGTTGCCATTGGTGCCATTGATGATTCAAATACAGATACCGAATATTCTAATCCTTTAATTTTTAATAAATAACCTACTATTAAAATTATTAATGGCGAAATGAATAGTTTAAACCCTAACGAAAAAAAAATAATTTTTTTCTCGTTAAAAAAGTTGCCTAAATTTAATTGTAATCCAATAGAAAAAAGTGCCAAAGGTATTAATGTTGCAGACAATATATCTAAAATAGGATTTATAAATTCTATATTAATTACTTTAAACAAAGATATAGAGAGGATAAATGCAATAAATGAAGGAAAAGAAATAATCTCTATAAACAGTGCTTTGGTATTTATGTTTTTATTTTTATTGCCATAAAGAATTGCCACAAAAATACCTGCTGTAGACATAATAATAAAATTTACTTGATCGAAAAGTACAGAAATTTTAAATCCTTCTAATCCAAAATAAGCTTTAGTTAGCGGAAAACCCATAAAAGAGGTATTGCCTAAACCAATTGTAAGTAAAACAGCACCAAAGGTTTCTTTATTCCACCAATTAAATATTTTTTTAACAATTAATAAAAAAATCCAAGCTAAAAAAAAAAGTAGAGGTGGCGAAATTATAGGTAAAATTAAATTACTATCTAATTTTAAAGAAGGAATATACCTTAAAGTAGTTGCGGGTAGTGCAACGTAAAGTACCCAAATATTTATTGAAATATGTGGCGAGGATGGCAAAGCTTTAAAAGATTTAACCAAATAACCAGCTAATAAACAAATTATTAAAGTTGCAATTTGCATTCTTTTTTTTGGGGTTTATATATCTCCAATATCTTTTCTAAAATATTGATAATCAAAATGAATATGTTCAATATTATTATATGCATTTTCTTTGGCTTCTTTTAAATTATTTCCTAATCCCACAACATTTAAAACTCTACCTCCGGCTGTAATCATTTTATTTTCATGGTTTAAAACTGCACCAGCTATAAATAAATTAGAAGTTACTTTTTTTGTACCATTTATTTCAAATCCTTTTTCAAAATTTAAAGGATAACCACCAGAAGATAAAACTACGCAACACGAACTTTTATTTTTCCAAAGTAGATTAATAGGTTCTTGGTTTAAAGAATTTTCTACTATAGAAATAAAACTAGAATCTAATAAAGGCATTAGTGCTTGCGTTTCTGGATCGCCCATTCTAAGGTTGTATTCTAATAAATAAACGCCATTTTCTGTTATCATTAATCCAAAGAAAATAATACCAGAGAAAATTAAATTTTCTTTTAACAATCCTTTTTGAGTAGGAATTAAAATATCTTTAATAAATTGTTGATTATGATTTTCTTTAAACAAAGGGTTAGGAGCAACAACTCCCATTCCTCCTGTATTTAAGCCTTTTTCTCCTTCACCAATTTTTTTATGATCTTTTGCCGATAGAAAAGGAAAAATTTCTTTTCCATTAAAAACCGAAAGAATAGAGGCTTCAAATCCTTCTAAAAATTCTTCTATTACAACTTCATTACCAGCATCGCCAAAAACTTTATCTTCCATTATCTCATCAACTGCTTCTATAGCTTTATCAAGGTCTTGACAAATTACTACCCCTTTTCCGGCAGCTAATCCGCTTGCTTTTACTACAATAGGAAATTCTTGAGCAGTTAAATATTCTTTAGCTAAAAGACAATTTGTAAAATTTTTATACCTTGCCGTTTTAATACTATATTTTTGCATAAAATCTTTTGCAAAAGCTTTACTACCTTCTAATTGAGCCGACTTTTTATCGGGTCCAAATGCTTTTAAATTATTTTCTTTAAAAACATCTACAATTCCCTCTACCAACAAGGTTTCTGATCCAACAAAAGTTAAATCAATTTTATTTTCTTTAGCAAAGTTTAATAAATCTATAATTTTATCTTGCAAAATATTAGTGCCTAATTCAGAAGTACCTGCATTGCCAGGAGCAAAAAATAATTGAGCTAGGGAATTGTCTCGTTTAATTTTCCAACCAATTGCGTGTTCCCTTCCGCCAGATCCAATAATTAATATTTTCATGTAGCAAATTTAAAATTTTCCCGCCATTTTCCCGCTAAATTTAAATAAATAAGAATGTTTTATATTCTTTTAAAGAAGAAAGCCACCTAATTTTATTTATTAGATGGCTTTTTTGAGCGTTTAAGTATGTTTTATATTCTTTTAAATCAACTGTTTGCGGAGAGTGTGGGGTTCGAACCCACGCGACGATTACTCGTCGACAGTTTAGCAAACTGCTCCATTAACCACTCTGGCAACTCTCCCTAAAGAATGTTTAAAAAACGAATTACAAAAATAGTCCATATTAGTTAATAGCAAAACTTTTAATGGTTTATTTTACTGTTTTACTCATTAAAAGTTGATAAATTTAAGTTTGAAAATAAAAATTATGCGTTTATTCTATCTGGTTTTATTATTTATACTTATTAGTTCGTGTTCTACTTTACACAAAAAATCTAATTTATTTACAGAAGTTAAAATAGAAAATGGTATTAAATTAGAAGAAGTAGTTCCTCATTATTTTAGTGCAAAATTAGATGATTATGAAGTTTCTGAAGAGTTTTTACCCTCAAAATCCCAGAACGAAAGAGTAAGATTCTTAATTCTACATTACACAGGAATTGATACGGAAGCTTCTATTAAAGCCCTAACAAAAAATGAAGTAAGTAGCCATTATTTAATTTCTGATTCTTTAGACAAAAAAATTCATTTACTAGTTACAGAAGATAAAAGAGCATGGCATGCTGGGCTTAGCTTTTTTAATAATTTTAATAATCTAAATGATAATTCTATTGGGGTAGAAATAGTAAATAAAGGATTTAAATTAGATAGTCTTGGGAATATGGTTTTTGAATCATACCCCACCCATCAAATAAAAAAAGTAGCAATTTTAGTTAAAAATATTGTTGATAGATATAAAATAGATTCAACTTATGTATTAGGTCATTCTGATATTGCACCACAAAGAAAGTTCGATCCGGGTCCATTATTCCCTTGGAAATATTTTTATGATACGTATAGAATTGGTGCTTGGTATAACGAATTGGATAAAACAGAATTTAGTTTACTTGATATAAAGGAAAATTTTAACTCAATAGAATTTATTACCTCGGTACAAGAAGATTTATTGAAATACGGTTACGAGATAAAAATAACTGGCGAGTGGGATTTGCAAACCAAAAATGTAATTAGAGCTTTTCAATATCATTTTAACGCTACTGCATTTGAATTTGGAATATTAGATCAAGAAACTTGGAGTATTCTTAAGGCACTAAACAAGAAGTACAGAAAATAAAATTATTTTCTGTACTTCTTGTTTAGTATAATTTTTAAATTATCCTTTTAATATGGAACGAGAAATAACAATTCTTTGTATTTCTGAGGTTCCTTCATATATCTGAGTTATTTTTGCATCTCTCATCAACCTTTCCACATGGTATTCTTTCACATAACCATATCCTCCGTGTATTTGAACCGCTTCAATGGTTACGTCCATTGCTGCCTGAGAGGCTACTAATTTTGCCAAAGCACTTGAAGTAGCGTAATCTTTTCCTTGATCTTTGTCTATAGCAGACTTGTAAACTAATAATCTCGCTGCTTCAACTTTGCTATACATATCTGCAAGTTTAAATGCTATGGCTTGGTGGTTACATATTGGAACGCCAAATGCTTTTCTTTCTTTGCTATATTTAAGTGCCAATTCATATGCACCTGCTGCAATACCTAGGGCTTGAGCTGCAATACCAATTCTTCCGCCCTCAAGCGTTTTCATTGCAAATGGGAAACCAAAACCATCTTCTCCTATTCTATTTTCTTTAGGTACTGTAACATCTGTAAATAGTAAAGAACTTGTATCGGATGATCTAATTCCTAATTTATCTTCTTTCGAACCTACATCAAATCCTTTAAAAGCTTTTTCTACAATAAATACATTTATTCCTTTGTGCTTTTTTTCTACATTAGTTTGAGCAATTACTAAAGAAACACTAGAGCTGTTACCATTTGTAATCCAATTTTTTATTCCATTTAATAGATAATGATCGCCTTTATCTATGGCTGTAGTTTTTTGAGAAGTAGCATCAGAACCAGCTTCTGGTTCTGATAAACCAAAGGATCCCAATATTTTACCAGAAGCAAGTTGGGTTAAATATTTTTGTTTTTGTTCTTCTGTTCCGTATTTTTCAAGTCCCCAACAAACTAAAGAATTATTAACAGACATAATAACAGACGAGGATGAGTCTATCTTAGAAATCTCTTCTACAGCTAACACATATGAAAGTGTATCCATTCCACCTCCACCATATTCAGGCGAAACCATCATGCCAAGAAAACCAAGTTCTGCCATTTTTTTTACTTGTTCTGTTGGAAATGTTTGGTTATTATCTCTTTCTATTACACCTGGAAGTAATTCATTTACTGCAAAGTCTCTTGCTGTTTGTTGAATTAATTTGTGTTCTTCGGTTAAATCAAAATTCATTTTATAGTTAATTATTTTTATTCAAATTTAAACGATAACATTAATCCGTTTGTTCTAATATCTTTTATCGTTTCGGCCTGCATTAATGTTCCAGTATTGTCTTTAACCAATTCGTTATTTAGAAAAAATAGCCCTTTTATAGATGGTGTAAGCTTAAATTTATTAAAGTAAATATTTAGTCCTATTTCTGCTTGAGCTGCAAAATTATTTGAGGTTGTTCTAAATATATTTTGTTGATTATCCTCAACATTATTTTCTTTAGATTGAATGTTATATAAATATGCAATACCTGTTGATATGAATGACCTAACATTGTAATGTCTATTTCCATGAAAATCAATAACCAAAGGAAGATAAATATAGGTCGATGGCTTACTTCTAGTATTTGTAGAATTTATAAGTGGATCTAATTCTTCAAAAGTTATAGATCTATCTACAAATATAGCTCCAGGTTCAAATCTAAGATCTAAATTATCTATTAGTCTTCTTTTTAACATTAAACCAATATTTAATCCACCATTACTCTTGTAAGATACTGTTGGTTTATTGCTTAAAGAAATATTAGGATTAGTTTCTATGCTATATTGAAGTAGATTATATCCTAAATAAAAACCTAAATTCCAATTTCTATTATCTCTTTCCTCCAAATTAAATTCAGTAGTTTTATTACTAAAAAACTGAGATTTTAAAGAATTAGATAGTAGAATTAATAAGGTCAAAAATATAATATGTTTAATTTTTTTCATAATAAAATTTTATTTTTTTGCAATATAAATACTTGCAATTCCAAAGGTTAATTTTTTAAAACTAGTATTTTTAAATCCATTTTTAGAAAGTATAGCTAACATTTGCTCTCCGTGAGGGAAATTATAGACTGATGACGGTAAATAACTGTAAGCATATTTGTCTTTAGAAAGAATACCTCCAATAAAAGGAAGAATTTTTGTGAAATAAAAGAAATAAAGTTTTTTGAAAATAAAATTTTCTGGTTGCGAAAATTCTAATATAAATAAACTTCCATTTAGTTTTAACACCCTGTAAATTTCTGTTAATCCTTTATCAAGATTTTCAAAATTTCTAACACCAAAAGAGACAGTAACTATATCGTACTCATTTTCATTAAAGGGCATATTTTCTGCATCGCCATGAATTAGTGAAACGTATTTTGAAAGGTTTTCTTTTTTTACTTTTTTATCTGCAACACTTAACATGTTTTGAGACAAATCAAAACCAGTAACTTCTGTTTTAATTTTTTTTGCTATTGTAATTGCTAGGTCTCCGGTGCCAGTAGCTATGTCTAGTATTTTATTATTTTTTAATCCTTTAATTAAATCTACTAAAATATTTCTCCAATAAATATCAATATTAAAACTTAAAATTCTGTTTAAAATATCATATGTAAAAGCAACGTTATCAAACATTGTTTCAACCTGAGTTTTTTTGGAACCCTCTTTACTATAAGGCTTTACTACTTCCTTCATTAAAAATTATTGATTAAATTTTTGTGATTTTACTATCAACTTACAAAACTACTTAAAAAATTTAGTTATCAATTAAATTTGGTCTTATTAATCTTGTTCTTTCTATGGATTTTTCTAGTTTCCATTTTTCAATTTTTTTTTCATCACCCGAAAGTAAAATTTCTGGTACTTCCCAATCTTTATATTTTTTTGGTCTTGTATAGATTGGAGGTGAAAGTAAATTATCTTGAAAGGAGTCTGTTAAAGCAGAAGTTTCATCGCTAAGAACGCCAGGAATTAGCCTTATTATAGAGTCTGCTAACACAAGTGCTGCAAGTTCGCCACCGGTTAAAACATAATCTCCAATAGAAATTTCTCTTGTAATTAAATGGTCTCTTACTCTTTGGTCTATTCCTTTATAATGTCCGCAAAGAAAAACTAAATTTTTTTTTAACGAAAGTTCGTTAGCAATGCCTTGGTTAAGCAATTCTCCATCAGGCGATAAATATATAATTTCGTCGTAATCTCTATCTTTTTTAAGCTTTTCTATACATTTAAAAATGGGATCTATTGACATTACCATTCCTGCTCCTCCCCCATACTGATAATCATCAACTTTCTTGTGTTTATTTTCTGAGTAATCTCTTAATTGATGAAATTCTACTTCTACTATTTCTTTTTTAATAGCTCTATTATTGATAGAACTACTAAAAGTACTTTCGAGCATCTCTGGAAATAGTGAAATAAAATCTATTCTCATTCTTAAAAAAATTAAAAAACTAAGTGTGTTATTTAGGTCTTAGCGTTTATAATTGCCTGTTCTATGTCTTGTAAAATATCATCAATATGTTCTGTTCCTATTGATAATCTAACCAAACCTGGCGTAACACCACTTTTTAGTTGTTCTTGTTCTGATAATTGCTGGTGTGTAGTTGAAGCTGGATGAATTGCTAAGGTTTTAGAATCGCCCACGTTGGCTAAATGACTTACTAATTTTAAAGAGTTAATAAATTTTTTACCTACTTCTACTCCTCCATCAATTTCAAAGGTTAATACACCTCCTGCTCCTTTTGGAAGATATTTCTGAGCTAAATTATAATATTTATTTGTTTTTAAACCCGGATAATTTACTTTAACAACACAGTTGTTATTTTCTAAAAAATTAGCAACTTTAACCGTGTTCTCTATAGTTCTTTCTACCCTAAGAGATAGCGTTTCTATGCCTTGTATAATTAAAAAAGAGTTGAACGGACTAATTGCAGGGCCGAAATCTCTTAACCCTTCTACTCTTGCTCTTATTGCAAAAGCAACATTAGGTAACCCAAGCGGGTTGCCTTGACCAAATACTTCCCAAAAATTTAATCCATGATATCCCTCACTAGGTTCAGAAAAATCTGGAAACTTGCCATTTCCCCAATTAAAATTTCCACCATCTACAATAATACCACCTATACTTGTGCCATGGCCACCTACCCATTTTGTTATAGAGGCTGTTACAATATTAGCACCATGTTGTAGCGGTTTAAAAAGATAACCCCCAGCCCCAAATGTATTGTCTACTATTAAAGGAATGGAGTGTTTTTGAGCAATAGCTGCTATTTTTTCGAAATCTGGAATGTTTAACTCTGGGTTTCCAATTGTTTCTAAATAAATTGCTTTTGTACTAGCATCTATTTGGGCCTCAAAAGACTCTGGACTTTCATCTTCAGGGAATTTAACCTGGATTCCTAATTTTTTAAATTGTACTTTAAATTGGTTATAGGTTCCACCATACAAATGTGAAGTTGGAATAAAATTATCTCCACTGCCCATTATATTTATTATGGCTAAAAATTGTGCTGCTTGTCCAGATGAAGTTGCTACTGCTGCTACGCCTCCTTCAAGTGCAGCCAATCTTTTCTCCAATACATCTGTTGTTGGATTCATAATTCTTGTATAAATATTACCAAACTCTTTTAATCCAAAAAGATTGGCAGCATGTTCAGAATTATTAAATACAAACGAAGTGGTTTGGTGAATTGGTACTGCTCTTGAACCTGTTGAATCAACTTCTTGACCTGCGTGTAATTGTAAAGTTTCGAATTTATAGTTATTCATAAAAGAGATATTTTTTTATAGATTGAAATTAAATATAATATATTAATAAAAAAAATAGTTTATAAAATTGCTTTTATTACAGTTGTTAAAGAAACTGCTATTAAAACAACGCCAACTATCACCATTAAAGCCTTCTTATTTATTTTGGTCGATAAATATGCCCCAATTGGAGCTGCGAAAGAACCACCAATAATTAAACCCAAAATAACTTGCCAATTTTCTATACCCACAAAAAATAAAAATATTCCTGTACTAAAAAAAGCAACAAAAAACTCGGCTGTATTAACTGTTCCTATGGCTAATTTAGGATCTTTTCCTTGATTTATTATGTTTGAAGTTACTATGGGGCCCCATCCTCCACCGCCAATAGCATCCATTAAACCTCCAAAAAAGGCAAGCAATCTAGGCCATTTAACTTTAGTAAACTCTTTTTGGGTATTTCTAATTCCTTTAACTAATATTATTAAGCCTAAAATTCCTAAATAAGCAGATATGTATGGTTTAATTAAATCTCCATCTAAAAAATTAGAAATTACGTACGCACCAAATACAGCTCCTAAAGCACCTGTAATAACTATTTTAAAAAATAATTCTTTATCAATGTTATTCATTGTTAGATGAGATAAACCCGAAAAGCCTGTTGTAAAAACTTCTGCAGTATGTACTGCGGCAGTAGTTATTTTGGGCGATAACCCAAAATTTAATAATAAAGTAGAGCAGCTAACTCCGTAAGCCATACCTAGTGCACCATCTATCATTTGTGCAAAAAATCCGGCTAAAATGAAACCATAGAAAGATTTATCAAAATTAAAAGTTGAAAGATTTATGGTGGGTAAAACTATACAAATTAAGTAAATGATTAAACCAATTTTAAGAAAAATAATAGTGAAACCAATGTGTTTTAAAGATATTCTTTCCATTTTAATAAATAATTTAAGCAAATATATAATATTTCCTACTAAGTTAATAGAATATGTATGTTTTATTTGCCTATTATTTTATTTATTAATTCATTTATAGTAGAATAAGGAATGGGTTTATTCTCTTTTACTTTAGCTGTTATTTCTTTTTCTAGCTCTATATAAAAGGGCGAATTGCTTAGTTTACTTAATAAATTTTCTAAAAAATAATCCTTAGTATGTTTTTCGGTTTGTTTTTGTCTTATTTCATCTAAAAGCTTATTATTGGTTAAATAGGTAAAAAAATCATCAATTTCATTTAAAAATTCTTCTATTCCAATGTCATTTAATGCAGAGCCAAGAAAAACTTTTGCTTTCCAATTATTAGATTTAATGGGTAAAAATTGCAATGCTTTTATTAAGTTAACTTTAAGTTGCTTGGCTAAATGTTTATTATTTTCTTCTACTTTATTAATAAAAACAAAATCTATACATTCCATTATACCACGCTTAATTCCCTGAAGTTCATCGCCCGTATTAGGCACCTGTAAAAGAACAAATAAATCTGTTACATCTTTTACAATAAACTCGGACTGACCAACGCCTACTGTTTCTATTATAATTACATCATAACCAGATGCCTCGCATAGAAGTATTGTTTCGTAGGTATTTTTAGCCACCCCACCTAGGGTTTTTCCGGCAGATGTTGGCCTAATAAATGCATTTTCTTGAATGGCTAATTCTTCCATTCGGGTTTTATCTCCCAAAATGCTTCCTTTAGATATACTGCTAGATGGATCTATGGCTAGAACAGCAACTTTTTTGCCTCTAGCAATATATTTTAATCCAATTTTTTCAATAAAAGTACTTTTACCAACACCTGGTATACCGCTTATTGCTATTCTAATAGAATTACCAGTTTTAGTGCTAATATTTTCTAATACTTTTCCTATAATTAATTGGTGCTCTTCTAGCGTACTTTCTGCATAAGTAATTGCTCTGCTTAAAATAGCCCTATCGTTTAGAAGGATACCATTTATAAGCTGGTCTTGTATGTTTTGTGAATTAATCATTTATTTTACTAATTACTTCTACTCCAGCTTCTGCTAGATTGGTTCCTGGTCCGAAAATAAAACTAACCCCGTTTTTGTACAAAAATTCGTAATCTTTTTTGGGTATAACCCCTCCAACAACAATTAAAATATTCTCTCTATTATATTTTTTTAATTCTATAACTAATTGAGGCACTAAGGTTTTATGACCTGCTGCAAGAGAAGAAATTCCTAATACATGAATATCGTTCTCGATTGCTTGTTTAGCTACCTCAAACGGAGTTTGAAATAATGGTGCTATATCTACATCAAAACCCATATCTGCAAAGGCGGTTGCTACAACTTTCGCTCCTCTATCATGACCATCTTGCCCCATTTTAGCCACCATAATTCTTGGTCTTCTTCCATGTTTGGTGGTAAATTCGTCTGCTTTTTGCCTAACAAGGTTAAATTCATCCATATGTTTAACGTTTGAAGCATATACGCCAGAAATACTTCTTATTATTGCTTTATGCCTACCAAAAACCAATTCTAATGCGTCTGATATCTCTCCAAGAGTTGCTCTTGCCCTAGCTGCTTCTATGCTTAAAGCTAATAAATTTTCGGCACCATTTTTTGCAGAATTAGTTATTCTTTCTAAAATTTGTTTTACTAAATTATTATCTCTAGTTTCTTTAACTTCTTTTAACCTAATTAATTGTTTGTTTCTAACCTCTGTATTGTCTATTTCTAAAGTATCTAGATCAAATTGTGGTAATTTAGATTTATAAGAATTAACCCCAACAATACTATTTTCTTTGCTATCTATTTTTGCTTGTTTTCTAGCAGATGCTTCTTCAATTCTCATTTTAGGAACTCCAGATTCTATAGCCTTAGTCATACCGCCCAGTGATTCTATTTCTTGAATATATTCCCATGCTTTTTGATATACTTCTTTGGTTAAATTTTCAATTAAAAAAGATCCTCCCATTGGGTCTACAGTTTTAGGGATTAGGGTTTCTTCTTGAATGATTAACTGAGTATTTCTTGCAATTCTGGATGAGAAATCTGTTGGAAGCGCAATTGCTTCGTCTAACGCATTGGTATGAAGCGATTGAGTACCGCCTAAAACCGAAGCTAATGCCTCTATTGTGGTTCTTGCTATGTTATTAAATGGTTCCTGCTCGGTTAAACTCCAACCACTTGTTTGGCAATGAGTTCTTAATGCCATTGATTTTTGATTCTGTGGATTAAATTCTTCTATTAATTTTGCCCATAACATTCTAGCAGCCCTCATTTTTGCTATTTCTACAAAAAAATTCATTCCAACAGCCCAGAAAAATGATAGTCTTGGAGCAAAATCATCTATTTTTAATCCGGCTTTTAAGCCTGTTCTAACATATTCTAACCCATCAGCTAATGTATAGGCCATTTCTAGAATGGGCGTAGCTCCGGCTTCTTGCATATGGTAACCTGATATGCTAATAGAATTAAATTTTGGTATATTTTTAGAAGTATATTCAAAGATGTGTGCAATAATTTTCATGGAAGGTTCTGGTGGGTAGATATAGGTGTTTCTAACCATAAACTCTTTAAGAATATCGTTTTGTATGGTTCCGCTTAATAAATCTTGTTTAACACCTTGTTCTTCTGCCGCAACAATATAAAAAGCCAGTATGGGTAAAACAGCTCCATTCATAGTCATTGATACAGAAATTTCATTTAATGGGATTTGATTAAATAAAATCTTCATATCTTCTACAGAATCAATTGCAACGCCTGCTTTTCCAACATCACCTACTACTCTAGGGTGATCGGAATCATAGCCTCTGTGTGTAGCTAAATCAAATGCAACTGAGAGCCCTTTTTGTCCGGCTGCTAAATTTTTTTTATAAAACTTGTTAGATTCTTCTGCGGTTGAAAATCCTGCATACTGCCTTATAGTCCAAGGATTCATAACATACATTGTACTATACGGTCCTCTCAAAAATGGAGGTTTACCTGCAATAAAATTTATATGTTCGAGATTTTTAGTTTCTTGGGCGTTATAGTTATCTTTTATTATAATTTCATCTAAATCAAATTCATTATAATTAGATATTTTTTCATTTTTTTCTTTTCTACCAAAGTTAATTAAAGAATAATCTCTCATCATAATATATAATTATGAGGCTAATTTAAGTTTTTTTTAATATTTTATAAACAGTTATAATTTTAAGGTAGATTTATTTATAAATTTGCAGAATATAAATTCAAAAAATGAGTAATAATATAATTTTTGAACTAATTCAAAAAGAAAGAGAAAGACAATTAAGAGGTATTGAATTAATTGCTTCAGAAAATTTTGTAAGTGGTAAAGTAATGGAAGCTATGGGCTCTATACTAACCAATAAATATGCCGAAGGTTACCCAGGCAAAAGGTATTATGCTGGCTGCGAGGTTATAGACGAAATAGAAACCCTTGCAATTAACAATGCAAAAGCTTTGTTTGGTGCAACCTATGCAAATGTTCAACCGCATTCTGGTTCTCAAGCAAATGCTGCTGTATATTTAGCTTTATTAAACCCAGGCGATAAAATTTTAGGATTTGATTTATCTCATGGAGGACATTTAACCCATGGTGCTGCTGTAAATTTTTCTGGAAAA